>JBOFII010000001.1:0-8129 GCA_051650085.1 Formosimonas sp.
AACACGTCAACCCGACCCGACGAGCAGATTTAAACAACCTAAACAAGGAGCGATACCATGCAACAAATCAACCAAAACCATTCCAACACCAACCCAAATACAAAACCTTCTCCCCTCGCCTCGGAGCAGGTGCGGGTAGACATCAAACAAGAAATCACAAACAAAATTATTTCATTGCTTGAAAAAGGCACTAATCCATTTAAAACACGCTGGCTTGGTGGTTTGCCGATGAACGCACAAACTGGCGTTTATTACAAAGGAATAAACGTTCTTCTTTTGATGCTTGCGGCGGCTGATGCAGGTTATGAATCGAATGTATGGGTAACGTATAAACAAGCCGAGGCAATGGGCGGGCAAGTGCGTAAAGGTGAGTGTGCGACGCGCGGTATTTTCTATACGACTGCGCTTGTGGCAGAAAAAAACAGAACGGGTGACTTGAAAAAAGACCAGTATTTTATGGGTAAGGCTTTAAGTTTGTTTAATGTGGCTCAAGTCGATGGTTTAGACAGTACTCAATGGAGTGAGGCTCATTTGTTTGACGGCGGCGGTTTTATTGAGGCGGCAGATGAGATTTTGAATTGTTCGGGTGCTGATTTTGAGTTTGGCAATAGAGCCTGTTATATTCCGTCGGCAGATAAAATCATTATTCCGCATCCTGAATTGTGTCGAGATACATCAAGCCGTTATCAGACAATCATGCACGAGTTGACGCACTGGACGGGACACGCTAAACGTTTGAACCGCGATTTTAGCGGTAATTTTGGCGATAGTGCTTATGCGTTTGAAGAGTTGGTTGCTGAATTGGGTTCGGCATTTTTAAATTGTCACCTTGGTTTAACCGAAGAATCAAGTATTGAAAACCACGCTTCATATATTGATTCATGGCTGACTGTTTTGAAAAAAGATAAAAATGCGGTTTTGTTGGCGAGTAAATTGGCGCATGAAGCATTTGTTTTTATCACTTCAAAGGTAATTAGAGAAAGGGCTGTGGCTTAAATATAAACCGATTTTACAAAAAGACTGCGCAAGCGGTCTTTTTAGGTTTAAAGAGACAAAAAGTTTCACCAGTGAAACTTTTTCATATAAAATAGACTAATGCAGGATAGCCTAACGGCGTTAAAAGGTAAACCTTTTAAAATGCTGCCGCATGAACGCTACCGCTAAAAGTTTCACCAGTGAAACTTTTCATAAAATCAGGAGGTCTTATGTCAAAACTTGGGGTTCATCTTGGAGCAAGAAAACACGACTGGGACGAGTACGCTAAACAAAGAGGGCGCACACCATCTTTGTTGGCGGCAATGGTTCTAAAGCAAATTTTAGATTCCGAAAAAGCGGGCGCACCAATTTTTAAAATTGAGCAACAAAAAGAATGGGGCGTTAAAAAGCCTTTAAAACTGATGCTTTATGAATCAGAACTACAAGCGTTAGATGCTTTTGTGGAGCATGACGGTACAACGCGTCAAGGCTTTGTAATTGGCGTGATTCGTGCGCATATGGCAAATGAGCCGCAATACTCAACAGAAGAGATTTTAGCGTTACGAGAATCAAACGCGCAATTGCGAAAAATTGGGGTAAATTTAAATGCAATTGCAAAACGGCTTAATCAGGGGCATCTTGAAACGTCGGGTTTAAACGAAGTGCTCAATGGTTTGCAATCAATGATTGAGCAACATACATCAATGGTTAGCCAAACCATTAACCCAGGATTTATGCGTTATCGTATTAAACGAGGCTAATTATGGTTAAAGAGTTCAAAACATGGGGGGAGCGATTATTCCCAACCCCTGTGAATGGTCGTAAAGGCCGAGCGGTTAAAACTTTGGTGGGTGTCCGTCCGCGCCCATTGGATAAATCAATGGGGCAGGGCGGGGCTGTAAAGCCATCTGCGGCAACGTCTCTTGCGAGGGCTAAAGAAATCGCAAGAAAATTAGTGAAAAAAACACCTGAAGTTATGGTTAAAGTTTCGGGTAACAGTAAAAGCATGGCAAAACTCACAAATCATGTTGATTATATTTCGCGGAATGGCAAGGTTGAGATTGAAGACCAAGAGGGTAATGTGTATTCAGGAAAGGGTGCTGCAATTGGTATTTTGGATGATTGGAAAGACGCTCAAGGCATTCCTCAAACAGAGGCCGAAGCGGAAGAACAGGGCAGTCCAAGGCAATCTTTAAACATCGTGCTTTCTATGCCCGCAGGTACAGATAGAGATGCGCTAAAAAACGCAGCCCGTTCATTCGCAGAAGAAGCCTTTGCTGGTCATCAATGGTTTATGGCAGAACATAGAGACACCGAGCAGCCGCATGTTCACTTTTGTGTAAAAATTGCAGATGAATATGGTCATCGTTTAAATCCACGCAAAGATGATTTGCAGTTGTGGCGTGAAAAATTCGCAGATAAGTTGGGTGAATATGGTGTTGAGGCGAATGCGACGAAACGACAGGTGCGGGGTAAAACCCGAAAGTCTCAATCTCAAGCGCAATATCACTCAACAAAAGATAAACGCCCGTTGAAATATAACCAAAATCGCCGACGTGAAACAGCAGATGCAATTCGTTCGGGTAAAAATATTGATGATGCACCTCCTTTGGTTAAATCAAAAAAAACAAGGAGCGATATTCTAAAAAATGCACAGGGATTTTCAGATGAATTGAGAGGGCAGGGGGAGTATTTGTTGGCCAATAAAGTAGATAAACATTTTAAGTCGTTGCCACCAGTTGAATCTGAACAGCAAATAGCGATTCGCTTATATCGCGAAAAAAACATTCAAACACAACAAAAACAAAAAAATACGCGAACTGATAAAGACGAGCGTTAATTTTATTGCGTCAATCGTGTAAAATTGGCGCACGATTAACTAATGCTCTATTGGGAGATGGAATGAGAATATTTTTAACTGGCTCGGCGGGTTGTTTGGCCGCCGCACTATTACCCGTTTTATGTAACGACCCAACCATTGAATCAATAAAGGGCATTGATATTAAGCCTACAAACTTTCAGCATCCAAAACTAAACACCTCAATGCTGGACATGCGCGACGCAAGCCTACCTAACATGATGAAAAATCATGATGCGGTCATTCATCTTGGTTTTAATGTTCGACGCGGCAATCTTTCAATGGAAGAACGGCATGACATCAATATCAACGGTAGTTGCAACGTCATTGATGCAGCCAAAGCGAACAATATCAAGAAGTTCATCAATTTAAGCAGTGTTTCAGTCTACGGTATTTGTGAGAACGCCACAGAAGAAGCAAAAACCAATCCATTACCAACATTCCCATACGCACAACACAAAGAGGCCGTTGAAAGATACATTAACAAGCATTTGCCTACCGCAATTCAGTTTCGTTCACACCTCATCATGGGTGCAAACGCTCAAGACTTTTTGCGTGAAATGTTTGTAATGCCCGTGTACTTGACTTTTGCCGATGGCAAAACACCAAAACAGCAAGTGGTTCACGAAAAAGACGTTGTAAGTGCTATCGAAGCCGCTTTAAAAACAGATGTGTCAGGCATTTTTAATTTGGCGGCGAGTGATATTATCGACTTGGGCGGTTCATACATTGCCAAGGGAATAGAGGAGGGTAGACGCATCCGAAAATTCCCGTTTTCCGTCGTGCGTATGGCAGCCTTTTTCGGTAGAAAAATGAATGCTCACGACTTGGCCACATGGATTGAAATGTTGGACACCACAGCAACCGTCAATTGTGGCAAAGCCAAGGCACAATTAAATTGGACACCTGCATATAGTGTTTGGGATGCGCGTAAAGATGCAATGTCTACATTAAAGACTTGAGTGATGCCAATACATCAGATGGTGTGATGGAGGCGCGTATGGCCTTCATAAGTGGCTTGTTGCTTATAAATGACACAGACCCTTTGATTTTATGTGCCACCTCATCAGCGCGGCGAAAATCGCCCGACAACAACGCCGCCTCAAGTTCACTCATTATTTTTTCAAGTTCAATGGCCACCGAAAAAGCACCGTTCGATTTTGACGGTGTTTTTTGCAGTCCATCAATCGCAGCCAACAACTCATTTGGATAAATGGGTTTAGCAAGGGCAGAATTAATCAACCCATCAGATAAAGCATTTTTAAAAATTTGATTTGGGTCTGTGCTCACGTCGGCACTAATCATCAATATTTTTGCATGTTCATCCATCAGGCGAATTCGAGCCGCTAACTCTAACCCTGTCATTTCTGGCATTCGATAGTCTAAAACGTATAAATTGTAAAAGTTACCCGATTCAATTGAACCAATCGCTTCACGACCACTCGCGGCCACATGAACATGATGCCCTGATTTGCGTAAAAATAGTGACCATGCGTTACGTGCTGAATGCTCGTCATCGACAAACAATAATCCACCAGCCGAGTTGCTTTGCTGTATTCCAACTGGTGTAGGTGTAGGTGTAGGTGTAGGTGTAGGTGTAGGTGTAGGTGTAGGTGTAGGTGTAGGTGTAGGTGTAGGTGTAGGTGTAGGTGTAGGTGTAGCGGCCGCATACGCGGGGATTGAAAAATAAAAACAGGTGCGATTAGGTTCAGATTCCACATTGACTTTGCCGCCAGCACGTTCAACTGATTCTTTTACAATGGTTAAGCCAATCCCTGAACCTTTCATTTCGTTGGTGGGGTTTATGCGATAAAAACGCTCAAAAATTTTTGCTTGATGCTCCTCTGTAATCCCCGTGCCAGTGTCTGTCACAAAGAAATGTAAATGTTCATTTGAGAATTTCGCACCTAAAATAATCATTCGGCCATCAGTATATTTTGCGGCGTTGTTTGCCAAATTCATCAAACAACTAAACACTACATCCGCAGCACCGTAGTAATAGCCCATGTTTTCATCGGCTTCAATTACAACCCTGATGTTACGACTACTTGCCAATGGCCTCACAATGGTTAAATTGGTTTGTAACAATTTAATTGGAGAGAAAACCTCCAAATGTTCCGAGTTTATCGTTGGTGTTGTTTGGCCAATAACGGCTTTAATTTGACGTGACAACTGGTCGGCTAATGCAGCAATATCATCTACTTCTGAACTCTTATGCTGTATTGCCTCGCAGTAAGCCATTATTGAACTCACGGGCGTTAGTAAATCGTGTGACATGTTTGATAAAAACTTATCTTTAACTTGATTCGCCGAATTTAACTTTTCAACCAAACTATTAACTCTTTTAAGGCTGGGGGCAAAACCAAAAATAGGCAGTAATACCAATGTTATGGCCAACGCAATAAAAACCCGCCAATCCAGCCAAGGCGTGACTATGGCCGATATAAAAAAAACGCCAAGCATGAAAATAACTCCAGCATATAGGTATTTGACATCCCTGTATCGAAGCCCATAACCCATTGGTATCCAAAGCAGAATGCCGTATAAGCCGATAAAGCCACTGCCAAGCCCCTTGAGTACCAACCCAACAATTAGAGCATCGTAAGCCAACGTACAGAGGTGTCTTAATCTGTCCCGTCCTACTCGTCGCCATACGCAAATGATAATCACAATTGTTGCAATAAAAGCAAAGGTACTGACGGCGTGCATATATGACGTAAATTGAACGCCAAGACTGTAAATAACGCAAATGAGGAAAATGACAGGTCTGAAATACGCTTGGCCAATTTCACGCCTATCTTCATTGATGCAGTATTTTTGTTCTAATTTTTGAAAAAGAGTAATCAACGCAATTTCTCCAGGTTGCGTAACGCGGCGGCATATTTAGCCATAAATTCGGTACGTGTAGACACGTCGAGTTTCGTATATAACCGTTTAATTTGACTTTTGACCGCATCCTCGGTTATGCCTTGCGCAAGTGAAATGGCTTTATTGTTTTCACCACCAACAATCATGATGACAATTTCAAACAATCGTGATGGGAGTTCATTTAATTCATCTTCAAGAGATGGGGGAGCATTCAGCAGCCAATCGGGTAAACTTGATTTTTTATTGATAACATCAACGATAGCATCACGTAGATACTCGTCGGTCAATGATTTTGAAATGAAACTACTTGCGCCTGTTTTTATCATTTGACGGGCTAAAAAAACATTATCGTCACCTGACATGGCCACACAAAATGATTCGGGCGATTTTTGGCGCGCCTCTTTAACAACAATCGCCCCATTTTCATTGCCAAGGTGTATGTCAACAAAAACAAAATCAAACGCCATTTGTTGCATCGTATCAATTGCATCAGCGCAGTTTTTAACCCAAAAACATTGCGCGCTCGGTTCTGTTTCGAGTATGTACGCTTCTAAACCCTTGGCAAAAAGAGGGTGGTCGTCAACTATAAGGCAGTTTATAAATTGCATATATTCTTTGCGATATGACACTTTAGGGTGCTATTCATGTCCATTGAAATCTGTTTTAATCCATAAACACTTGAAAATATTGAAGTGTCCTTGAGATTGTATTGTGTTTTGTGAAAGAGGGGGTTAAATGAGCGTTACTAAAAATCAAATTCAAGTGAAAATAGCGACGATAGGCCTTATAGACAAATATGCGCTATTGTTGAAAGACAGCGGTATGGGTTTAGAAGACAAAAGTGTTGAAGATGATATTTTCTCGTGCATCGAGGCACACCATCAATTGATGGATGAACTGCGGCCGATGATTGAATTTCAAAACATGCTTGTGTAGAAAATAAAAAATCACCTTAATGGTGATTTTTTATAACGTTACCGCTCGATGTCTTGCGGTGGTTTTTTGGTATTCTCATGCACCTGTTCAAATTTTTTGGCAATGCCTTGACGTATTTTTTGGCGCACGTCGTCGCTCAAGACAGGTCTTTGGCCACTTCCTTGCGATATGCTTCGTCTTGGCTCATCCGTTTGACATGTTTGTTGGTGCTGTTCAGCCAACTCTTTAATGATGGGTCGAGGGGCTTTTCCGTTTGCTTGGAGGTAGCAATCGTCGCTAATTCGCCCTTGCTTATGGGCTTGTTCAACGCACTTGGTGAGTTTGTGTTTAATGTCTTCATATCGGCCTTCTGATTTTAAAATGTTGAGATTTTCCCAGCCTACTAAATCCTTTGGGTTTTCTTTATCTCGAAAATCACGCACAACTAATTGTACATCATTCCCAAAATGCTTGTGTATGGCAGATAAGCCATCAGGTAGTTTTCCTTGAATGCTGGCCATTGTTTCAATGCTTGCCCCTCGACCCTCCTCATTGAATCTTTGAAATGTATGCTCTAAAGCAACTTCGGGTTGACGGTGGACGGCTAAAATTATAGGCTTATATCCCTCATCCAAAACCTGTTGAATTTTCGGAAAACTTGTTTTAGGGTCATCCAACTTGCCTTCAAAAACCATTTTAAAATCGGGCTTAAGGCCAACCAAATCATTTGACTCATCTTTTTCTAAGACGCTGGAGGTTTTTCCCGCGCCAGGTATACCTGTCAAAAAAACAACTTTGTCACGTTGAGGTTCGCTCTTGTCTTTGAGGACGCGATTAAATTGTTCAGAGGACAAGACGGCCGCAGGATTGTGAACAACGTTATTGTAGTAGTTGCGCGATTCGCGCGATGCGCCGTATTGTTCAAAGGTTTCTTTGAACAAATCAGCAGCCACGTATCTCCCCCCAAAAGATGCTTTTTGCTCGACGTATCGGCTTATAAATTCATCGGGGTTTTTCGTAACAGCATCGACGACTTCATCATGCACTTTTGCACGTTGTGGGTCATCAAACTTTTTTAAAATAATGTCATCCATATTTTGGCTTAATTTCGTTGATAGGGCGTTTTTGTCGTTTTTCGATATTCCCAAGGTGGGGTAGGGTTGGTATCAGCCCATAACCCGCGCTTACGGCTTTTTGCTTCATTTTGAGCGTCATAATAAACGCCATGATTACTTACATATTTGTCGTATACCCATGCAAAACCATAGAGCACCATTGCTTGCCCAGCATTTGTGTTGTCGCAAAACACATCTGCAATAGTTCGGCCGTAACGGTCTGTATCGACAGGGTTTACTTTTGCAATTTTATTGTAGCAAAGTGACGACATGGCTTTTTTTGCTGTTTGGCCAAAAGCCTGTGATTTTTCGGGTGCGTCAATTGCAGCCAGTCTGATTGTGGTGCTCGATGCGCCATCAAAAACTACAATTGTATCGCCATCTTTAATAGCAACAAC
>JBOFII010000002.1:0-16569 GCA_051650085.1 Formosimonas sp.
TAACTTGACTGGATAGCTGTTCAACCCACTCTGGAGGTATGTGTGGCAACTTCGGATGTTGAGTTTTCTGTGTCATGATGTTTTTCCTTCTTTAGGTTGGAGGGTAGAGTATCATTTACACAGATTTTTTTACAGGCTCTCGTTAGAGGGTAGTATGGGGTTTAAACATCAAAACCAGTTCTATAAAAAACCGACTGCTCTCCAGTCGGTTTTTTATATCAGCACTCTTTGCGTTGTTAGTTTGTCGCTGTAAACAATCAAACCACAATAGCCTCACGTGCAATCGCATCTCTGACCCATTGATTGAGGCTTTTGCCCTCAGAGGCGGCGGCGACGATGGCCGCATGATGCACTTCATTATCTACCCGTACCATGAATTTGCCTGAATAGCGGCGCAATGGCTCTACGCCATCTTCAGCGCAGGCTTGTAAAAACACGTTCAAAGAAATCGCGCCTTCATGTTTGAGCGTGTCAATGTCTTTGGCATAAAAGTCAGCCCCGCCATTTAAGCCAATAAACTCACCGCGTAGCATATCAATATCGGGGTCGTACTGAACGACAGCCGAATATCCGTTGATTTTTAAAATATTTTTCATGGTTTTACTCCATTTTCCAATAACCATTTGCGAATGGATTCAATTGCGCCCTTGTCCGTTTTGGGGCTTGGGTGTGGCCGATGAAAGACCCGTCGCTCATTGAATAAACGAACCAACACCCGCGAGCCTTCTCGTTCTTGAATATCGCCACCCAGTTCTAAAAACAAAGCTTCAATGTCGCTCCAATTGACATTGGCCGAAGCGGGGCGCGAGAAAATCAATTGAAGTGTGCGTTGATGTTTTGTTTTCATGGGTTTATGGTACTGATTTATGATACTAATGTCAAAGGGTTTGGATAATTGTTGGGGATGCGAACTTACCTCTTACAAAAAAACCGACTGCTCTCCAGTCGGTTTTTTACATCATCACCCCTTACGCGGTTTGCCACGACCTTGCCCCGCAGGTGGCGCAGTGCGCGGTTTGGCGGGGGCTTGGCGGCGCGGCGGGGGTTGTTTGCTGCGCAGTTGGATGGGTTGGGCGACGGCTTTGGGGTCTGGCTCAAAACCTGCAATCACGTCGCGCGGTAGGGTTTGCTTGATGAGTTTTTCGATGTCTTTGAGCATTTGGTGCTCGTCGACGCAGACCAATGACACGGCTTCGCCTTGTGCGCCTGCGCGGCCTGTGCGGCCGATGCGGTGGACATAGTCTTCGGGGACGTTGGGCAAGTCGTAGTTGACGACGTGCGGCAATTGGTCGATGTCGATGCCGCGGGCGGCGATGTCGGTGGCGACCAGTGCGGTGATTTTGCCTGCTTTGAAGTCGGCGAGGGCTTTGGTGCGGGCGGTTTGGCTTTTGTTGCCGTGAATCGCCATGGCGCTGATGCCATCTTTTTCGAGCTGGGTGACGAGTTTGTTCGCGCCGTGTTTGGTGCGGGTGAAGACAAGCACTTGCTGCCAGTCGTTGGTTTGAATCAAGTGCGCGAGCAGCGGGTGCTTGCGGGTGCGGTCAACGGGGTGAATTTTTTGCGCAATCGCGTCGTTGGTGCTGTTGCTGCGGGCGACTTCGATGAGTGCGGGTTTGTTGAGCAGGCTGTCGGCTAAGGTTTTGATTTCTTTAGAAAATGTGGCGGAAAACAATAAATTTTGTCGTTGTGGCGGCAAGGCAGCCAAAACTTTTTTGATGTCGCGCAAAAAGCCCATGTCAAGCATGCGGTCGGCTTCGTCGAGTACCAAAATTTCAATCTGTTTGAGCGAAACTGCGCCTTGTTGCATGAGGTCGAGCAAACGGCCTGGCGTGGCGACCAAAATATCAAGGCCTTTGGCAATCGTGGCGATTTGCGGGTTGATGCCCACACCACCAAAAATCACGGTGGATTTGAGCGAGGTGTATTTGCCGTAAGTGCGCACGGATTCATGCACCTGCGCGGCGAGTTCGCGCGTGGGGGTGAGAATCAGGGCGCGTAAGGCGCGGCGCGCGCTCGGATTGGCGCGTGGGGTGGTCGATAAACGCTGCAAAATCGGCAAGGTAAAGCCTGCGGTTTTGCCCGTGCCCGTTTGCGCCGCAGCGAGTAAGTCGCCACCGCCGAGCACGGCGGGAATGGATTGCGCTTGAATTGGCGTGGGCGTGCTGTAGCCGTGTTCGTGAATGGCACGCAAAATGGGTTCGGCCAAGCCGAGTTCGGTAAATAACATGGGGTTCAATACTAAGGAGTTGACCTGTCGTTTGGATAAATCAAACGCCAGTCGTGGTCAAAGGGTGAATGCGGCAGAGGGGACTGGATTGCCTGAAGCGAGGATTATACCAAAGTTGCGCTGTTGGCGGGCATTAATGCCCGCCCTACAGTGTGCTGCGGGTTTAAAACGCCAATTGCGAGTCGGCAATCACACCCATTTTGCCGCAGGCGTCGGTGTAGTACCACGTCAACTCTTCGCCTTCTTGGCTGGTTGAGTAGCCTGCTGTGCCAAAGGTGTTGATGGCGGTTTTTTTGACCAGTGTGCACATGACTTTGCCGTCGATGGTTTCGCGCACATTGCTCGGTGGTTGTTTGACCAATGCGGTGTCGCCTTTGGTACCTGCGCTGTCCGAGCGTTTGACGGCGCCTGTGGCGGCGGCTTCTTTGGCTTCTTTGGCCTTTTGGGCTTTTTCAGCGGCTTCTTTGTCTTTGACCGATTGGGCGACTTTGCTTAATTCTTCTTGCTTGGCTTTAAGCTCGCTCGTTTCGTTGCTTTGTTTGATGAAAAACACCAAGCCCAAGGCCAAAATGGCAATCAGTGCGGCGATAAGCGCATACATCAAAACAGGTTTTTGTGGCGCAGCCAATGGGGTGGCTGTGCTGTAAGTTGGGGCGGCGGGGGCTGGTGGCGGTGCGGGTGCAGCGACTGCTTCAATGGTGCGCAGTGCGCTGCCGTCATTGGCGCAAAAGTTAATGTTATCGGCGTATTGTTGCAGGCATTGTGGACATTGTTTCATCAGTGCTCTCCCAAAAAATTGAAAAGAGACATTGTAACATGCGCCTTTTGAGTGGCGGCTGACTTGCGGTGGAAATATGAACAAGATAGAATGCGTGACAATTTATACAGGAGGATGTGTGCAAGAACGCTACAGCAACTGGCAGCGCAGTGATAATTCGTGGGGTAGGTTTTTGACCGTCATGGGGTTTATTTTTGTGCCTTTATTGGGGATTTTTGGCTTGCGTTATTTTATCGCTCCAGAGGTCAAACGCCCAATCTACAACAGCCGCGAAGAGTGTTTGGCCGACTGGGCGGTGACGCCCAAAGATTGCCAAGAGGCAACGAGCCATGGTGGTGGTCGGTTGTGGTACGGCCCGTGGATGGACAGCCGCGGCAAGGCGTATCACAGCAATGGCATGGAAGACGTGTACGACACCAGTAAGCTGCACAATAGCGGTTTTTCGGGCAGTGAACGCATGGGTTTTGGTGCGTCGGGTGGCTCTAGTCGTTACAGCAGCGGAGGCTAAATGCGTAGAGTGTTACAAACCCCGCGTGCCGATTGGCCGCAGCGCATGGAGCGGATTGGCTTTCACTTTCACAGCATGGACGGCTTGTATTGGCGCGAAGATTACGCGTATGAGTTCAGCGAGCGGCAAATTGACGAGTTGGACGATGCCAGCAGCGCCATGCACGCGTTGTGCACCAGTGTGCTGAGCGACTTGGTGCGTACGGGCAATGGGGCGGATTTTGGCTGGAGTGAGGCGGTTTGGCGCGACATTGAGCGCAGTTATCGGGCGGGCGAATTGAGTTTGTATGGGCGGTTTGACTGGGTCTATGACGGTGTTGCGCCGCCTAAACTGCTCGAATACAACGCCGATACGCCGACGTCCTTGATTGAAAGTTCGCTCGCGCAGTGGCATTGGCAGCAAGACGTGCAGCCAGCAATGGATCAATTCAACTCGTTGCACGAAAAAATCGTCGCACGTTGGCGGCATTTGCGCGAACGTTGGCAAGCGCAGGGCGGCTCAAAGTTGATTTATTTTGTCGGTCTGTACGACAATCAAGAAGAAGCCGCAACGCTGGACTACCTCAACGAAATGGCGGTGCAAGCGGGTTGGCAAAGTTATTGGTTGGACATGGAAGACATTGGTTTTCACACGCCGACCCAGCGTTTTCATGACTTGGCCGAGCGGCCGATGGATTGCGTGTTTAAACTGTATCCGTGGGAGTGGATGATGCGTGAGCCGTTTGGTGCACATGCGGCGCACAGCCAAACCCGTTGGATTGAACCGATGTGGAAAATGATTTGGGCCAATAAAGCCTTTATGGCGCATTTGTGGCAGGCCGCGCCGCATCATCCGAACTTGTTGCCGACGTATTTTTCACCTGAGCCGTTTGGCACGCAACCGTATGTTAAAAAACCGTTTTCGTCACGCGAAGGCACAGGCATTTCGTTGCACCACAGCGCGTACGACATCGCTTTGCCGTTGGGTGAAGACAATCAAGGCTTTGTGTATCAAGCTTTTGCCGAGCTACCCAAGTTTGGCGACGCATGGACGGTGGTCGGCACATGGATGGTCGGCGACGAGTCCGCGGGCTTGGCGATTCGCGAAGACGCCACCCCCATTACCCGCGACACCAGCCACTTTGTGCCGCATTATTTTATCCCCAACACTTAAAAGGATTCGCAATGGAGAATTTCATCCCCGCAGGCTACGCCGCGTTTTTGGCTTATTTCTCAGCAGGTTTGGTGCTGCTGTTTGCCTTCATCATGATTTATGTGCGCTTAACGCCGTATAAAGAAATTGAACTCATCCGCAATGGCAACCGCACCGCCGCGCTAGCACTGGCGGGCAATGTGCTCGGTTACGCCGTGGTGTTGTACACCGCGATGGCGCACAGCGTCAGCTGGGGCGACATGTTGTTTTGGGCATTGGTTGGTCTGCTCATGCAGTATTTGGCCTATCAGTTGACGCACCGAATCTTGCTGCGCGATTGGCATCAACAGGTCGAAAACGACAATCTTGCCGCAGGTGTTTTGGCCGCCGCAACTTCGTTGGCGATTGGGTTGCTCAATGCGGGGAGCATGACGTATTGAAGCCCAAAAGTAAGTCTGCATGCCGCGCTCGTCGCGGCATTTTTTATTTTTGCGCCAAAGATTGATTGGCTTTGCGCGGATGCCTTTAACAATTCATTGATTTGCGTTATGCTGCTCGTTTGTTGAACTATATGAATTAGCTGCCCATGAAAAAATTCGCCGTCATCGGCAACCCGATTGCCCACAGCCGTTCGCCTGAAATCCACGCCGCGTTTGCCCGTCAATGTGGGATTGAGTTGTCGTATGAGCGGGTGTTGTGCGATTTAGATGGTTTTGCCGCGTGCGTGGCGGATTTGCGGGCGCGGGGCTTGAGTGGGGCAAATGTGACCGTGCCGTTTAAACTTGATGCGTTTGCTGGCGCGGATGAGTTATCAGCGGCGGCGCAGTGGGCGGGGGCGGTCAATACCTTGATTTTGAATGACAAAACTCATGGCGATAACACTGACGGCGTGGGGCTGGTACAAGACATTACCGTGAACTGGCGCACGCCGTTGGCGGGCAAACGCGTGTTGTTGCTTGGCGCGGGTGGCGCGGCGCGTGGGGTATTGCGCCCGATTTTATTGGCGCAGCCCGCCAGCGTGACGGTGAAAAACCGCAGTTTGGACAAGGCGCAAGTTTGGTTGGCGCAAGTGCAAACCACGGCCGATTTTGCGGCGGTGTTGGGCGATTCGACGCTCAATGTGGCGGCGTGGGCGGATGCGGCTGCGCAGGATTACGATGTGGTGATTAACGCGACGGCGAGTGGTTTGGGCGATGGTTTTGTTGCGCCCAGCAGTGTGCGCTGGGCGGCAGATGCCTTGGCCTACGACATGATGTACGGCAAGCCAACCGAGTTTTTGGCGTGGGCACGTGAACACGGCGCACGTATCGCCGATGGTTGGGGCATGTTGGTCGAGCAGGCCGCGGCGAGTTTTAAAATTTGGCATGGCGTCGCGCCCGATACGAGCGCGTTGATTGCATCAAAAGGACAATAAATATGTGGCAAAAGTGGTTCAAACCGTTGTTGTTGGCCTTTGTGGCGGTGGGCGTGGCGTTTCAGTTGTGGTGTCTGGCGTGGGTTGGGCTGTATCGGCTCGGACTTGCGCCGTACACGGCATTTATGAAAGCCGAGCAGATGCGCTTGTTGGTCGAAAAACGCCGTATGGGGCTGGAGCATGAGTGGATGGCGTATGGCGATATTTCGGACAACCTCAAACGCGCGGTCATCGCCTCGGAAGACGCGGGGTTTGTTGAGCACGACGGCGTGGATTGGAATGCGATTGAAGCGGCACGCAAAAAGAACGACAAAGCAGGCAAGGCGGTCGCGGGCGGTTCGACGATTTCGATGCAGTTGACCAAAAACCTATTTTTGTCGTCCAACAAAAGCTATTTGCGCAAAGCCGAAGAAATCGGCATGACCTACGCGATGGAGTTGATTTTGCCCAAAGAGCAGATTTTGGAGATTTACCTTAACTCCGTGGAGTGGGGCGAGGGCGTGTTTGGCGCACAGGCCGCCGCGCAGCATTATTTCAAAACCACCGCCGACAAACTCACGCCACAGCAAGCGGCCAAACTCGCGGTGATGTTGCCCGCGCCCAAAAAATACGACGCCAACCGCAAAAGCCCGTATTTGGCCAAACGCGCCAACGTGATTTTAAAACGCATGCGCGCCGCGCAGATTCCTGATGACGAAGGGGTGTAAGTATGTTTAAAGCCATCGACAGCGTGGTTTTGTTTGTCGCCGACATTCACGCCGCCGCACAGTGGTACAGCGAGATTCTTGGTGTAAACGTGCAGTACGAAAACCCTCATTTTGCCTATGTGCAAACCCCGCAACTCACGCTCGGCTTTCACCCGATTGACGCCAAAACCACAGGCGGCGTTGGCGGCACAACGGTGTATTGGCGTGTCGATGATGTCGCCGCCGCCATGAACGAGCTGATTGCACGCGGTGCACAGCGACAGCGCGGGCCGTATGTGACCGAGTTTGGACAAACCACGGCGATTTTGATTGACCCGTTTGGTTGTGCGGTGGGGTTGAGTGGAGCGTGAGTAAACACAGCATAGGCTACGCTTGGCTCGCCCTCTCCATGATGTTGGTCGGCGCGTATGTCGCGTTGTCCAAGCATTTGCTGCCTGATTTTCCGCCGCAGGCGTTGGCGTTTGTGCGTTTCTCGATTGCGGCGGTGTTTATGGCGCCTTGGCTGCTGGAGTGGCGCGGCAAGTGGCGGCAGGTGGGGCTGCGCGATGCGGCGGTGTTGTTTGGCATGTCGTTTTTTGGTAATTTTTTGTTCACCATGTGCATGTTGCTTGGGGTGAAAAATACCTCGGTTGCGGCGGCGGGGATTATCATGAGTCTGTTGCCTGCGACGATTGCGCTGCTGTCGGGGCTGATTTTGCGTGAACGTTTGACGGTGGCCATTGGCGGGTCGGTGCTGTTGGCGGTGCTTGGGGTGGCGGCGTTGAGTGTGTTTCAGACCACGGCGGGGCAAACGGCGTTGGGCAATCTGTTGATGGTGGGCGCGTTGCTGTGCGAGGCGTTGTATGTGATTGGTGGCAAATATTTGAGCGCGGGTTATTCGCCCAAACAAGTGGCGGTGTCGATGAACAGCACGGGCTGGCTGTTGACTTTGCCGCTGGGTTTGCCGCAAACGCTGGCGTTGGATTGGGCGACGATTTCCCCTGCGACGTGGGCGTTGATGGTGTTTTATGCCGTCTCGGCCAGTCAAATTGCGCCGTGGTTGTGGTTTCGGGGTGTAAAATCCGTGCCTGCCAGTCGCGCGGGGGTGATGACGGTGGCTTTACCATTGACCGCGGCGGCACTGGGTTTGATTTTGTTTAATGAAACATGGACGGTGTGGCATACGTTCGCGTTTGGCTGTGCGTTGACGGGCGTGCTGTGGGTGACCCGCGCCAGCAAGGAGGTGTGATGGAAGAGTTGAGTTCAGAATTACAAAAAACCGTTGAGGGCAAAAAACACCTTGAAACCGAGCGTGCCTCGGAGGCGTTGGATTTGGTGCACACGCTGCTCGACTGGCAAGAGTCGCAAACCGATGTCGATGAAGTCAACGCGGGCGGTTTGTACACCAGCAAGGTGATGAATCCGCAAATTGAGCTGCGCTGGGTGCTCGATGGTTTGCATTCGGCCGATATTGCCCACGTTTTGGAAGGTTTAAACCTCGAAGAGCGTTTGCAGGTTTGGCGACTGGTCAACCCTGAGCGCGACGGTGAGATTTTGCTTGAAGTGTCTGACTCGGTGCGCGAAACGCTGATTGCCGACATGAGTCGCCAAGAATTGGTGTCGGCTACCGAAACGCTCGACACTGACGAAATTGCCGAGTTGGCCGACGACTTGCCGCGCGAAGTGGTCGAGGAAGTCGCCGAAAACCTGCCCGTAGAAGAGCAAGCTCAGTTGCGCGCCGCCATGAGTTACCCCGATGATTCGGTCGGCTCGGCGATGGACTTTGAAATGCTCACCACCCACCGCGACATGACGCTCGACATGGTGCTGCGCCAACTGCGCGCGATGGACGAGTTGCCTGAGCAAACCGACCAGATTTTTGTGGTCGACGACGCGGGCGTGCTGCTGGGCAGTTTGAGTTTGGAGCGAATTCTGATTAACCAGCCCGACGTTGCGGTGATTGACGTCATGCGCCACGACGTGCTGCAACTCTCGCCGCTGGACGACATGGACGACGCAACCCAAGCGTTTGAACGCTACGACTTGGTCAGTGCGCCCGTGGTGGATTCACAAAACCGTCTTGTCGGGCGTTTGACGATTGACGAAGTGGTCGATGCGATTCGTGAGCAGGGCGAGTCCGAAGTGCTCGCGCAAGTCGGTTTGAAAGAAGAACAAGATATTTTCTCAACCGTCTCCAACGCCGTGCGCAACCGTGCGCCGTGGCTGTTGGTCAACTTATTCACCGCAGGCTTTGCCTCTTATGTTGCCTCGCGCTTTGAAGGCACGATTTCCAGCATTGTTGCCTTGGCGTTTTTGATGTCGATTGTCGCGGGGATTGGCGGCAATTCAGGCAATCAAACCATGACTTTGATTATCCGCGCCTTGGCTTTGGGGCAAATCACCAGCGCGAATGTGCGCGACTTGGTCAAAAAAGAATTCACCGTCACCGCCATGATAGGCTTGGGCGGCGGCTTGATTGCCGCTGTGTTTGCCTACGTCATTTCGGGTCGCGTGGCTTTGGCTGCGGTCATGCTCGCCGCCATGTTCATCAACATGCTGGTCGGCGCGGCCATGGGCATGCTCGTGCCCATCATGCGCGAAAAATACGGTAAAGACCCCGCGGTTGGTTCCAGCGTGCTGCTCACTTTCGCCACTGACACGATGGGCTTTTTGATATTTTTGGGGCTGGCGACGGTGTTTTTGTTGTGATGGTTTTGCGTGAGTGGTAGCGATTTGGGGGCAAAATGAAGTTTATATGTAAGTGTGGGTATGTCATGCGTTTTCAAACAGAACGCTTGCCTTATGATTTAAAACTAATTCAAAGTGACTTGATTGTTGATTTGTTTGAAAATGCAATTGGTGAAATATTGGGTTTAAAAAGCTTGAGTTCTTCTGTAACAGATGAAATTTGTGATAGGCATGATAGTGCAATCAATACAAACTCATTGTCTGTTTTTAAATGTCCTTCTTGTGAAAGATTTCATATTCAAGATGAAAAAGACAATCAAGTTTTTCATTCGTATATAAAAGAGGTGGGCGAGTAGGAGGGGCAAACAATCCCCAACGCCCAATAAAAAACGACCATTCAAATGGTCGTTTTTTTACATCAATGGTGGTGACCGTCGCCACTGTGGGCGTGACCGTGTTCGAGTTCGCTCGGTGTTGCGTCGCGTACGGTGACCACTTCAACCGCAAAGTGCAAACGCTCGCCTGCCAATGGATGATTGCCGTCCAAAACGGCGTACTCGTCAGTGAGTTCAACCACGCGCACCGATACGGGGCCTTGTTCGGTTGAAGCTTGCAGTTGCATGCCGACTTCTAAATTGGGGATGTTGGCCAATGCGCTCATTGGGATTTGTTGAATCGCTTCTTCGTGGTGCAAACCGTAGCCGTCTTCGGCTTCGACTGTGGCATCAAATTTGTCGCCAGCGGCTTTGCCAAGCAGTTGGTCTTCCAGACCTTGAATCAGGTTGTGGTGGCCGTGCATGTACATCAGCGGCTCTTTGCCTGCTGAGCTGTCTAAAACGTCACCTGCATCATTGGTCAAGGTGTAGTGGATGTGAACGACCGAGTTTTGTTTGATTGTCATGAGTTTCTCATCAAAATGGGTTGATTGGACTTGCTGCGCGACATTATATATTTTTATATTGGTTTGCGCTGCACGTTATCGTTGGCGGTTATAATGTCGGACTTATTTTTTGGAGCAATTCATGGATTGGATTTTAATCGTTAAAGCTTTTATCTTGGGCGTGGTGGAAGGTTTGACCGAGTTTTTGCCGATTTATTGGTTTGCGCTGCACGTTATCGTTGGCGGTTATAATGTCGGACTTATTTTTTGGAGCAATTCATGGATTGGATTTTAATCGTTAAAGCTTTTATCTTGGGCGTGGTGGAAGGTTTGACCGAGTTTTTGCCGATTTCAAGTACGGGGCATTTGATTGTGACCCAATCGTTGTTGGGCTTAAAAGGCGAGTTTTGGGATGCGTTTGAAGTGGCGATTCAGTTTGGCGCGATTTTGGCGGTGATGTGGGTGTTTCGTGAGCGGATTGTTTCGGTGTTGCGCGGAGTGAAGTTACGCGAAGCTAAAGCGATTCAGTTTGTGCTCAATATCATGATGGCTACTTTACCTGCGTTGATTTTGGCAGCATTGTTTGGCAAGCACATCAAGGCTATGCTGTTTAACCCCGTTGCCGTGGCTCTGGCGTTTATTGTCGGCGGTGTGGTGATTTTGTGGGCCGAGCGTCGGCAAGCGCAGCCTGTGGTGCAAGATTTGGATGAGTTGAGCAGCAAAGATGCGCTTAAAGTCGGCTTGGCGCAAACGTTGGCAGTATTGTTCCCTGGCACGTCGCGTTCGGGTGCGACGATTATTGGCGGCATGTTTTTTGGTCTATCACGCGAAGTGGCCACGCAGTTTTCATTCTTTTTGGCCATGCCGATTTTGTTTTTGGCGTTTTTAAAAGGCCTGTGGGATATGCGCAATTTATCCACCGCACACGTCATGTTGTCTGGCGGTGAGATGACGGTGCTGTTTGTGGTTGGCTTTGTGAGTGCGCTCATCAGCGCGTTTATCTGCGTGCGCTGGTTGCTTAAGTTTGTCAGTAGTCATAATTTTAACGGCTTTGCATGGTATCGCATTGTGACAGGTGGGCTGATTTTGTTGGCGTGGCAGATGGGGTGGATGGTTTGGGCGTGATATGAACGATAAGCGTAAACATTGGGCTGGAATTGAAGAAGCGGGGTTTTCGGCGGGGATGTGGCTGATGTATCAGTTGTATCGCTTACTGGGGCGTTTGCCTTTTCGGTTGGTGCTGTATCCTGTGATGGGGTATTTTTTTATGGTGCGCCGTGAGGCGCGGCAGGCATCGTTGGCGTATTTGCGGCGAGTGTCGGGCAGTACTATGGGTGTGGTTCAAAGCAATTATCGCACCAGTTTTCGACATTTTTTGTCGTTTGGCGAGACGCTTTTGGACAAGATTTTGTCACAAACGGGGCGATACACCATCCAAAATGTGACGGTTATGGGGCGGGATGAACTCAAAAAATGGGTCAATTCTGGTCGTGGGGCGGTTTTATTTACGGCGCATTTGGGCAATTTGGAGTTGTGTCGCGCGCTGGCAGAACTCAGTGGTGTACCGATTACAGTGTTGGTGCACACGCAACATGCGGAAAAATTCAACAGTATTTTGCAAAAAGTCAATCCAAATAATAACGTGACGCTGATGCAAGTGGCGGATTTTGGTGCCGCGCAGGCGATGGCTTTGTCGGCCAAAGTTGCGGCGGGTGGTGTGGTGATTATTGCTGCAGACCGAACCTCGCTCAATGGCACAGCGCAGGCTTCGGTCGATGTGCCGTTTTTGGGCGCGGATGCGCCATTTCCAATCGGGCCTTATGTTTTGGCGCATGTGTTGCAGTGCCCTGTTTATCTGATTTTTTGCTTTCGCAAAGGCTCGCGTTATCATTTGGTGTTTGAGACGTTTGCCGATGCAATTCGCTTGTCACGCAACAATCGACAGACCGATTTAACGAGTTATGCGCAGCGGTTTGCTCAGCGTTTGGCGCAGTATTGTCAGCAATCGCCGTTGCAGTGGTTTAATTTTTATGCGTTTTGGAAGTCGCCTTCATGACAAAATTTTCGATTGAAATGATGCCTGCTTTTCATGACCTTGACCCGATGAATATTGTGTGGCATGGCAATTATGTGAAGTATTTGGAAGTGGCGCGTTGTGCGATGTTGGCGAGCATTAATTATGATATTCCGCAAATGGAGGCATCGGGTTATGCGTGGCCAATTGTCGATATGCGTTTGAAATATGTGCGCCCCATCGTATATGGCCAAGTGGTCGTGGTCTCTTGCGAGGTAGTTGAGTGGGAGCACCGTTTGAAAATAGCGTATCAGATGCACGATAAAGCCACAGGTCGTTTGCTCAATAAAGCCTATACGATTCAGGTGGCGGTTGAGATGAGCAGCCAAGAAATGTGTTATCAAACCCCGCCGATTTTGTCGGCATGTTTAGGAGTGAAGTAAATGTTTAAAAAAATCTGTTCATCGGCTGTGTTGGCAAGTGCCTTGGTGGGTTCTGCTGCGCTTGCCGATTCGGCGCAGTTGTTGGCGCAGGTCAATCAAATCATTGCTAAGCCTGCGGGTTTGCAGGTGTCGTTTAGCCAAAGTAAAAAAATCAGTGGCTTTAGTTCAAGTGTGAATTCGTCAGGCAAAGTCAAAATTGCGCAAGGGCGCGGTTTGTTGTGGATTACAGAGAAACCATCGAGTAGTGTTTTGAAAATTACAGGCAATAGCATCAGTGAAGTACGCGGCGGCAATACAGTTTTTTCGATGAATGGCAATTCTGAGCCGAAAATCAAAGCGGTGGGTACGATTTTGACTTCGGTTTTGTCGGGTAATTTCTCACCGCTGCAGCGTTATTTTGCTGTGTCGGGTTCGGCCAATGGCGCATCGTGGCGTTTGGAGTTGAGCCCGACCGACAGCGGTGTGCGCCAGTCGATTCGCGCCATCAGTGTGTCGGGTGGCCGTTATGTCAATAGTGTGGACATCAGTGAAAACAATGGCGATAAAACCCACATAGGCTTTAGTTCCCCTGTGGTTTTGAGCGTGAGCCAAGTTGGGCTTTAAGTTGCATTTTTGGGCTTGTCTGTCCAAAGACGGTAGATTAAGCGAGGAAAGCGCACAAGCATACCTAAAAATAGCTTGCTGTGGGCAAGGCTGATGTAAACATTGTCTTTGACGGCTAAAAAATGTGACACGCCATTTTTAGGGTATTTGACTTGAGTGGGCGTGTTGATGATGCTTACCCCCGCCCAGTCGGCGTATACCAAGATTTCCGTTTCAAAACTCATCCGCTTAAAGGTATGGTGGCGATTGAGTAGGGGGATGATTTGAGTTAGTGGGTAAATTCTAAAACCACACATGGAGTCTTTGATGCGCAATGACAGTGTGTTAATCCATACCCAAATGTGGGTCAAATAACGGGCATACAGGCGTTTTTTTGGGACGGATTCGTCATAAATGGGACAGCCACAAATCAAGGCATTGGGGTGTTGTGCTGCAAGCGTGATAAAGTGTTGAATGTCGCTTAATTGGTGTTGACCATCTGCATCCACTTGTAAAGCATGGGTGTACCCTGCTTGTTGGGCGGCATAAAATCCCGTTTGAATCGCAGCACCTTTGCCTTGATTGTGCTCGTGTGCCACTAAGCTGATTCGTGTCGCATGTTGTGTCAAAGTACGTAAAACTTGACTGCACTGCGCATGGCTGCCGTCATTGATTAATATAATGGGCAAATCAGTGTTGCTTAAAATATTGGCAACAGTCGCGCCAATCGTTTCGCCGTGGTTGTAAACAGGAATAATAACGATGGGCTTGAATGAGCGCTCAGTCATGTAAACTCCATACGAGTGTGCCTGATGCGTGATTCGCATCTGCTGAACTGTAACTGAATTGCACGCTGGATTTTTCAGCCAAATACTGCAGTTGAAGAGTCACTTGCATGAGTGGTGAGATAATTTGCTGAAACTTTAATTGTTTAATTTGTAAAACAGCGTGTTGGGCTGAAATATGCTCAGAAAAGCACAGGCGAGCAAAGTGTTGCGCCCAGTCAATCTGTGCGACACCTGGCAAAATAGGTTCTTGTGCAAAATGTCCTTGAAAATACAATAAGTCAACAGGCATTAAAAGTTCAAATGTGGCTTGGAGTGGATGAGTGTCTTGATGGATAACGGTGGGCAAGGTTATCGGGGCGGGGGTGTTTAATATTGTGCTCAAAGTGTTGAACTCCATTTTGCCTTGTAAATTGACTGGAATATAGTCGACAAAACGCCAGCGTTTAGGGATGGCGAGTGCTTCTATGTTGTTTTTGAGTGGCAACTTGAGGAGGTCAATCAGCTGCCGTCGTCCTAATCGCGCCAATTGTTGCTGCCCCTCTGCTGAAAGAATGATGACCGCACCTAAAATCAGGCGCGTAGCGCTGGGCAGTGGTACAAGGTGCGCGACTTGAACCCAATCATGGTTGTTCAGTAGTTGCTCGATTTGTGTGAGCGAAATGCGTTTCTCTTCGATTTTAATTAAACGATCCGCTCGGCCTTGTAAAGAAAATTGACCGTTGGGATGCAGCTGTACTTTGTCCGAAGTGGTTTGTGGTGCATCGGACACATCTGAGTATGGGCTGCGGACGCTCAGTAAATGTTCTGCATTTACAGATACTTCAACTTGAGGCAAAGGAGTGAAAAGTGGCTCGTCTTGTCGATAAGCCACAGCACCTGTTTCGGTGCTGCCATAAATTTCAATCGGATTTTGTTGCCAAAGGTGCAGGACATGCTGTGCGTGTTCTGTTTTAAGTTTTCCCCCAGCTGAAAATACGCCTTTAAGGTGGGCTGCCATCGCAGGCCAATCAGGATGTTCTGCAATTCGACTTAAAAAAGCGGGGCTGCTGATTAAAATAAAAGGGTGCTTGGGTAGCGATAAAAGGTTTTCTGGGTAAACTATGGTGTCGCCATCAATGGTTTGTTCGTGAATCAATGGCAATAAAAGACGGAATATAAAGCCATAAAAATGCTGGTGCGATACGCTGGCACGAACGATTTTGTTACTAAATAAGTCGCCAAATTGCAATTGTAACGTTTCTACTTCAAGCATCAATTGAGCAATGGTTTTAACAATTGGTTTGGGTTGACCTGTTGAGCCAGAGGTGAAAAAAACACAAGACAGGTCAGGCGCAACGCGCAGTGGCTGTGGTGCTGTGGGTGTGACTTGGGTTAAATCTGCGGCAGAAAAATCGCCGATGAAACCATCGACTAGCGTACTTAAGGCTTGTTGGGTAGAAGGCAAGGCATCACTGGGCAAATAAAGTATTTTGCCTGCACACCACGCGCCGAGCAAAGCAGCCAAAAAGGCTTCTGTGTCTTTAATGTACAGTGCCCAGCGATGTTCTGGGCGGTTTGATAAAGCGGTGTACCATGCCGAGACTTGCCCTAAAAAGGTTGCCCAATCCGTATTGGCATTTTTTTGGGTTATGGCAGTGCGGAGGCTTGGTTGACTAAGGATGCGATTAAGGGTTTGAATTGCGCGCATGTTGTTTTCGATAATGCTGTCGGTACAGCCATTCTGCGATAAAAAGGGCTGAAATTAAACCATAAGCCACAATGCCATTGTAAAGCGTCCAAAGCTCTTCATCGGCATAGACTGCGGTTGCTGCGGCTAAACTACCATTCAAAATAAAAAAAATGCACCATACGACAGTGACTTTGCGTGTGTAGTCAATGGCATAGGAGGGTAAGTTGGGATCGTATAAACGAGCCATACGTTCAATAATAGGGGGTGGGGTATATAAACTGTGGGTAAATACAACCAGCAGTCCTAAGTTCACTAAGGCTGGATACCAATACAGCGGTTCATATTTGTCCAAAACAAAAGTCAATAAGACCAAGAGCGCACCGCCTGCAAACCAATAACGTCCCGTTGTGGTTGCCAGTCCAATAGCATAAGCCCGAACGGCAATCATACCAAAAACAAAAAAACTCAGTGTCAAAGGGGATATGTGCTGTTGTCCCCAATAAATGATAAAGGGGTAAGCCAATGTCAATACGAGAAATAGCCCTTTGAGCAAGCGGCGCATGACTTAGGGGGCAGCTTCAAGAGCTGTGACGACGTCAGAAATGGTGCGTACCGATTTGAACGAGCCTGTAAAAAAATCTGTGTAAATGATACTCTACCCTCCAACCTAAAGAAGGAAAAACATCATGACACAGAAAACTCAACATCCGAAGTTGCCACACATACCTCCAGAGTGGGTTGAACAGCTATCCAGTCAAGTT
>JBOFII010000003.1:0-5983 GCA_051650085.1 Formosimonas sp.
AGATTGTTCTCAAGGGATAGAGCCATAGACTTTTAACAGAAAAGACCAGGGGCTTTGCCCCTTGGCCACAAGTGGCCAATTCACCAAGGTTATTGCGGCAACCTCGTAATCATGTGACAAAGCAGGGCAGGGTGACAAGATTGTGCTTTTTCTCGAACGACAATGATTTATGTTTTTGGTATACTCAAACGATATTTGAACATTGTACGAGAAAGAATTATGACAACAAAAGTCACGCCGCCGACACAAGCGCAGGTGCGTATTGCCCGAGAAATGAGCAATTTAACGCAGGCGCAAGCCGCAGCAGTTGTGTATGCAAAGCACTATTCAGCATGGCAACGTTGGGAAACGACAGGCTCACAACATAGACAAATGCCCAGCGCAACATGGGAACTTTTTTTGCTCAAAACCAATTTATCAGCCGATTTAATACAAAATACTTTAGAAAAGGCGTTAGAAAGGCTTGATTAAATATAGCCAACGGCTATATAATATATCCAGTTCAACCACGAAAGGATGATGTCATGAGCGCAAAAAGTATGAAAGTTTTAGTATTAGCGAATGAAAAGGGCGGCGTAGGAAAGTCAATGTTTGTATCTCAATACGCGTATTACTGTGCCGAAAAATTGGGATTAAAAACGTTGGTGATTGATTTAGACCATCAAGCAAACAGCAGTAAAGCGTTGGTGTCAAGCGAACGCTGCCAAGTTGCTAATGTCTTGGCATCACAAGTTTTGGCTGACGCAAAAACACTTGACATGCACGAGCCTTTCGTGCTTATTAAGGCTGATGACGGCTTAACACGACTTGAAAAAAATGGAGATAAGCATGGTTTTTATGCTGGTAATCTTGCGAAAGTTTTAGAATCCGCAAGTGTTTATTACGATATTTGTATTATCGACACCAACCCAAATCCCGACATTCGTCAAATTACAGCGATTGTCGTCGCGTCTCACGTATTATCGCCGATTCAACTCAATCAAGAAGCCATTGATGGTATTGGGCGTTTGTTTGAGAATATTAAAAAACTCAAACAAATCAATAAAAAAATGGTCTTCCTTGGCTTGATGCCAAATTTAGTTGAAGCAACACCATTTCAACGCAACAACTTGGCGGAGTTGGTCAAACATTTTAGTGCCGTTTTATTCAAAACGGATGCAGGGAAAGTGGCTTTTATACCAACGCGCACGGCTTTAGCCGAAGCACAGGCCGCAGGTTTACCTGTTTGGGCAATGCAAAAAACGAGTGCCCGTACAGCATGGTCAGAATTAAAACCCATATTCGAGATAGTCTCAAAACGTCTTGAGTTTGATTCAGTAACCCAATAAGGAAAAATCATGGCTTTAGATTTCAGTGCGTTATCATCAGTTATGGACAATGAAGTCCAAACCGAACCCACAGGCATTCAGGTTTTAGAACTTGATATTAACAAGGTTAAACCAGACCCAAATCAACCGAGAAAGTTTTTTGATGAAAATAAACTGGATGAGTTGGGCGACAATATGAACACATACGGTCAACTACAACCTATCACAGTTAATGAGCCTGATATGTTTGGTAATTACATCATCCACATGGGCGAACGTCGTTATCGTGCTGCTTTAAAAAAAGGCTGGCCAACGATTAAAGCAATTTTAGGTGAGTTTAATAAATACGCTCGAATGAGCGAAAACATTCAACGTGAGGGATTCAACCTTGAAGAGTTAGCAGCATTCATTAAAGAATGCAAAGAAGAGGGCGATAAACTTACGGAAATAGCAAAAAATTTGCATTTACAAAAGAGTGTTATTTCAAAATATGACGCTTTTAATGAACGTCCTGAATGCGTTGATACCGCCTATAAAAGCGGTTTGGTTGAGGGTGTAAAAAACGTTTATGAACTTATTGGCTTATATAAAAAATATCCATCTGAAACAGAAAAATGGTTAAGTGAAAGAACAAAACCGATAACAAGTTCGGATATTAGTTTTCAACTTGAATTTTTTAGTGGCAAAGTAAGACCAGCCTCTAAATCGAATATTCCATTACCTATGGATGAAAAAGAAAATGAAGCATCACAAACGACTGACAATGTTAGCAAAAATGATGATAGTTCAAACACTGAATCATCTGATGCCGATGAACAACATTATGCTGAAAAAAACACAAAGCCGAAAGAACCTAAAATTATTGATGAAACAAAACTTTCAAAAAGTTTGATTTTATGTTTTGTCGATGAACGAGAATGTACCCTTGAATACAAGCAAAAACCAACCCAAATTGGGTTTGTTTGGGTGAAGTTTGAAGATGGTGAGACTGTCGAAGTTTTAGCCGAATCTGTAAAAATTAATTCTATTATTGAAGGATAAAAGAAGTTAAAACACCTTTAAAAAGGTGTTTTAACAATATCATAATCTAATTAAAATATCGTTGACTTAATGTGTTTTTAATAGGATAATTGAAGCACGGTACAGGCAGAGGTGTCGATGACCGTGCAACGTCGTAAGACAAAAAGCCCGCAACTCCATCGTGTGAATGCGGGCTTTTCTACGTGCGTGACCCATGTAAAACATTTACAAAGCAACCTCCATAAAGTGATTATCTCATTTTTGGAATAATCTATAAAAGTCATACGAAGTTGCTTTAAAAACCTTGGGGTGAATTGGCCGTTTTTTGGCCAAGAGGGGCAAAGCCCCTTTACTTAAGGGTTGATTCTCTGCGTTTGCACCCGCCAAAGCGGGGGCAGCAGGTCAAGTAAAGTACTTATTTAGAGGGGCTACAAACACGCGTAGCGTGCATTTAAATGGGTTTTCATTGGTTTTGTTAGTTGTGCGCAGCACAAGACTTGTGGGGGGTTCGGGGGGCAAAGCCACCCGTCGCGGTGTTTGCGTAAGGTTAATATAGTTAAACCCTTGTTAGCAATTTTTTCAAACGTAATTTATCTATAAAAATCAAAGGCTTATTTGATGGGTACGTAGGTAAAATAGCGAACGCATATAGGTAAAATAGCGAACTTTTATAGGTAGAATAGCGAAACGGTTTTTGGAATATAGGTAGATTAGCGAATGAATATAGGTAAAATAGCGAATTTTTTGACTGCCACGTAGGTAAAATAGCGAATCGTCTATGTAGCGCCTGTGGATAAGTGTTGATATATAGGTGGTATGGCGAATAAATAAGGTTAAAAATAGGTGAAATGGCGAACCTTGTATTCCCATGTGAAGTTATCCACAGTTTTTTCGCTATTTTACCTACGGTTCTTATAATTTTCGCCACCTCACCTATTGGCATATTGTGATATTGCAATTATTGTTTTCGATTTGGTCGTTCAAAATGTATTTCGCCGTCAGCAACCCAGCCTCTGATTATCAATCCCTCTTTAACAAATTTATCCAAAGCCTTTTTTATCTCTTGCCGAAAAGAACTCATGTTTTGATTGAGGCTACTACACATTTTATGAAAATCAACAACCTTTAGCGGCAATGGGTCTCTATGGCTCGCAATGTAACCGTATAAGCGTTGTTGCGTCGGGTTAAGGGTTTTCATCGGTGCCCACTCTAAATGCGTTACGGTCTTTCCTGCGACAAGTAAAATTAAGTCGGGATGAATAGAGTACATAAACTTAGTTGGATTTTTATTTATTTGCTCGTCGCTTCGGTGTAAAACAATCATAGGCATATAAGCGGCTTTGCCATGACGTTCAGAAACAACTTTAATCATACCTGAGGCCAAACGTTCAATTGATTCATAGACAATCTCATAATACGCATCATTGGCCGCCTTTGTCGCCCAGCCAATGTCCACGCAAAGTTGATTGATGTTAAAGGTACGCATTTCACCAATAGGTAAGTCACGGGCGTATTGGAGCAGTTGCATCCAAACAATCTCGTCGCTCCCAGCCCGCAATTCTTCACCTGTGTACACTATTTTAATCGTTGGGTCAGGGCTAAAAACTTGTTGTCTTTTAATAAACTCGCGTGGAACTTTTGTTTGACGCGCCGTAAATAGCGCAGAACGCACCGTATCATTAGGCTGCATTCTTTTATCATCGCCCCACAAACTCAATTGAAAAGGTTTACCTGGTGAGATACCCCTTGCTTGCAAAAATTTTCGTTGTTGTGCTTTTTGTAATGGGGTTAAACCATCTTCTTGCACAGGGCTGTAGGTTGGTGGTAAACTTTTACTGTTCATGGCGCATCCTCTTAAAAATTATGCTGCTGTGTTACTGGCCAAGGGTGTTGTCGCACTGCTTGGCCGTTTTCATTAAAAGTCATTGTACTTGAGTTCTCTTTGATGACGTACCGCTAAAATATCCACAATATCCGTCCGCTCATCGTATGAGTATAAAGCCACATACCCACCTTTACCAAACGCAATAACCAACTCCTTAAAACCATAATCAGGGATGATATAAGGCCGTCCAATCAACGGATTTAAGGTTAGAGTGTCGATGGTTAATAAAATGGTATTGATGGCTTCAACAGCCGCATCAGGGGCTATCTCACGCAAGAAATTAGAGAATCGAATCAAATCCTGTCGTGCTTCATCCGAATATCTTAAACGTGGCATTTAGGGGCTTCTTTAGGGTTCGATGTATTAAGGCTATTTGCCCATGTTTTGAGTTCGCCGGCCGTGACGTGCAAACCTGTCGCCTGCATGTTTTCATAAGCTCGAACGGCTTGCTGCTCATAGGCTAAACGCGCTTCCTCGCGCTCGATGTACTCATCAATCGCTTTAACGGCCAATGAGTGTTGCGACCGCTCTTTAATTTGCGCAAGCGCGGTTAAACGTGCCTTTTTGTCTTCAGTCACGCGCAAAGACATGGGCGAAATTTTGGTATTATGCGCAAGTTGTGGCATGGTCATTCCTTTAATAAATTGGCGGTGTAGTTATTTGTAATACAAACTATACAACCAAAGCGGCCGCATTGCAACCGCTTTTAAAACAAACGCAATTTAATTCAAATAACGCTCTAAAACTGGCTCATCAAAATCGTTCGGGCTAACAGGTAGACAGTGTTCTAAATCATTAAAATCTTTATCATAAAATGAGCAGTCCACGTAAACTGATTTTGGCATTGTGAAATGTGGCACGGCATAAACTGCAACAATTTCATCAATTTTTCGTTCCTCTTTTAAAAGATAAGGCAACCCAGCCACACAGTCAAATGTAGCGGCGGCATCGTACAAAGAAATGGTAATCGTTTGCTCAAACATGGTTATTCTCCTAAAATTAAAATAAAGATTCTTGGGCGTGTGGCGCACCGCCCATCAAGTAATTAAACTCACTCCATCGACCATCATCAATAATTTGTTGCATCAGTCGTTTATGAGCCTCTTTGAACATCGGTACAAACGATTCTTTATTCATGGCTGTTTTGTCTTTCATGAACTCACGCGCAATGAAGTCATACCCCAAATCAACGCGCCCTCTATATTTCGCATAACCCATTTTGGTAGCAACAATAACCTGCTCACACATCAGTACCGTAACGTCCATATCACACCTCTAAAGAAGTCGCATAATCGCTGGCATAAGCCCCAATACTTGAATGTTTGCCATTGCTCACCAAAAGAATAGGTGCGCGTCGTGGTTGCAACGTATCAGGCATATGGATACATTGATATGTGGGTGCAATCACCCGCAAATTCGCCGTCGATGGAATCCAAATTGAACCGTCCACCAACTCAACTGTAAAATTTACATCACTACGGTGACGTTTTAAATCATCGCCAAAAATTGAATAAGCGATATTGCAATGAGCGGCTATCTCTGACCGAGTTAATGGCTTATAACCTAACTCTTTGCACCGTTTACTTGCTTTTGATACCGCATCAAAATTTTCATAATGATTGTTTTTTTGCACTACCCGCACCTGCTCCGAGGCGAGGGGAGAAGGTTTTGTATTTGGGTTGGTGTTGGAATGGTTTTGGTTGATTTGTTGCATGGTATCGCTCCTTGTTTAGGTTGTTTAAATCTGCTCGTCGGGTCGGGTTGACGTGTT
>JBOFII010000004.1:0-19736 GCA_051650085.1 Formosimonas sp.
GCAATATCTATGCCGATTCGTTTACAATTCATTTGGACTCTCCTCTCTACTGTTGCTGTAAGTGTTGCTACATACAGTTTGGCACATCACGATGCCGTTGGGTAGGTGTGGGGAGTCCATATCATTGGGAATGACGGCGTAAATTAATACAGGAGAACTCAAATGCTAGGGATTATTGCAGGAAGCGGTTTACAACGCTTAACCCATCTGACTAACTTTCGCCGAGAAATTGTGCGCACACCGTTTGGCGAAGCCTCATGCGCTTTGACCTTTGGCGAATTGGCGGGCGTTGAAGTGGTTTTTCTTAACCGCCACGGCTATGGTCACACACTCGCGCCACATCAAATCAACTATCGTGCCAATCTGTGGGCGTTGCAAAAAGTCGGCGTGCAGCAGGTCTGCGCGATTGGCAGTACGGGTAGTTTGCTGAACAGCATCGAAGCGGGGCAAATCATCATCCCCAACGATGTGATTGACTACACCAGCGGCCGCGCGGGCACGTATTTTGAAGGGCCAGATCACCCGATTGTTTACACCGACATGAGCGAGCCATTTGATGGCATCGTGCGTGCGCAATTGCTCCGTGCGGCACAAACCGCGGGGCAAACCGTGGTGGACGGCGGCGTGTACGCCTGCACCAACGGCCCGCGCCTTGAAACCCGCGCTGAGGTCAAACGCATGGTCAACGATGGCGCAAGCTTGGTCGGCATGACCCTCATGCCCGAAGCGGTTTTGGCACGCGAATTGGGTATGGCTTATGCCGCCATCACGGTTTGTACCAACGCCGCAGGTGGCACAATCGGGCAAGATTTACAAGACTGGCGCAATTTGCGTGAGCAAAGTCTGACTAAGGTAGAACAAATTTTATTGCAATGGGTCGGTTTGTCGGCGTAATGGATTTAATTTCACCATGCCAATCCCGTTGGCCGACAGGTGTTGTGCTGTGGTTTTAATGCGCGAAGTTGCCCAAGTTGCTGAGGTTTACGGGCTACATTGCTGTGCCAAGCGGTTAAGTCCATGTTGTTGGGCAGATTTTCGACTGGGGCGATGCTGAAATAACCTTGTTTGATACTGCCAATCGGTGCCAGATCTGCCAACTCGGCTTGAACAGCTGCATCTGCGCGGAGGGTTTCCCAGGTTTTTTGGCAGGCCAAAGGCGGATGTTTGCTGTTGAGTTGTCGTTCAAAATCTTCATCGCTAAGCTTGGGGCGCGGGCAGACAGGCTCTGGTGGGCTGGGCTCTAAAATGTTAGGGTTTTGTAGGGCTTGGGCGATTTTTTCTTCGCTATATGCAAACTCGTTGACCCCTGTTTGCTTTAGCGTGACGCGAAAAACTTCGGTGGTGTAGGCATTGACTACTGTGTAATGTGCACTGGCGGTGTCGCCTGTTTTTTGCCAACGCGGGGTTGTATGGCCAAAGGCTTGCTCTAGCGTTGATCGGATGTGAAAAGCAGACATAAATAATAGCCAGTTGTAATACCCAATGCATGGCTGACTGTACCATTGCACTGCACTGGTATCGCCTTTGAATAACAAGGTTTCGGATGATTTGATGGCTAAAATGTCCAGCCAAGGCTGCTGATTTTTGTGAATGCTCAAGCCCAACTCCCCGTTGGGATAAATGCTCAAAGTGACATTGCTTTTGGGCGTGGATTCAGATTCCATGCTGCTGATTGTGGCGCATTCCCATGGGGCGGTTTGCGGTTGGCAGTCTTGATTGGGGCTGCCAGCCAGCACAAACGAAGCGTGACATCCACTCAACAGGATGGCGCAGCGGAGAAAATGTGCGTGCATGAGGCTTCCTTACGAGTTATGTTTTGTTTTTTTGCCCCAAATGCCGCGAGATTTTTTTGACTGCGGGCAAGGTGCGCAATGATTTGAACACGTGTGCCAAGTGGGCGCGGTCGGTGACGTCGATGATGGTGTCGATGTGCACGTCGTTTTGTTGGGTGTTGAGGTTGACGTTTTCGATGTTGGCACCTGTTTCAGCGATGCGGCTGGCGATTTTGGCGAGTAGGCCGCGCTCGTTTTTGGTGACAATGTGCAATGCGACGGCGAAGGGGTCGGCCAGTTCGGCGTTTAAGTCCCATTCAAGGGTAATCCAGCGCAGGTTGTCGTGGGCGCGTTGTGCTTTGGCGGTTGGGCAGTCGTGGGTGTGGACAATCAGCCCTTGGCGGCGCAAAAGGTGGCCAATAATCATGTCGCCACGGATGGGGTGGCAGCATTTGGATAGAGTCAGGGTGTTGGATTCATCGCCGCGAATGATGAGGCGGTCCACGTCAGGCTTGACCAGCGCGTGTGCAGAGGTTTGCACGAGGTTAGGCGTGTGGTGGTTGTGCGTGACCATGAGTAAGCGTTGCGCGGTGATGTTGGCGGGGCGAATGCCTAGCCCAATTTCGGAGAGCAACTCTTCAATGGTTTTGCAGCTGGTGTCGGCGAGTAGTTTGTCCCATGTTTCTTTATCGTTGTGCTCAGGGTAATGGATGTGAACCGCGTTGACGGCTTGGCGGAACAATTGTTCGCCCAGTTGAGCCGATTCGGTTTGGCGTTGCGATTTGAAGTAATGGCGTAGCTCAGAACGTGCTTTGCCTGTTTTGACCCATTTGAGCCATGTCGGTTGTGGTTGGGTGGCCAAATCAGTGGTGATGGCGATGGTGTCACCGTTTTTGAGTTCGGTCGATAAGCTGGCAGGCGCACCGTTGATGGTTGCACTGGTGGCGTGGTTGCCAATGTCGGTGTGAATGCTGTAGGCAAAATCAAGCACCGTGGCGTGGCGCGGCAGGGTGATGATGCGCGATTTTGGGGTGAACACATAAATCGCATCGGGCGACAAATCAACTTTGATGTGCTCCAAAAACTCAATCGAATCGTTGGTTTTTTGTTGAATGTGCAAAAGCGATTGCAACGTGATGTGCGATTGTTTTTGCACTTCTGAAAAACTCACGTCGTGTTCTTTGTACAACCAATGCGTGGCAATGCCCGACTCGGCGGTGCGGTGCATGTCGTGGGTGCGAATTTGAAACTCAATCGGCGTGCCGTATGGGCCAATCACAGTGGTGTGCAAAGATTGGTAACCATTTTTTTTAGACAGTGCAATATAGTCTTTGAAGCGACCTGGCACAGGGTTGAACAAACCATGCAGCACGCCAATGCTCAAATAACATTCAGCGCGGGTGGCGACCAAAATGCGGATGCCATGTACGTCGAGCACTTTGGACAAACTCAAACGCTTGGTTTTCATTTTGTTGTAAATCGAAGCGAGGTTTTTTTCGCGGCCCGACACGTCGGCGTCGATTTGGTTTTTCATGAATTCGGCGTTGACTTTGTTGAGCACTTTGTCAAACAACTCGCGCTTTTGCATCCGCGCTCGCTTGAGGGCTTTGGCAATGACTTCGGCGCGAATGTGGTGGGTTTGCTGAAAGCACAAGTCTTGCAACTGGCGATAAATTCCTTCAAGCCCCAACCGCTGGGCAATCGGCGCGTAAATTTCCATGGTTTCATGGGCAATCCGCCGCCGTTTGGACAACTCCAAGGTGTCCATGGTCGATAAATTGTGCAAACGGTCGGCCAGTTTGACCAAAATCACCCGCACATCGTCGGCCATGGCCAATAGCATTTTGCGAAAACTCTCCGCTTGCTGGGCTTCTTTGCTGTCAAAGTGCAGTTTGTCGAGTTTGGATAAACCATCGACCAAGTTGGCCACAGGCGCACCAAAGTCATTGGCCAAGCTGATTTTGTCTACGCCTGTGTCTTCTAAAACATCGTGCAACAGCGCGGCCATGATGGACTGCGTGTCGAGCTTCCACGACGCGCACAGCGTCGCCACCGCGATTGGGTGGGTGATGTACGGCTCGCCCGTTTGGCGAAATTGCCCCAAATGTGCGGCATCGGCGACGTTGTACGCCGCGCGAACTTTGGCACAGTCGTCGTTCGACAAATAAGTGTTCAACTCGTCAAATAATTGGGTCAAACCTGCTTTGATAAGATGGGCGTGTTGGTCTTTGGGCATGGTGTTTGGATAAAAAAAGCCATTGGATTCAATGGCTTTTGGGGTCAAGGTCAGTTCAATCAGTTGGGTACTTTGAGCAACATTTCAACCCCTGTCTCGCCAGCGGCGATTTCGCGCAGGGCGGTGACGGTGGGTTTGTCGTTGCACTGAATGCGTGGCGAGTGGCCTTGTGCCAATTGGCGGGCACGGTACGTCGCAGACAACGTCATTTCAAAGCGATTGGGGATGTTTTTCAAGCAGTCTTCAACGGTGATGCGTGCCATGGGATTTTTCCTTCAAAATTATTGGGCGTGAATGCCCAAGTCGTAAAACAATGCGGGGCGGCGGGAGAATTGTTGGCCAAAGCGCAAACGTGCGGTTTTGACAATGTGAATCAAGTCTTCCAGCGCGCTGTCTAAATTTTCGTTAATGATAACATATTCAAACTCAGGCGCGTGCGCCATTTCGCCACCCGCGGCGAGCAGGCGGCGGGTGATGACTTCGTCAGAGTCGGTGGCGCGTTTGCGCAAACGCTCTTGTAGCGCGTTGAGCGAGGGCGGCAAAATGAAAATGCCAACCATTTGCGGGAAAAAACTGCGCACTTGTTGCGCCCCTTGCCAGTCGATTTCGAGCAGCACATCTTGCCCGTTGGTCAAGGCTTGGTCAATCCAAGCCTTGGACGTGCCGTAATAATTGCCGTGTACTTCGGCTGACTCGATAAACTCGCCCACGTTTTGGCGGTTTAAAAAATCGTCAACACTGACAAAATGATACGACACGCCGTCCACCTCGCCCGTGCGCGGCGCACGCGTGGTGTACGACACCGAGAGTTGAATTTGCGGGTCGCTGCGCAATAAAGCGTTGTTCAGCGTCGATTTACCCGCGCCGCTGGGCGCGGAGACCACAAATAAAGTACCGGGTTGGGGGATTTTTTTGACAGACATCTCAGTTCCTTATTCTAAGTTTTGTACTTGCTCGCGCATTTGTTCGATGATGATTTTTAAATCCATTGATGCTTGGGTTTGCAGCAGGCTGGCCGATTTTGAGCCGAGGGTGTTGGCTTCTCGGTTGAATTCTTGCATTAAAAAATCGAGCTTTTTGCCCACGCCTTGCGCGGCGGGACTGCGCAAAATTTGCCGCGTGTTGGCAATGTGGCCGTCCAAGCGGTCAAGTTCTTCGGCGACATCGGTGCGAATCGCGGTGAGGCTGGCCTCAAGGCGGATGCGCTCTATTAATTCTTCGCGTGAAATCACCGCGTCAGCGGTGTTGCTGGCGGCTTTGAATAAACGCTCGCTCAATTTGGCTTCTTGATGCGCTAAAAGTTCGGGCAGTTGTTCGCGCAGTTGGGTGACAATTGCGCCAATCGCATCAAGCCGTTCGCTCAAGGTTTGCGCCAAATGTGCGCCCTCGCTGGCGCGGCTGGTCAAAAATGCGTCAATCGCCGCTTGCGCCAATTCGCTCATGTGTGCGGCCGTGACTTCGCTCAAAACCTGCGTTGCGCCAACGCTGCTGGGTAAAATATTCGGCAACTGCATGATTTGCGCCACATTGAGTGGGGCCGCGTGCGGCGCGTGGCTTAAAATGAGGTTTTGCACCGCTAGGGCGTGTTGCAAGGCCTCAATATTGAGTTCGGCCGTTTCGCTGGCGGCGGCGTGCGCTTGCCAGCTGATTTTGCATTCGATTTTGCCGCGTTTGATGCGCTGGGCGATGCTGTCACGCAACAGCCCTTCAAAGGGCGCGAGTTCGTCAGAAACTTTGAAACTCAAGTCCAAATAGCGGCTGTTGACGCTTTTGAGTTGCAGGGTCAATTGGCACAGCGGCGTGGTGATGCTGGCCGAGCCAAAGCCTGTCATGCTGTAAACGTGAGTCATGTACAATACCGATTTTTTGAGGAAAGCATAATGATACACCGAGCACAGGGGCGTTTGCCCGACCAATTGCGCCCCGTTACCATCGAGCGAAACTACACGCGCCACGCCGAAGGCTCGGTGCTGATTAGTTTTGGGCAAACCAAAGTGCTGTGCACCGCCAGCGTGCTCAATAAAGTACCGCCGCACAAAAAAGGCACGGGCGAAGGCTGGGTCACGGCCGAATACGGCATGTTGCCCCGCGCCACGCACACCCGCTCCGACCGCGAAGCCGCACGCGGCAAACAAACAGGGCGCACGCAAGAGATTCAACGCTTAATTGGCCGTTCGCTGCGTGCTGTGGTTGATTTGAAATTGCTTGGCGAAGTGACCATTCATGTCGATTGCGACGTGATTCAAGCCGATGGCGGCACGCGCACCGCCGCGATTACAGGCGCGTATGTCGCGCTGGTCGATGCGGTCAACTGGTTGAGTGCACAAGGCAAAATCGCCATGAACCCCGTTAAACAACCGATTGCTGCGATTTCAGTCGGCGTAGTGGACGGCGTGCCAATGCTCGATTTGGACTACAGCGAAGATTCAAACTGCGACACGGACATGAACGTGGTCATGACGGGCGCGGGCGGCTTTGTCGAGATTCAAGGCACAGCCGAAGGCACGCCGTTTTCAAATGCAGATTTGACCGCATTGCTGGCCTTGGCGCAAAAGGGGATTGGTGAGTTGGTGGGATTGCAAAAAATCGCTTGAATTTAAATAAAACAGACTTGCTGCCCTTGCGTACTCGCCAAGTTTGGCAAGTCTTATTGGGGGTTAATGCATGTCAATTGATTATATTGATGAAAAAATTTTAGTGCTGTTGAAGAAAAACTCGCGGCAATCCATCAGTGAGATAGCCCAAACGGTTGGGCGTTCTCGCACCGTTGTTGCTTCACGAATTGAGCAATTGGAACAACGCGGTGAAATCACGGGCTTTACCGTTACGCTCAAGAAAAAGAGTATTTCGGCCTTGTTTGAAATAAAGTTGGCCGCAGGAAAAACCTGCCATGACGTTGTTGTGCCTTTTAAAGAAACCCAGCCCATTATCAGTGCGTGGTCGGTGGCGGGCAGTTCAGATTTGTTCATATTGGCTGATTTTGATGAGGCCATTTTGTTAAATCAAGCGAGAACCTACTTGAATGACCTACAGTCTGTGTCGGCTGTTCAAACGCATGTGATTACGCATCATTTTGAATAGAGTGGTCATTAGCTGGAAAAAATGGTTCGACTTCTGACGTCAGGCGTTGTGGAACTCAAGTGTTCAATATGAAGCCTTTTTGTTGCAATTTGCAGGTTTATTTATGCATTTTGACAATTATTTTTTATTATTTTTTTACATATAATCCTTACTCTTTTTATAACTTAAAGGGTAAGGATTAAATGAAACCAACCAACCAACCAACCAACCAACCAACCAACCAACCAACCAACCAACCAACCAACCGCCTGATAATTTATTCACAAAAAGTGAGGTCTTGTCGTTTTTTGCAGAGACCGCATGGCAAACCATTATTTTTAAAGAGATGGAGTCTATGTTGTTGAGTGAGTCTCGTCCTTTTCCGTGTTTGTTTGGTGTGAGCGGTTTCAAAGCAAATCAGTTACGGTTTGCGTTTTTTGATGAAATGTCTCCAAGCGCACTGGCTCAAGTGCTTCAAGACTATTTAAAAGAGGCTAGAAATTTTGGTCAAAACACGTCGCTGGTCGTTTTTGAACGGCCGACTACTTTGCAAAGCATTCATCAGTACGGCGAAAAATTTTGGCAGCTTTTAAAAGGCGTTGCTCAGCATGACGTGTCTGATTGGCCCGCAGAAATCCCAACGGAGTTGGAGCATAGGGATTGGGAGTTTTGCTTTAATGGCGAGCCAATTTTTGTGGTGTGCAATACACCTGCACATATTTTGCGTCAAAGTCGTCGCGGCTCTACATTTACTTTGACTTTTCAACCGAGATGGGTTTTTGAAAATATATTGGGCACGGAGAAAGCGGCTAAAGCTGCATTTTCTGTGGTGACGGAGCGTTTGCGTCCCTATGATATGGTTGATAAATCACCTGCTTTAGGTTTGTATGGGGATGAAATGACCAGAGAGTGGAAACAATATTTTTTAGATGACCTTAACATTGAAGCGCGATGCCCTTTTCATCAATTGACTCAAACAAAGGAAAACGTATGAAAGTTGTTCATAACGCGGTAAATGTTGAGTCACTCAACGACATTATTTATAAGTCTTTGCCCGCGCAAGGTTGTGTTGAAATTCAAAATGATAGTGCGGGAAAGGAGCATTCTTGGCATCAGCATCAAAACGATGAAACTATTTTGATTTTAAAGGGTGGTTTAAATTTTTATGCAGATGGTTTTGAGCGGAACTGCTATGCGGGGGATATTATTTTGCTGCCCGCAGGGACGAGGCATGGCTCAAAGGCACTTGAAAACGGTGCTGTTTATATGATTGCATTTCAATTATTGGAGCTTTTTTGATGAGTGAGTTGAAAAAAACATTGACGCTTTATAGCGGGACGGCACTATTTTTAAATATTGTCATTGGCGCGGGTTTGCTGGTTTTGCCAGGGTTAGCGTATCAACAAACGGGTGGTATGGCGATTTTTTCTTGGCTTTTATGTGCCTTGGTGGCTTTGCCGTTGCTGTTGGTTTTTGTGGTTTTAGGCAAACATTACCCTGATTCGGGTGGCATTGCGCATTATGCGTTTAGGGCTTTTGGAGGGTGGGCGCAAAAAGTAGCGGCTTTTCTTTTTTTGGGGGCGGTAGTTTTGGGGTTGCCTTCTATTGCGATGACTGGCGGGTATTATTTGAACGCGACTGTGCCGTTTTCTGTTCACGCTTATGCGGTCATTTTGATTGTTGCTTCTGCGCTGTTGCACGGTATTTCGGGGCAGGGGGTTGCTCGTGTTTTGGGGCTGATTGGTTCGGGCGTGATTGTGGTTTTAATCGTTTTGTTGGTGGTGTCACTGATGGGGTTGGACAGTCACGCAAGTTTGTTGCCCTCTGAAAATCTAGTTGCGCGTGATTTTAACTGGCTTGAATTGTTTACGCCTTTTATGATGATTTTTTTCGCGTTTACGGGCTGGGAAGTTGGCTCTCATTCGGCGGAAGAGTTTAAAAACCCTACGCGAGATTTTCCGCGTGCCATGTTGTTTTCTTTTGTGATTGCCACGGCTTTTTATGTGGCTATTGCTTGGGTGGTTCAACAAGCCCATATTCAGACGGGGTTTGAGTCGCCATTTATTGAAGTGACTCGGCCTGTTTTAGGTGAATCTGGCGTTTATTGGGTCAGTGGGGTGGCGGTTGTATTGATTTTTGCCAATTTATTTGGCGCGATTTGGGGAGTGTCGCGCTTGGTTTATTCTCTGGGGCGCGATGAGGTTTTGCCTGAGTTTTTCTCAAAAACTCGCGATGGAACGCCGTTGCGCGCGATTTTTGCGGTGGTTTTGGGTTTGCTGGTGAGTGTTTCTCTTGATTATTTTGGCGTGATACTTATCCAAGACATGCTGTCTTTGGCGGGGCAGAATTTTTTGATTTTGTACGGTCTTGCGGCGAGTGCTTTGTTTGTTTTGACGCATCAACGGGGCATTCAATTGTTGGCGGCCTTGGTTTTAATGCTGGTTTTGTCGATACTTTATGTGGCAGGTGTTCATCTTGTTTATCCCATCATTTTGATTGCCTTAGCCAGTATGGTTCATTTGCTTAAGAAGTGGGCTGGACGGCAGTAACGCACAAAAAATGAGCTTTACGGCTCATTTTTTACATCTTCAAACTTAAGTATTTCATAATATAAAAATCGTTATCAGATAATGAAAAAGTGCTTGCGGGGTGTACGAGCAGGGCATAGAATGCTTTCCAATCATGGAAGAAGTCTATTCTTTGACATTGCAACCAACAACATTTTGATTGGAGACGGTATGACACAAAAGCACCACGTCGATATTGACGCACAAGAAACCCAAGAGTGGCTGGATGCGCTCGATGGCGTGATTTCAAACGAAGGCTCAGAACGCGCCACGTATTTGATTGACAAGCAAATTTCATACGCCCGCACGCATGGCGTTCATCAACCGTTCAACGCGCAAACGCCGTACATCAACACGATTCCCGTCGAGCAGCAACCCCGCATCCCTGGAGACCAAGACATTGAGCACAAAATCCGCTCATACGTGCGTTGGAACGCGATGGCCATGGTTTTGCGGGCGAATAAAAACACCAACGTCGGCGGTCATATTGGCTCGTTTCAATCATCAGCCACCTTGTACGAAGTCGGTTACAACCACTTTTGGCACGCGCCGTCGGCCACGCATGGTGGCGACTTGGTGTTCTCGCAAGGGCACTGCTCACCTGGGATTTATTCACGTGCTTACATGCTTGGTCGTTTGTCAGAAGAGCAACTCGATTCATTCCGCCAAGAAGTCGATGGCAAGGGGATTTCATCGTATCCGCATCCGTGGTTGATGCCTGATTTTTGGCAGTTCCCGACCGTATCAATGGGTTTGGGGCCGATTATGGCGATTTACCAAGCGCGGTTCATGAAATACATGCAAGACCGTGGCTTGGCGCAAACCGAAGGGCGCAAAGTTTGGGCGTTTTTGGGCGATGGCGAGACGGATGAACCTGAGTCTTTGGGCGCAATCGGCATGGCTGGGCGCGAAAAACTCGGTAACTTGGTGTTTGTCATCAACTGTAATTTACAGCGGCTGGACGGCCCTGTGCGCGGCAACAGCAGCATCATTCAAGAACTTGAGTCTGAGTTCCGTGGTTCAGGCTGGAACGTGATTAAAGTCATTTGGGGCACGAAGTGGGACAGTTTGTTTGCCCGCGACAAAAAAGGTATTTTGATGCAGCGTTTGGGCGAAATCGTCGATGGCGAATACCAAACCATGAAGTCTAAAAACGGCGCGTATGTGCGCAAAACTGTGTTCAACACGCCTGAATTGGCTGCATTGGTGGCCGATTGGTCTGATGACGACATTTGGCAACTCAACCGTGGTGGCCACGATCCACACAAAATCTACGCCGCGTTTAAAGAGGCGCAAGATGCCACTGACCAGCCAACTTTAATTTTGGCCAAAACCGTCAAAGGCTACGGCATGGGCGCGTCGGGCGAGGCGCAAAACACCGTGCATCAACAGAAAAAAATGGCACTGGAAGACATTCGCGCATTCCGCGACCGTTTTGAGATCCCTGTGTCGGACGAAGACCTTGAAAAAACACCATACGTTAAATTTGCCGAAGGCTCGCCCGAAATGGAATACATGCGTGCGCGTCGGCAAGAATTGGGCGGTTACTTGCCGCAACGTCGTCGCAAAACCGATGTGAATTTGATTGTGCCAGAGTTGTCGCTGTTTGAGCCATTGCTCAAAGCGACTGCCGAAGGGCGCGAAATTTCGACCACAATGGCTTTTGTGCGGATGCTCAATATTTTGCTTAAAGACAAAAACATCAACAAAAACATCGTACCGATTGTGCCCGATGAGTCGCGCACGTTTGGGATGGAAGGCTTATTCCGCCAACTGGGCATTTGGAATCAAGACGGGCAAAAATACACGCCGCAAGACCACGACCAATTGATGTTTTACAAAGAAGACAAAAACGGTCAAGTGTTGCAAGAAGGCATTAATGAAGCGGGCGCAATGTGCGACTGGATTGCAGCGGCCACCGCGTATTCAACGCACAATGTGCCGATGATTCCGTTTTATATTTTCTACTCGATGTTTGGTTTCCAACGCATCGGCGACTTGTGCTGGGCGGCGGGCGACATGCGCGCGCGTGGCTTCTTGATCGGCGGTACGGCGGGGCGCACGACGCTCAATGGCGAAGGTTTGCAACACGAAGACGGCCACAGCCACTTGTGGTCGGGCGCGATTCCGAACTGCATCTCGTATGACCCAACATTTGCCTATGAAATCGCGGTGATTGTGCAAGACGGTATGCGCCGCATGTACCAAGAGCAAGAGGATGTGTATTATTACCTCACGGTGATGAACGAAAATTACGTGCATCCCGCCATGCCCGAAGGTCAAGAAGCCAATATCATCAAAGGGATGTACCCATTCCGCCAAACCGAAGGCGCACACGTGCGCTTGCTCGGCTCAGGCACGATTTTTAACGAAGTGGTCAAGGCCGCTGACTTACTCAAAAATGATTGGAATGTGGATTCTGACTTGTTCGCCTGCCCAAGTTTCATCGAGTTGGCGCGTGACGGTGTGGCGGCTGAGCGCAAAAACATGCTCAATCCAACTGCACTGCGCACAGTGTCGCACGTTGAGCGTATGCTCGGCGACTCAACAGCGCCAGTGATTGTGGCCACCGACTATGTGCGGGCTGTGCCTGAGCAGATTCGTGCTTTTGTGCCTGCGCGTTATACGGTGCTGGGTACAGACGGCTTTGGCCGCTCGGACACGCGTGAAAAATTGCGCCATTTCTTTGAAGTCAACAGCCACTGGATTGTGGTCGCCTCGCTCAAAGCACTGGCCGACCAAGGGACGATTTCTCATCATGTTGTCTCGCAAGCGATTGAACGCTACAACTTAGATGTCAGCAAACCCAACCCAATGACGGTGTAATCCAGTCCGCCATGCCCGTTGTGCATGGCGGCAACCGCAAATCAACTTATGAGGAAATAATATGAGTCAAACATTAAAAGTCATCGCACAGTTGCATGTGCAGGGTAATCAGATTGAGGCAGCATTGCTCGCATTTCAAAAATTACTGCCTCAAGTGCGTCAAGAACAAGGGTGTATTTCATATGTTTTGTTGCAAAATGTGGCACAACCAACGCATTTTACGTTTGTGGAGGAGTGGGCGGATGAAGTTGCATTGGCTAATCACATGAATGCAGAACCTTTAACTTCTGCCTTTGCCGTGTTGATGCCGATGCTTGTTGCAGAGCCTAATCTTCAAACTTGTGTTGAGATTTGATTCTATTTTTAGTGCGCACCATAAATTATATGAGGAAGACAAAATGAGCCAACTCATTGAAGTAAAAGTACCCGATATTGGCGATTACAGCGACGTGCCTGTGATTGAAATTCACGTCAAAGTCGGCGACACCGTGGCGGTGGAAGACTCGCTGGTGACGCTGGAGTCTGACAAAGCCACGATGGACGTGCCGTCCAGCGCGGCAGGCGTGGTTAAAGAAATTAAAGTCGCTATGGGCGACAAAATCAGCGAAGGCTCGATTGTGTTGGTGCTCGAAGCAGCAGGCGAGGCCACTGCGCCCGCACCTGCTGAAGTGGCCGCCCCCGTAGTGGATACACCCGTCGTCGCAGCAGGTGTGGTTGAAGTCAAAGTGCCCGATATTGGCGACTACAGCGACGTGCCTGTGATTGAAATTCACGTCAAAGTCGGCGACACCGTAGCCGTAGAAGACTCTCTGGTCACGCTGGAGTCCGACAAAGCCACGATGGATGTGCCGTCCAGCGCGGCAGGCGTGGTGAAAGAAATCAAAGTCGCTATGGGCGACAGAATCAGCGAAGGCTCGGTGGTGGTGGTTTTAGAAACCGCGGCCAGCAGCGCAGCACCTGCTGCGGTTGCTGTACCTGCACCCGCCGCCGCGCCTGTGGCGGCCGCACCCGCTCCAGTTGCCGCACCCGCAGCACCAGCCGTCGTTGCAGTGGCTGCTGTCGCAGCTTCTACCGGGGCGCACGCCTCGCCGTCGGTGCGTAAATTTGCCCGCGAGTTGGGCGTTGACATTGGCTTGGTCAAAGGCACTGGCCCGAAAAACCGCATCACACCTGAAGATGTGCGCGGCTTCATCAAGTCGGTCATGCTGGGGCAAACAGCCTTGAGCAGCAGCGCGGTTGCCGCGCCTGTTGGTGGTTCGGGCGTTGGCTTGGATTTATTGGCGTGGCCTAAAGTTGACTTTGCCAAGTTTGGCGAAGTTGAATCGCAACCTTTGTCGCGCATCAAGAAAATTTCGGGACAAAACCTGTCGCGCAATTGGGTCATGATTCCGCATGTGACGGTCAACGAAGACGCTGACGTGACTGACCTTGAGCAGTTCCGCGTGCAAATGAACAAAGAGTACGAAAAACAAGGCGTGAAATTCTCGATGCTCGCGTTCATCATCAAGGCAGCGGTTCAGGCACTCAAAAAGTTCCCCGAATTCAACGCCTCGCTTGACGGTGACAACTTGGTGCTCAAAAAATACTATCACATCGGCTTTGCCGCCGACACGCCCAACGGCTTGATGGTGCCCGTGATTAAAGATGCGGACAAAAAAGGCATTGCCCAAATCGCCTCTGAGATGAGCGAATTGGCCAAGCAAGCTCGCGAAGGCAAACTCAAACCTGCAGACATGAGCGGCGGTTGCTTCACGATTTCGTCACTCGGCGGCATTGGTGGTACGTCGTTCACCCCGATTATCAACGCCCCTGAAGTTGCGATTTTGGGTGTGATGAAATCAGCCATGAAACCCGTGTGGAATGGCTCTGCGTTTGAACCGCGTTTGATGTGCCCAATGTGCTTGTCGTTTGACCACCGCGTCATCGACGGCGCGGCTGCGGCGCGATTCAACGCTTATTTGGCCAGTATTTTGGCGGATTTTCGTCGGGTGTTGATGTAATTACACTCGTCATTGCGGGCTTGACCCGCAATCTCCCAAATGGGTGATGTAGGGTGGATTCGCGCAGCAATCCACCGATGCTGTAAAAATGGCTCTGATTTTCGAGCACATGCGGCGGATTGCTGCGCGAATCCGCCTTACGGGTTAAATTAAGGAATTAGCATGTCCATCACGTTATACACCAACCCCATGTCACGCGGCAAAATCGCCGAGTGGATGCTGGCTGAAGTCGGCGTGCCGTATGAAAAAGTTGAACTGGAATACGGCGTGGCCATGAAGTCGCCTGAATTTTTGGCACTCAATCCCATGGGCAAAGTGCCGACTTTGGTGCACGATGGCCACGTGGTGACTGAAGCGGCGGCGATTTGTTTGTATTTGGCGCAGGCGTTTCCAGAGGCCAATTTACTGCCCATTGCCGACGAAGCGGCCGATTATTATCGCTGGACTGTGTTTGCTGCCGCAACTTTAGAGCAGGGCTTGGTGATTCGTGGGGTTGGGCTTGAATTAGACGAGCGACAAAAAGCGCAGATGGGTTGTGGCGACGTTGAGGGCGCAGTTCAAGCCTTGGCGGCGCATTTGTCGCGCAACGCCTACGTTGCGGGTGAGCGATTTACCGCCGCTGATGTGTATGTTGGCTCGCAACTGAACTTTTTTGTACGCATGTTCAAAATGGTGCCAAGTTGCGCGGCATTTGACGATTATTTAAACCGCGTCACGTCTCGCGCCGCGTTTTCAAAGTAAAAATAGAGGATGACAAAATGAGTCAATTGATTGAAGTAAAAGTGCCCGATATTGGCGACTACAGCGACGTGCCTGTGATTGAAATTCACGTCAAAGTCGGTGACACGGTGGCGGTGGAAGACTCACTGGTGACGCTTGAGTCGGACAAAGCGACGATGGATGTACCATCAAGCGCGGCAGGCGTGGTCAAAGAAGTGCGCGTGAATATGGGCGACAAAATCAGCGAAGGCTCGTTGGTGGTGATTTTGGAAGCTGCAGCGCAAACGGCGGAGGCTGCACCTGCACCTGTTACCGCCCCAACACCTGCGCCCGTGGTGGCGGCACCGATTGCAGTAGCAGCGGGTTCGTACAGCGGTGCGGTTGATGTGGAATGCGAAATGCTCGTGCTCGGCGCGGGGCCAGGTGGTTATTCGGCAGCGTTTCGCGCGGCGGATTTGGGCATGAACACGGTTTTGGTGGAGCGGTACGAAACGCTGGGCGGCGTGTGTTTGAACGTGGGTTGCATTCCGTCGAAAGCCTTGTTGCACACAGCGGCGATTATGGATGAAGCGCAGCACATGGGTGCGCACGGCATTACATTTGGCGCACCGAGCGTGGACATCAACAAATTGCGCGACTACAAAGACAGTGTGATTAAAAAACTCACGGGTGGTTTGGCGGGCATGGCCAAGGCGCGTAAAGTCACCACAGTGCAAGGTGTCGGCCAGTTCATTGACCCGAATCACATGGAAGTGACGGCCAACGACGGCAGCAAAAAAATCGTGCGCTTTGCCAAGGCAATTATCGCGGCGGGCTCGCGCGTGGTGAACTTGCCGTTTGTGCCGCAAGATGCGCGAATTGTCGACTCAACGGGTGCGCTGGAGTTGCGCCAAGTGCCGAGCAAAATGCTCATCATCGGCGGCGGGATTATTGGCCTTGAAATGGGCACGGTTTACTCCAGCTTGGGTGCACGGTTGGACGTGGTTGAAATGATGGATGGTCTCATGCAAGGCGCAGACCGTGACTTGGTCAAGGTTTGGCAAAAATTCAACGAGCATCGGTTTGACAATATTTATGTCAACACCAAAACCGTCGCGGTTGAGGCGCGGGACGATGGGATTTACGTCACGTTTGAAAAAGCCAATGATAAATCGACTGCCCCAGCCGAGCCGCAACGCTACGACATGGTGCTGGTCGCGATTGGGCGTGCGCCCAATGGTGGCTTGATTGCTGCCGACAAAGCGGGCGTGGCCGTCACCGACCGAGGTTTTATTAATGTGGATGCGCAGATGCGCACCAATGTGCCGCATATTTTTGCGATTGGCGACATTGTCGGCCAGCCGATGCTCGCGCACAAAGCCGTGCACGAAGCGCATGTGGCGGCTGAAGCGGCGTTTGGCGAAAAATCGTACTTTGATGTGCGTCAAATTCCATCGGTGGCCTACACCGACCCTGAAGTGGCTTGGGCAGGCGTGACCGAAGACCAAGCGAAAGCCGAAGGGCGCAAAGTCGGCAAAGGCGTATTCCCTTGGGCGGCTTCGGGTCGCGCAATTGCCAATGGGCGCGATGAGGGCTTTACTAAGTTGATTTTTGATGAAGAGACGGGGCGCGTGATTGGTGGTGGTATTGTCGGCACGGGCGCGGGCGACTTGATTTCGGAGGTTTGTTTGGCGATTGAAATGGGCGCGGATGCGGTCGATGTGGGTAAAACCATTCATCCACATCCAACTTTAGGTGAGTCGGTTGGTATGGCTGCGGAAGTGTTTAAAGGGCATTGCACTGATTTACCGCCGCAGCGCAGAAAATAAGTACTTCGTAATTTTTCCAAACTCTGATGCAATGCCTTAAATTCGTTGCGCTTTTGAGTCGCAATTTACTGAAGCTAGGGGAAGTACCGCACGCGAAAAACATGCTGAGCGAGGCATCACGAAGGTTTCAATAATTAATTAGCACAAAGCCAAAAAAGCGCCACAGGTTTACACCTGTGGCGCTTTTTTGATTTTTAAAAGGTAATTACATATATTTTTTATAGTAAAAATACTATTGTAAAATTCGCGGTATTTGTGTTGCATTTGAGCAAAAAAAAAGAAAAAAGAGTTTTTGGCAAATTTTATGAAATATAATAATTTCAATAAGTAATTATACTTATTTAAAGCATCGCAATTTCATTTGTGTTTTCACTTTTTTGTGGTATTATTCGCCGCTTAGATTTGGGTTTTCACGTTTAAAAGTAAGTATTATCCAATTTAACAAAATCTATTTTTATCAAGCAGTATTTAGCCTATGAAAGGTTTTAGTCATGAACACTATATATCGAATTATTTGGAGTAAAGTTCATCACGCTTGGGTGGTTACGTCTGAAATTGCAATGTCTGCGGGTCGAGGAAGCGTTGTTGATTTGAGTCGTGATGCATCTGACTCGTCACAATCCAAATATACACATCAAGTTTCTTTTAAATTAAAAGCCGCCGTCGCATTGATTATGGCTGCATCGCAGGTGAGTTATGCTGCAATTGTGGGCAATAACTTTGGTCTTACTTTTGCCAATGCCAATGGTTCACAAGCCACCAGTTTTGGTGGGGCTAACACGATTGCTTCATTTAACGGTGTTGCTTTAACGGGGGCCTCCGATTGCGGGGTGTTTAATCAGATGACCTCTGCGGGGGTTTACGGTACAGGTGTAAACAATACCGGTGGTTTATTTGGTTTCGGTGCGCAAAATACTGCGCAAACGTATAACACCACAAACCACACGGGTACGGGTATTCCGATTGGGATTAATAACTACACGGGCGCATATACTTACAATGCCAACCTCAGCTTTAGTGCCGCCAATGTGAATTCAGCAGTGGCACAAACTTCTGCCACGGGTATGAACTCTTTCGCCACAGGTTGCGGCTCACAAGCTTCGGGTTTGGGTGCTAGTGCGATTGGTTTTGCCGCGAATGCGAGTGGTGTGGGCGCGATTGCGATGGGGATTAACACAACCGCCTCAGGCCAAGGGGCTGTGGTTTTGGGGACTCAAGCGCGTGGCTCGGCAACCGACAGCATTTCTGTGGGTACATTGGCCTCGTCAACAGCAATTGGCGGTATAGCAATTGGTGGTAACTCTGGTGCTTATGCTTTAAATGCAGTTGCGGTCGGTTACAACGCGTCTGCTAACAGTACCAATGGTGTCGCATTAGGGTTTAATTCTAAAACAGGTACTGGCACAGTAGGAAACCAAGTATGGAATCAAACCTGGAATAAATCTGGCACGAATCTGCAAGCAAGTAATGTGACAGCAAGCAATACTGGACATGCGAATGTGGCGGTGGGTTCTGATAACTATGCTAATAATTTTTCGGTGGCGATTGGTTCTCGCTCAACTGCGACAGGACCCTCTGGTGTTGCAATTGGTAATGGCAATGTTTCTACTGGTGGTGGTGGTGCTGCTGCAATTGGTGGCAATAACTCTGCGACAGGTTACGCTGCTCTTGCGATGGGTAATATGAGCAGTGCTAATTCTTCGGCTGCTGTGGCGATTGGGCAAGGCGCATTTGCAATGGCCGATGAAGCTTGGGCGTTAGGTCGTGGGACTTATGCGACAGCATCTGGAACTATTGCACAAGGTCGTTATGCAACAGCCAGTGCAGTTGATGCGATTGCTTTGGGTTCAGACACAACAGCTAGTGGAATCAACTCAATTGCTTTGGGTTCTGCTTCACAAGCCACCAATGACCGCTCTATCAGTATTGGTTATAAAAACACAGTGAGCGGCGCACGCTCAGGTGCATTGGGTGATCCTAATGTGGTTTCTGGAGTTGCCTCGTATGTGGTTGGTAATGACAATACTGTTTCAACCAATGACACATTTGTTTTGGGTAGCAGCGTTACTGCAACATTAAACAACAGTGTCAGTTTAGGCGCATATTCCAATCAAACTGGGACGTTAACTGCACAAACGGGCGGTACGACAGCGGTGAATACGGCTACCGTGTCGGGCGTGACGTACGGCGGATTTGCAGCAACGACACCTGTAGGTGTCGTTAGTGTTGGGAGTGTCGGAGGTGAGCGACGCATCCAAAACATGGCCGCAGGTTTAATTAACTCAACCTCAACAGATGCCATTAACGGCTCGCAATTGTATGCAGTAATTGATGTGACCCAAAGTACGATTGCGTCGCTGAGTACATCGACTTCTACGGCAATTGTGGCGGACCGCAGCTCGATTGCGTCTCTTAGCACGGGCTTGGTTGCTGCCAACAGTTCAATTGCTTCAGTGAGCACAGGTTTGCTGTCAGCCAACAGCGCGGTTTCTTCATTGAGTTCATCAACTTCGACAGCGATTGGCTCTGCGAACAGCTCGGTTGCGTCGTTGAGTTCATCAACGTCAACAGCGATTGGCTCTGCGAACAGCTCGATTGCCTCAGTGAGCACTGGTTTGGTTTCAACCAACAGCGCGGTTTCTTCATTGAGTTCATCAACTTCGACAGCGATTGGTTCTGCGAACAGCTCGATTGCCTCAGTGAGCACTGGTTTGGTTTCAACCAACAGCGCGGTTTCTTCATTGAGT
>JBOFII010000005.1:0-44339 GCA_051650085.1 Formosimonas sp.
AAGCCAGTCAAAAATGGACGATGCCCATTAGAGATTGGAAACTTGCTTTGAATCGGTTTACCATTGAATTTGGCGATAGAGTGCCGCCTTTGAACTAATTTGCACTCGTGCGTTTACACAGAATAATTTACAGGCCCGGGCTTGTGGCTGACACATGGCAGCTATCGCTTGGCGCTTCATGTCATGCATATTGCCTTGATGGATCACTTGTTCGTGCAGGGCTTTTCTCAACCACTGCGCCCAAACCAATTCAATAAAATGCTTTTGCGCAGACTTATCAATATAACCCTCATCTTCCAATTGTCCTGTCAAGCTTCGATAAGGGTTATCTTGTAGACTCGCAAGGTTTTGTGGCAATTGCTCAGGTAAAATGGCTCTCCCCTGCTCATCAAACAGCCACACCCAGTTCTGCTTCACCATGGTTGGCCAAAAATCCTTATCATCAGGCAAATGACCAATAACTTTCACCCAAACGTGCTGCTCACCAACCGCCCAAAGGGCACGCGTTAAGTGGTGGCGGTCAACCAAATAAAACGCCATTTGCCCGTCAGATTTGTGTTGAATCACCACAGGAATCTCTTTTTTCAACATCCTTTTTTCACGTTGTGAATGGCTCATATTCGTTAGCTGAGCAATAGTTTCCTCGACCTGCAACATGCCCACATGACTTTGCGTTGGGTGAATTTGTGCAATTTCAGCGCGACATATGCCGCCTTTTTGCACATTTGAATCACAAATAGACGCACCTTTAGAGCATGAAAATCCTACAATAAGGCTGAAAAAGCACAAAAATTTCTTCATTGTATACAACCTTTATCTAATATAAGACATTATAATAAGCACCAACTTAGTATTGGAGGACGATATGAAATACTGCTCCGCATGTCATCAAAAATACGCCGACCACCAAAATTTTTGTTCAACTGACGGTCATCGCTTACTGGCCATAGACCCTCATCCAGTAGAACTCAATAACGTCGCGCACACCCACATTATTCAAGCCCCAGCCAACAAAAGCAACCTATGGAAATACATTATCATCAGCATGATGCTGGTTTTAGTGGCTTTTCTCGGTTACATTGTTTGGATTAAAATATCTCACGAAAAAAATCCAAAGCCATACAATTTGGCCGAAAAAGGCACCTATGAACAACGCATCCATGCAGCTCAGCTGACACCTGCCATGCTTCAATCCGCCCTCAATAACTTAGGAAGCCACAACAACACATGCATACAAAATAAAATAGAGCTGTATCAAAAGCGTTACAACGCAGCACTAGGTCAAGATGAGCACATTCCCACCCCAGCACAAACCCAACAAAATCTTCAATTAACCATACAGGCCAGTGCCTATAGTTGCCAAAAAGAAGCCGAAGCGTTGAACTCAGGTTTGCCTTCATTTGACTGCAACAAGGCCAAACAGCTTTCAGAAGGCACAATATGCGTCCATGCCCAACTGGCGCAGCTGGATGTGCAGTTGAACAATGCCGCACAATCAGCGCGTTTTTTTGCCACTGACAAAGACAAGTTCGACACTTTCATGAAAAAATGGCTCAAGAGCCGCAACAACTGCGCCGACAATGCCGATTGTCTTACCCAATCTTACACAGACATCATCAACACCCTCAACAGTCAAGCTCAACCCTAGCAAAATCGCGGCCTTGGCCGCGATTTTGTTTACTCCCACTCAATTGTTGCAGGCGGTTTACCCGACACATCATAAACCACGCGGTTGATGCCACGCACTTCATTGATGATGCGATTGGACACACGACCGAGTAAATCATAAGGCAAATGCGCCCAGTGCGCGGTCATAAAGTCTTGCGTTTGCACCGCACGCAACGCAACCACGTACTCATACGTGCGCCCGTCGCCCATCACGCCGACTGATTTAACAGGTAAAAACACCGCAAACGCTTGGCTGGTCAAGTCGTACCAATTTTTACCACTCGCCTCATCGACTGTGCCGCGCAATTCTTCAATAAAAATCGCATCGGCGCGGCGCAAAAGTTCTGCAAAGTCTTGTCGCACTTCACCCAAAATCCGCACGCCCAAACCAGGGCCTGGAAATGGATGGCGATAAACCATGTCACGCGGCAAGCCGAGGGCCACGCCCAACTCGCGCACTTCGTCTTTGAACAACTCGCGCAACGGTTCGAGCAATTGCAATTTCATGTGCTCAGGCAAGCCGCCCACGTTGTGGTGGCTTTTAATCGTGTGGCCTTTTTTGCCTTTGCCCGCCGACTCAATCACATCGGGGTAAATGGTGCCTTGCGCGAGCCATTTGGCGTTGGTGAGTTTGGCCGACTCAGCGTCAAACACTTCGACAAACTCGCCGCCGATGATTTTGCGCTTGGCTTCAGGGTCGCTCACCCCCGCCAGTTTGGCCATAAATTGATCCACCGCATCCACGCGAATGACTTTGACCCCCAAACCCTTCGCAAACATGTCCATCACCAAATTGCCCTCGTTCAAGCGCAGCAAACCATGGTCGACAAACACGCACGTGAGCTGGTCGCCAATCGCACGGTGAATCAAGGCCGCCGCCACGGATGAATCCACCCCACCTGACAAGCCCAAAATCACTTCATCCGAGCCGACTTGCGCACGGATTTTGGCCACCGCCTCGGCAATATAGTCGCCCATCACCCAATCGGGCGTCGCGCCACAAATCTCGTGCGTGAAACGACGCAAAATCGCCTCGCCTTGCACGGTGTGGGTCACTTCAGGGTGAAATTGCACCCCATAAAAACGCTTGTCTTCATCGGCAAAACCCGCAATCGGGCATGAGTCGGTTGACGCCATCAACTTAAAACCAGTGGGCATGATAGACACCGAATCGCCATGGCTCATCCACACATTGAGCAAACCGTGCCCCTCATCGTTGGTGGCATCGGCAATGCCGTCCAACAACGCCGTATGACCACGGGCGCGTACTTGCGCAAAGCCAAATTCACGCGATTTATTCAACGCCTCAGCCGTCTCGACCTTACCGCCCAACTGCTCGGCCATGGTTTGCATGCCATAGCAAATCCCCAGCACAGGCACGCCCAACTCAAACACCGCTTGCGGCGCACGCGGCGTGTCGCCTTCGGTCACCGAATTGGGCCCGCCCGACAAAACCACCCCTTTAGCGCCGTAACTGCGGATGAACTCATCCGACACATCGTACGGGTAAATTTCAGAAAAAACGCCCGAATCGCGGACGCGTCGGGCAATCAATTGGGTCACTTGTGAACCGAAATCAAGAATGAGGATTTTATCGTGGGCGTTGCTCATAAAAGGCTTTCAAAAATGAACTGTCGGCAAAACAGCAAAGCAACATTATACATGCCCGCCACGCTGTTTTGGCACAATCCCCACTGAACGCGCGTTAACGTGCAAGCAACACATCCTCACCTTTGGCGTTTTGTAAATGCAATACACCTTGTGCATCCAACGCATAACTGCGCACTTGATCTAAAGCCTGCGAAAATGCATATTCTTGCTTGGACACCGCTTCATCCAAACACGCCATGCGCGTCATGCCCATGCCACTGAACGTGATTTTAGAGCCGTTGAGCGCATAGCTACCAAAGTAGTGGTTACAACTCGCATTGCCCGACACCATCATTTTGCCGCCATCAAACGCTATCGTCGGCTGAGCCACCACGGGCGCACCCGCCAAACGAGTGACTTGCCACTCATGCCCTGTCAATTGCGCCGTTGGCGCAACCGAATTGCCCGTGCCACCCGCAGCACATGCCACCATGCTGGCACTGCACGCCAATAATGCTAATTTCTTCAACATATTCAACCCCTTCAATTAAAAACCAATTCGCCGAGCCTGCACAAGCTCATCACCCTGCTCACTCAACAAATACAAAAAACCTTGCGCATCAATCCGATAACGCCGAGTCCGCTCAAAAGCCGCCAACAAACGCCCTTCTTGCGCCATCAGCGCGGCATCGCTGCATGCCCTATCAGTTGACAGCAATCGACTCATCTGCAAAGCTTGTTGACGCGCCACATACTCACCCGAATAACGATTACACGTCGCCAACCCTGAAACATGCACCCCATCAAAACGCAACGTCGGCTTAATCTCTACAGAAGTGGCTTGTGCGCCCAAACGCACCACCTGCCACTCGCCTTGAGTCAAACTTACCGTTGCGGCCGAAGTTGCACATGCCGCCAGCAATAACGCTCCCCATCCACTGATTTTGTGTAACACAATCACCTCACTGTTCAAATGTCATGAGATAACAACTGAACACTATAAGCGTTGACAAACACAGCCAAATGCACAGAATTCACCCCAACACCCGATGCTTCAATGCAGGCAAACTGCTGCGCACGCGCTCGTTGCGGCTGCTGTGCAATGGTGCGGCAATCACGCCTTCGCCATCTTCAATCAGCGCTTGCACCACGCCCCAAGCGTCGATAATCATCGAGTGACCAAAGGTGCGGCGGCCATTGTCGTGTGTGCCGCCTTGACCGCAGGCCACGACATAGCATTGATTTTCAATCGCGCGGGCGCGCAGTAAAATCTCCCAATGGGCTTGGCCTGTGGTGTGGGTGAATGCGGCGGTGAGCACCCATGCGAGCACGTCGCCACCGCTGCGAAATAACTCTGGAAAGCGCAAATCATAACAAATCGCAATCCCGATTTTGCCCCATGGGCTGTGCCAAATGCAGATGTTATCGGCTTCACCCGCGACAATCGCATCGGCCTCTGAGTATGACTCGGTGCCGTTGTCAAAGCCAAACAGATGGATTTTGTCATAGCGGACTTGCACCGTGCCGTCAGGGGCATAAATTAAAGTGCTGTTGTAGACCTTATTGGGCACATCGCTTTTCAGTGGAATCGTACCTGCAATCAAATAAACCCGATGCAACATGGCCTGCCCGCGCAAAAAATGCTGCAAGGGCTGTGCTTGCTCACTCGGTTCGGCACTGAACGCTTCCGCGACCGCTAATTTATCAAACTCATTTTGCCCCATAAGACAAAAATACTCAGGCAAAACCACCACATCTGCACCCTCGTGGGCGGCTTGTGCAATGCCACGCGCAGCGGCGTCTAAGTTGTGCGCAACGGATGTGCTGGAGACCATTTGCACGCAGGCTATTTTAGGGAATTCATTCATACGTCGCTCCTCTTAACTCGTTGCCATTCAATTGCCAATAATCCACAGGGGATTGCCAATCGATAATCGGTGAAAAAATCAAATCCTCAGGTGCTTCGCACGGCTGTAAACACAACCAATGATTGTCTAAAGCCGCCAAATTTTCATGAATCTCTTCTGCACAACCCAATAATACCGCGCCATGTCGAGCTTGTACCATAGCCATACGCACAAAGTCCAGTGGTTGCGCAGCCATGCCAATGCTCGCATCGCCTTGCCATTTGAGTTGCGCCACCAAGGCCACCAATGCTTGACTGGTCTGACTCTGCAAAAAGGTAAATGGCATAGGCAATTCATGTTCGCTGCTGCGCAAAACTTTTTTAGATGCTGTGTAAGGCCCGCGTACGGTGGTCAAGCGAATCACCGATAAATCATGGACATTAAAATCAGGCACTTGTGCCAAGCAATCTAATGCGCCATACAAAACCGACTCTGCCAACGCGCTGATGCGTCGTGGCTTATGCCCGACCAACTCAACCAATCGTTCACGCCAATTAAACAACGAAGAATGAACAGGGCTACGGGCAATCACTCGCCAATATTGGGCATTCATGCCGTCTCGCAATCTTTGAGCACGAGCGCGGCGTGTTCGCCGCTAAAGCCCAAAATAATCGCCAACAAATGTTGTACGGCAGGATATGCTCGCACCACATACTGCGACAAAGTTTCGTCCAGTTCATACGCAAAGTCAACATTAACCTTGCGCTCCAAACAAGCCGTCAAAAGCACGATTTCAACCAGACCCGAAGCCCCCAGCGTGTGACCGACTCGGTGCTTTAGAGTGGTCAATGCGGGCATGTGCGTAAATGCTGCTTGCAAGCCATTGATTTCATTTTGGTCATTTTGCGGGCTACCGCTCGCTTGCAATTTAATGAGTTGAATATCATCTGCATTCAACTGACTATTGAGCAAGGCACGGTCGCACAGTTGGTGCACCACCGCAGGTGACGCACCTGTCACATCTTGCCCACACACAATAGATGCACCACCGAGCAATTGCCAACGAGTAGGCGACTGGCTCACGTGCAGCGCAACAATCGCCTCGCCCAGCACCATGCCACTGCGCTGCTGGCCCAATGGCTGCGCCGAAGCAGTTGAGAGCAGTTGCATGGACGCAAAGCCTGATGCCGCAATGCGGCTGTACAACTCTACCCCCAAAATCATGGCTTCGGTGCATAAATGGGCACGCATCAAGTCTTGCGCCATCAGCATGGCCTGCATCGAAGCGGTGCAAGCCACAGGCAATAAATACACCTCGCCTTGCCAATTGAGCAGAGTGCGAATATGCTGTGCAAAATCCCAACAACTGCTGGGAAAAATTTGGGTTTCTTCAATCAGGCCAACATGAATACACGATGATGCAATCAACAAGGGCATGTTGCTGTGCGTCACTTGGGTCTGCTCTATGGCTTGACGAGTCAGTTGGCTGATGCGGGTTGTCCAATCCAATTCAGACCCACTCATGTTGAAATACGGCCTTGTGCTGCCATCAGGCAAAGTACGCGTACTGGGAGCGCAATCGTTGCGACTCAAACGCGCCACCGCTTCATCTAATGAATCACCCAAGCCACACATCAGGCCTTTACCTTGCAAAAAGACATTCATTTGATGAGCGGCTGCAAGTAAGCGGCCAAGGCGCTAATCGAAACCAAAGCGCGGCGAGTTTCTTTACTGTCGCTGATGCGCACACCATATTTATTTTGAATTGCCATTGAAATTTGCAGCGCGTCTAAAGAATCTAGAGACAAACGCGACTCAGGACCAAATAAAGACTCATCCTCATGCACACCGCCTTCAGGAGCCTCTTTTTCAGAAGCCTCAAGGATTAAGTCTATAAGCTCTTGCTTCAATAAATCCATTATTTCACCCGCCGTTTAAAAAATACCATTGCACACACAAACATGAGCAATGCAAAAACTAACAATTTAGCAGCATACTGCCAAACGCCCACCACGCCTTGATGGTTGAGCAAAACACTCAACATGCCGCTCAAGCCCCAATTCATAGGTGAGTAACTGGATATTTTTTGCATAATGTCAGGCATGACAAAGGTTGGCACCATCACCCCGCCAATCGCGGCCATCAAAACATTGAGCACAGGTCCTACCGCGGCCGCTTGCGCATGGGTTTTGGACACACTGGCCAACGTCAACGACAAACCAATCGCCGCCGCGCTAATCGCAAACAAAATCAACGCCAAAGCCGCCCAATCAATCCCCACCAACGATAGCGCATCACCACCCAGCAGCGGCATCAACCACACGCCAACCGCCAGCATCAACGCCGCTTGAATGGCATTGACCAAAAAATACGGCAAGGCTTTCGACAACAACATGCTCGAAACGGGCACGCCCAAACTCGATAAGCGCGTCAACGCACCACTTTCGCGCTCCTGAATGAACAAATTGGCAATCGATGCGACCACAAAAAACATACCAAACATCAGCCATGCGGGTACATTTTGCTGCACCGCAGTCGGGTGCTGCCCCGTACTCAAGCGCTCCACCTGAACCACATCCACGGCAGAAAACTCAATTTCTGCGGTATTGGGGCGCATTTGTTGGGCGCGGGCGCTTTTGAGCAAAGCCGTACCGCGAATTTCGTTGACCATCAAATACAACGCGGCTTTGTGGGCATTAAACGCCCCGACTTCAATCTGTGGTTTGGCGTACAAGCGCACATAGGTGGCGATTTTCAAGTCATCGCGAATGATTTCTTTGGAAAACTTCGGCTCAATGCGCAGCACATAATCCAGCCGCCCTGTTTGCACTTGCTCGCGCCAGTCATGTGGCAACGCTTGAGCCGTGCCGTGGTCTTTTTGCCATTCTTTAACAAAATCCTTAGCCAACTTATCGTCGTCGAGTTGCTCAATCGCATAATGCAAAGTGTCAACAGGTGGCTCATACACATTTTTGAGCGCCAAAGACATAATCACAATAAACATCATTGGCATCACAAACAACGCCAGCATGCCATGCACATCACGCGACAAAGCCAATAATTCTTTTTTTATCAAGGCCAATAACATATCAATCTCGCAAGGTTCGATGGGTGAGCGACATAAACAATTGCTCTAAATTGCGCCCCACAGCCTCAACTTTAGGCTGAGCCACCACGGCTTCATCGCGCTGCAATAACTCTGACAGCGTACCTTGCGCCAAAACCCGCCCGTGGTCAATAATCACCACGTTATCGGCCAACGCCTCAACCTCTTCCATGTAATGCGTGGTGTAAATAATTCCCACATTTTGCTGCGCCAAGCCACGCACCGTTTCAATTAAAAAAGCCCGCGACTGCGGGTCAACGCCAACTGTTGGCTCATCCAATAGCAAATAATCGGGCTTCGGCAACAGCGCAATCGCCAAGTTCAAGCGCCGCTTTAAGCCGCCCGACAGATGCTCGGCGCGAATATTTTTGTGCGAGGCCAATTGCGTCAGGGCAATGCATTCATTCACCCGCTGCTGGCGCGCTCGTCGCGCAATCCCCGATACAGCCGCAAAGCAGTTGAGGTTTTCTTGTACAGTCAAAATCGGATAAAACGCATATTCTTGCGGCGCAATCGCAATACGGGTTGGGTCTTTGCGCCGTGCTGCTTTGAGCGAATCACCCTCTATTGTGATGCTGCCTTTTTGCACAGCCAGCAAGCCTGAAATATGTGAAATCAACGTGGTTTTACCCGCGCCATTCGGGCCTAACAACCCCAAAATTTGCCCACGGGCGACCGACAAATCAACGCCCGACAAAGACGCTTTGAGTGCGCCTTTGTAGCAATAAGCCAAATCTTTAACCTGCAACATGCGCCACATCCACTTTAAGGGCTTTAAAAAACGCCAACTCACGCTCAGCCAAGTCATGCAAACACTGCGCCAACGTTGCGGGTACAAACGGCTCGCGACCCTTAACCATTCGCGCAGTTTTTAAGGCAAACATGCGCCATTCATCGCCAATACTCATCAACTGGTCGGCATATTGCGCCAAAAAACCCAATCCCGTAAACTGCGAGGCTTCTTGCAAAAACGCAGCGTACAAAAACCGAAACCCTGCACCACCCGTGCCAATTTCTTCTTGCATGCGCACAATATGCCCGACAAACAATGCGCTTTTCGGGTCAGCAGGGTTCAATTGCGCCACTTTACGCGCCAACATGCGAATCCCTTTCACCCCAGCAATCGGCACGGGTGCTTGCATGGTTTTGCAGGTTTTGCGCACGGCTTTCACAATCATGGCTGAGTTGATTGCAGTGCCTGCGCCCTCTAATTGATACAACAAACCTTTAGGGGCTAAAACCCCCTTGGCAAAACGCGCCCGATTTAAATCAGCGGTTGCGCAGCGCATGGTGTCCTCAAACACAGGGTCGCTGATTAAATAATCATCACCCTCTTTGCCATAAACCACCAAATTGTGCGCATTGAAGTGAAAACGCATATCAAGAGGAAAATACGGCAGCCAATACACCGAGGTTTGCAATCCTGCCACTTGGCCTTGATTCAACAAAGAATCCAACGCATTTTGCCCCGCTTGAACCGTACGAAACGTGCGAAACGTCGCTTTTGCGCCCACCGCCTTGGTTAAACCTTTGATAATCGCCTTGGGCGGCATACGATACGCAATCAGCGGCGCACCCGAAATTTTGATAAATGGCAAATAAGCGAACGACAAACCCGCCGACAGACCAAACGCCATCGCCTCGGTCATGGGCTGCCCGCTGTGCGCCATTAAATTGGCCATCACGCCACTTTCACAGTGCGCGGCATGTTGATGAGAAAATTGAGTCATGGTAAAGCCTTGAGTTGGGTCAAAGTCACACCCAACGCGTGCGCATAACGTTGTAAAAATTCATCGGACAATCGCGCAAAAACGGCAGGTTTAAAGTGCCTGCGCACACGCCATTGCCACACCCCTGAAGTTTGCGACAAAATCGCCACATCCATGCGCTGCGCGTACATCCAATATTCAAGCGTGCTGGTCTGCCCGTTCAAAACCTTTTGTCGGGTCTGTTCGGTCAACGCATTGAGTTGCTCAACCGCTTGACTGGTCACAATTTCTTCAACTTCCCAGCCTGCTGATGCAACCGTGACAATCTGTCCATTGGCATCTTTAGCATACATGGCTTTGCGTATGCCACCCAAGGTTTTATTGCCCTCTTGTGGCACTTGATCAATATCCATTAGACCGCCTCAAGGTAAACAAAACCTGTTGAAAAACGTCCACTTTCAGGCACATACATCAAGATTTTTTGTCCTTTTTGAATCCGCCCTGATTGAAACAACTCGTGCAATATAACAAACGGCGACGCCGCACCCATATTACCGCACGTGGTCAAATTGGTGAACCAGCGCTCGCGCGGGATTTCAAGGCCAATCACCCGCAAACCTTCCACCAGCGGCTCGGCAAAGTAGCACGACGAGATGTGCGGTAAAAACCAATCAATATCATCCACCGTCAAACCACGGTTTTGCATGATGATGGCCAAAGGCTCTGATACGGTGGTACGCACGATATTTTCGTTAAGCAAACGCACATCTTGTTTGATGGCAAAAATAGACTGCTCGCTCCATTCTTGAGCCGAATATGCACGCCAGCCATGCAAGACTTGATCTTCGGTTTTATCCGCGCCGCTGTACATGCAAGTGGGTAATTCATGCGCCGCCGAGGATAAATCAATCCACTCAATTTTGAGCGACAAGTCGCCCTGAGGTTGGTTTTCGAGTAAAAATGCCCCCGCCCCGTCGGACAGCATCCAACGCAAAAAATCTTTTTCAAAAGCGATTTCGAGTTTATTTTCTAGCGCGGCAACCTTGTGCTCATTTTCGGCCTCAAAATGCTTCGCCATCAACTGCGGTGACACCAACTCTGACGCTGCCACAACGGCGCGTTGCGCGTCACCCGACTTAATCGCCAACCAAGCATGCTTGAGTGCCACCGTGCCCGCCAAACAAATTCCAGCCGCACAGACCGCTTCAAGACGTGGCCAACCGAGTTCGCCATGCACCATCACTGAATGATTGGGCGTAAGTTGATCTGGGGTTGATGTGCCTGTGGCCAAAACATCAACATGCCCTTCAACCTTAAGTTCGCGAATGGCTTGCGCCGTCAATTGAGCGTTGTTCATTGCCACCTGGCCTGTCGCACGGTCAATCGCATAATGGCGTGACGTAATACCATTGCTGCGTAAAATAATGCGTTTGGCACGTGATGGTTTACCGCCAATCATGCCCAGTACGGATTCAATGTCGTCGTTGGCAACGGCCTCAAAAGGTAAAAAAGCCGCAGTGGCGTTGATGTAGACATTATTCATAAAACTTCATTCTTTCTGTGCCAGAGCCCGAAGGCTGCTCAAACTGAGCTTTGAGCGCGGCTAATTTTGTCTTTAAAAAAGGTCGCGCCAAGCGTTGCAAAGTCAAACTGACGGGCACAATAGTGATAATTAACGTCAATAAAAAGACAAAGTAAACCGCCAAAACGGGCACGCGCCACATGCTGTGCGGCGCACCGATTTTGCGCAACAATTTACCCCAAATATAAAAGCTTTTCGTGCCTGCTTTTTCACTGACCAAAACATTCGGATTGGCTTGCACAGCCAATAAACCCGTCAACATCGGCTCATGGTGCGCATCGCGTGTCAAAGCATCCACAATCGCGCGGCCAAAACGTGTGGTTTGTGCAATATCTTGCGCAGGAATCCCCGCAGCGGGCATCCCCCAAAAACCTTCTTTCTTGCCTGTCAAAAACCAGCGTGGCGTGGTGATAAATGTGGCGGCCATATTGGTTTTATCCATCAAAACCACGTTATCAACCAATTTTGCACCCACCTCGGTCAACATGGTTTTCATTTTTTCTTGCGCCATCAACCACATATTGCGGCAACCAATCACCGTCACCACGGGCTTATCTTTGAGCAATCGTGCGGCCAACGGGTGCTTCATAAAACCCGTTATGGGTAACGATGGTGCTAAAAACCAGACTTGATAAAACACAATCACCAAGTCAAATTCAGCCGTTTCAGTTATGGTTAATGGTTCAAGTTCAGGGGCAACCATATGCGCCGACTCAGGAAATGCATCAAAAAATCGAAAAAACGGCCACGGAAATGGATAAGATTGGACAGGTTTTAGATACTCTACATGCACCTTTACTCCATCACTAGCACGAAGTGGCGCAAGAATATTTTGCGCAATCTGAGACAACTGACCTGTTTGCGAATAGCAAATCGCCAATACTTTTTTTTGCTGCATAAATACCCGTCAAATTTAAGTACAATAACCCACAATTGTACTCACATACTTGATGCGCCGCAATATAAACCCTGAAACCAACTATCCTATTCCCACATGACTTTAACCCCCACCGAGTTTTCCCCCTACGCCCAACGCTTAATCAACAGCGGGCGCATCAACGCTGATTTAGTCGAGAACTTGAGCCAGCAGTTGCCGCTTGCGCCGTCTGCCCTGCGCGACTTGATTGTGCGGTTCACGCCTGCGCATCACGATGCCGAGCACGCGGCGCATGTCGGTTTGCGTTTGGCGCGCTCGCACGTGATGCTGGCCTTGATGGCGTTTGACTTGCGCCATGCGCCCAGCGCGGTGAGTTTGGCGGCGGTGACGCAGACCATCAGTGATTTTGCCGATGTGTGCGTGCAGCACGCCATGCAGGTGGTGCGGGCGCAGCTGAGCTGTATTCACGGTGAGCCGTTTGATGCGGATGGCGAGCCGATGCCGCTGTGGGTTTTGGGCATGGGCAAGTTGTCGGGGCATGAGTTGAATGTGTCGTCCGACATGGATTTGATTTTTGTATTTGCGCACGACGGGCAAACCCGCGCCCATGACGATAGCCGCGTGCGCTCGCTGTCGCACCATGAGTTTTTTGACAAACTGGGGCGGCGCATGATTAAGCTGCTCGACGATGTGAGCGAACATGGTTTTGTGTTTCGGGTTGACATGCGTTTGCGCCCTTATGGCGCGTCGGGTGCGTTGAGTTTGAGCTTGGCGGCTTTGGAGAATTATTTTTTGACGCAAGCCCGCGCGTGGGAACGCTTTGCGTGGCTGAAAAGCCGCCTCATTAATCCGTCAAAAGAGTCCAAACAGTTGGACAATTTAATTGAGCCATTCGTGTTTCGCCGTTATTTGGATTACGACGCGATTGACGCGCTGCGCGACGTGCACCACAAAATCCGCCAAAAAGCCGCGCACAACAGCGGTGCGCTGGACATCAAAATCGGCGCGGGTGGGATTCGCGAAATCGAGTTTATCGTGCAGTTGTTTCAAATCATCAAAGGCCCACGCAATCTAGCGTTGCGCCCCAAGGCCACGCTATTGGCACTGCCCGAATTAGCCAAGGCACAGTTGCTTGACGCAACGCAAGTGACGCAGTTGACCGAGCATTATGTGTTTTTGCGTCATTTGGAGCACCGCATTCAGTACTTGAACGACACACAAACCCAGCGTTTGCCGACCGATGCGGCAGACTTGGGCAAACTCGCAGCCGCGATGCAATGCGACGATTGGCAAACGCGCTTAGAGCACGGCAATCGGCAAGTTGAAGCGCATTTCAATCAATTGTTTGAGCCTGTCAATGAAACCGCGCACAACCATCCGCATGCGCCGCAAAACGACGAATCAGCCGAACTTTTGGCGCAGTTTGATGAGCCAAACACGCTGCAAGAACGCTTGCAGCGGCTCGAATCTGACCCGCGCCTGCAACAGTTGCCCGAACGCAGCGCCAGCCGCTATCGCCAATTGGTGCAGCGCACTTTGCACGTGTTAACCGCGCAGCACAGCGCACCGATTAAGGTCGAATACGCGCTGCGCGTGCTGCAATTTTTGGACGCCATCGCCAAGCGTTCAAGTTATTTGGCCTTGCTGATTGAGCACCCCAAAGCCTTGGCGCATGTGATTAAACTCATGAGCCGCTCGCGCTGGGCGGGCGATTATTTGACCGCGCACCCGATTTTGTTGGATGAATTGCTCACGCCCGCCAACCTGCACACGCCGCCCGACTGGCCTGCTCTTGACGACAAACTGACGCACGAATTGAATCACGCGGCGGGTGACGTGGAGCGGCAAATGAATATTTTGCGCGAAACCCAACACGCACAGGTTTTTCGCCTGCTCGCGCAAGAACTGGACGGTTTGTGGACTATGGAACAACTGGCCGACCATTTGTCAGACTTAACCGACCTTTTGCTGCGCCAAGCCCTGCATTTTTGCTGGCTGGCTTTCCCGAAACGGCACATTGACGCACCGAATTTTGCCATCATCGCCTACGGCAAACTGGGCGGCAAAGAAATGGGCTACGCGTCTGATTTGGACTTGGTGTTTTTGTTTGACGACGCGCACGAGAATGCCGATGAGATTTATACCCGCTTTGCCCAGCGGCTCAACAACTGGCTCACCGCGCCCACGGCTGCGGGGATTTTGTTTGACACCGATTATCGTCTGCGCCCGAATGGCGCAAGTGGCCTGCTGGTCAGCAATTTGAATATGTTCAAACAATACCAAACCCAATCGGCGTGGTTTTGGGAACACCAAGCCATCACACGAGCGCGGTTTTGTGCGGGCGACGCGCGAATGGGACAATGGTTTGAACAGGAGCGACGGGCGATTTTGCAAACCCCGCGCGAACGAGCAACTGTGGTGCGCGAGATTTTAGAGATGCGCGACAAACTGCAAGCGGGGCACCCGAATCACAGCGACTTATTTGACGTGAAATACGACACGGGCGGCATGGTGGATATTGAGTTTTGCGTACAAGCGCTGGTGCTGCTGCACAGCGGCACACACAGCGAATTGCTCGACAACAAAGGCAACATTGCGCTACTGCAACGCGCCGCCGAGGCGGGCTTAATTGACAAAGCGTTGGCACAGAACTGCGCCAACGCTTATCGAGACTACCGCCAACTGCAACACGAAGCGCGTTTGCAAAACATCAGCCAAACACGCGTCGCGGCAAGTGAAGTCGCACCGCACATCGCCGCAGTTGAACAACTGCGGCAAGTAATTTTGAATTAAAAATTATTTTTTAGAGCGAACACGCGCCAATGCGATATCGGTAAATACATTGTAATTCCCATTGGGAAACGTCATCAAATGCAAAGTATTCCATTTGGCTTCATCTGCAGGAATCACCGCTTGAAACCGCAATAAATCCTGCCCTTGTTTGTTCAAGTCACAGCCTTTCATATCCACATTCACGGCTTGCTGAGAGCCTTTGATGAGTGCGGCATTGCCAATCGTGTACTGTCCGCCATCGGCTCGCGTCAAAATCACTTCAGCCACTTCCCAATTGGCAGGCAATTTGCTCATCAAGCACTGCGTGACCAAAGTAGCAGTTGCATTTTTTTGCTCCTGCGTCACTTCTTGCGCACCCACCATTTGCGTACTTGACAATGCCAAGAACAATGTCACCCATTTAAATAAACGTTTCACAAAACTCTCCTGAAAAATAAAGATATAGGGGGATTATACCTAAAAAACATTTGGATTTACTCCAATTCACGCAATTTATTCAACGCTTCATCCATGCGCTCCACCGCGATGACCGTCAAACCCTCAATTTTTTGCTTGGGCGCGTTGGCTTTGGGGATGAGCGCATGGGTAAAGCCGAGTTTGGCCGCTTCACGCAAACGCTCTTGCCCACGCGGCGCGGGACGGATTTCGCCCGCCAAGCCGATTTCGCCAAACACCACCAAGCCTGCGGGCAACGGGCGATTGCGCAGCGACGAGACAATCGAGAGCAGCACCGCCAAATCAGCCGCAGGTTCGGTGATTTTGACCCCGCCGACGGCGTTGATGAACACATCTTGGTCAAAACACGCTACGCCCGCATGCCGATGCAGCACCGCCAATAGCATGGCCAAGCGATTTTGCTCCAGCCCGACTGACAAACGGCGCGGCGCGGGCGCGTGGGACGCATCAACCAAGGCTTGAATCTCGACCAGTAGCGGCCGCGTGCCTTCTTGCGTGACCATGACGCACGAGCCTGCCACGTCAGTGTTGTGCTGCGACAAAAAAATCGCCGATGGGTTGCTCACGCCTTTAAGTCCTTTTTCGGTCATGGCAAACACGCCCAATTCATTCACCGCGCCAAAGCGATTTTTGAACGCGCGAATCAGGCGAAACGACGATTGGGTGTCGCCCTCAAAGTACAACACCGTATCGACAATGTGCTCCAGCACGCGCGGGCCGGCAAGGTTACCATCTTTTGTGACGTGACCGACCATAATCAAGGTCACGCCCGTGGCTTTGGCCACGCGGGTGAGTTGCGCGGCGCATTCGCGCACCTGCGAGACCGAACCCGGTGCGGCGGACAATTCGCCCGAATAAATCGTTTGAATCGAGTCAATCACCGCCACGTCTGGTTTTAAGGTTTGCAATGTATTCAAAATGGCATCCAATGCGATTTCAGCCTGAAACTGCATCTGCGCACTCGCCACGCCCAGCCGCTGCGCCCGCAGAGCAATTTGCGCTCCCGATTCTTCGCCGCTGACATACAACACGCTGCGGCTTTTGGACATGGCGGCTAACGATTGCAGCAACAACGTTGATTTACCAATCCCAGGGTCACCGCCAATCAAAATCACCGCACCAAGCACCAAGCCGCCGCCCAAAACGCGGTCAAATTCACTTTCTTCTGACGAGAATCGCGGCACATCGGCCGCTTCGATGTCGGCCAAACTTTGTACTTTTGAGCTGGGCGCGAGCGCGGCAAAACGGTTGTTGGCGGGATTTTTGGCCTCAACTGTTTCAATCAACGAATTCCACGTTTGGCAATGCGGGCACTGTCCCGCCCACTTCACAGTTGTGCCGCCGCATTCGTTGCAGACAAATTGGGTTTTGGGTTTGCTGGCCATTTACGCCTCCACCACAACGGGCACGCGCAGCGCGAGGGCGCACATCAACTCGTAGCCTATCGTTCCCGACGCTTGCGCTACTTCGTCAATCGGTAAATTTTGCCCCCACAACTCAACGGCAGCGCCCACAGCGGCGTTGGGCACGTCGGTTAAATCGACCGTAATCATGTCCATCGACACCCTTCCTGCCAAAGTTGTGCGCACGCCGTTGACCACTACAGGCGTGCCGTTGGGCGCGTGGCGCGGGTAACCATCAGCGTAACCACACGCAACCACGCCAATCGTCATATCGCGCGGCGCGACAAACTGCCCGCCATAGCCAACCGCATCGCCCTTTTTGATGTGCTGCAGCGCAATTACTTCTGACTCCAAACTCATCGCCGCTTGCAAACCACACTGCGCCGCACTCATATCGCCAAACGGCGAGCCGCCATACGTCATGATGCCAGGGCGAACCCAGTCAAAATGCGCCTTTGCGTGGCGCAAAATCGCCGCTGAGTTGCTGCAACTGCGCTGAATTGTGGGCTGCGCCTGCAGCAACGGCGCGGTGGTTTGATTGAATATTTGCAACGGCTGCGTCACGCCATTGGGCAAATCGGCGTTGGCAAAATGGGTCATGAGGGTGATTGCGCCAACGTGCGGCAACGCCCGCAAACGCTGATAAGCCGCCGCATAATCTGCTGGTGCAAAGCCGACGCGGTTCATACCCGAATTCATTTTGAGGTAAACATCCAGCGGCTGACTCAATTGCGCCGCCGCCAACCAATCGATTTGCGCCGCATGATGAATGACCACGGTTAAATTCAACGCCTGCGCCATTTGATAATCATTCGCCGAAAAACAGCCCTCAAGCATCAAAACGGGTTTGTCCCAACCCAATTCACGCACCAATTGCGCTTCGGCAAAATCGAGCATGGCCAAACCATCCGCAGGATGTAAACCGCTGTACACACGCTCTATCCCATGACCGTACGCATTGGCTTTAATGGTCGCCCAAACCTTGGCATGCGTGGTGGCACGGGCTTTTTCGAGGTTGTGCGCAATGGCTTTAGGATAAATTTTGGCAACTATGGGGCGCGGCATTAAAAACTCCTGTATTTTGAGAAAATCATTTTAACAAATTCATGCAAAACACTTTGATTGTAGTCAAACTTATTTTAAAAGTCCATGCCAAGGTGACGAAAAATACTTCACACGCGGGCATTTCGTGTTATAAAGCGCCCTACGTTAAAAACATAAGAATCACACTCATGACTCGCCCTTTTTACATTATTTTGGCCGCACTGTTTTTTTCGTCGCTGGCAGACAACGCCCTTCTTTTTGCCTCTATCGCTCTATTGCGTGAAATGTCCACCAACGCCAGTGTTGAACCCATGCTCAAGGTGTTTTTTGCCGTGTCATATGTGTTGTTCGCGCCATTTGTCGGCGCATTTGCCGACTCGCGCCCCAAAGGCAATGTGATGTTCATCACCAACAGCATCAAAATTTTGGGCGCAGCGATTATGCTGTTTGGCATCCATCCATTGCTCGCGTATGCGGTGGTCGGCTTTGGTGCAGCAGCCTATTCGCCCGCCAAATACGGGATTTTGACTGAACTCTTACCACCCGAAAAGCTCGTCGTGGCCAATGGCTGGGTTGAAGCGGCGACGATTTTCTCGATTATTTTTGGCACAGCTTTGGGCGGTTTTTTAAGCTCACCGTCTCTTCAACAGTGGCTGGTCTCGCAATTTGCGGGTTATTCGTTAAGCCCTGCGACCACTGCGATTTTTCTAGTGTGCTTTATTTACATGCTCGCCGCTGCGCTCAACCGCATGATTGGCAGCACGGGCGTGGTTTATGGCAAACAAGAACACACGCCGATTAAGCTGATTAAAGACTTCATTCACTGCAACAGCGTGTTGTGGAAAGACAAATTGGGGCAAATTTCCCTCGCCATCACCACTTTGCTATGGGGTGTGGCCGCCGTGATGCAGTTTATCGTACTCGATTGGGCGCAAGCCGATTTGGGCAAAACCCTTGAAGAGTCATCGTACATGCAGGCCTTTGTCGGCGTGGGCAGCACGATTGGCGCGATTATGGCCGCACGCTGGGTCAGCATGCGCCGCGCCACTTCTGTGATTCCACTGGGGATTTTATTGGGTCTGTCCATTGTGCCATTGCTGTGGATTAAGTCCATGTGGATTGCTTTCCCGCTCATGATTGGCATTGGCGCCTTGGCGGGCTTCTTCTTGGTACCCATGAATGCCATGCTCCAACATCGCGGCTATGTATTGCTCAGCGCGGGGCACTCGATTGCGGTGCAAAATTTCAACGAAAACTTAAGTATTTTGCTCATGCTTAGCGTGTATGCCGCACTCAAGTTTTTTGGTGTGTCACTGCACGCCTCTATCATCTTTTTTGCAATTCTCATCAGCCTTTTGATGTTTTTATTTTACCGCTGGTATGTGTACAATAAACAGCACTACCAAGCCGACAAACTCATCGAAGAAGTCGCTCATCATTCTCACATTTAAAGGATTTTTATGTCTGCCCCTGATATTTTGTCAATGATTCGCCAAGTGCCCAACTATCCCAAAGAAGGCATTTTGTTTTACGACATCACCACCGCGCTCGAAAACCCTGTTGGCCTTAAAGCCATCATGGATGCGTTTATCGAGAAATACAAAAACCAAAAAATCGACAAAGTCATTGGCACTGAAGCGCGTGGCTTTATTTTTGCGCCAACCATTGCTTACGCGCTTGGCGCGGGCTTTGTGCCTGTGCGCAAGCCACACAAATTGCCGTCCATCACGATTGGAGTGAACTACGCGCTCGAATACGGCACTGACCGCCTCGAAATCCACGCCGACGCGCTCAAAGCGGGCGAGCGCGTGTTGATTATCGACGACTTGCTCGCCACTGGCGGTACGGCGCACGCGGTCACCCAATTGGTGGCGCAACTGGGCGCGACCACTGCGGGCTTGGGCTTTTTGCTCGAACTGGACGGCTTGGGCGGGCGCGAAAAACTCTCAGGCTTTGACTGCTACTCGATGATTAACGTGCCTGCTTAAACGAGCCATGCGCCTGCATCCGTCCGTCGCGCTGTTTGCCGATTCGATTGCACCCGTGCTTTTGTCGCCCGTTGAGCATTACGCGGGCAACGAGCGATTCATCCGCAAGGCTCTGGCTTTGCAGGCCGAGATGAACGGCGCGTTTGATCTGACGCTGGATCTTGAAGACGGCGCAAGCGTCGGTACGGAGTCCGCTCAAGCGCGACTGATGGGCGAGGTTTTGGCCAGCCCAGACAACCGTTTCAATCGGCTCGGCGTGCGCATTCACGATGCGCAGCACGCGCATTGGCAAGACGACATTCGCTTGACTTTGCGCACCGCGCAACGTGCGCCTGCGTATTGGATGCTGCCCAAAGTCGGTACTTTGCGCGACACCGAGCAGCAAATTGCGCAGATGCACCGCCTGCATATAGAGGCCAATTTACCCCTGCCGCCGCTGCATGCGCTGATTGAAACCCACGCCGCGCTGCATGACGTATACCCCATCGCCGCCTTGCCGCAGGTTGAGAGTTTATCATTTGGCTTGATGGATTTTGTCTCCGCGCACCACGGCACGATTCCCGCCCGCGCCATGACTTCACCCGCACAGTTCGACCACCCGATGGTCGCGCACTGCAAACTGGCAATTGCCCGCGCCTGCGCCGCCCACGGCAAAGTCGCCTCGCACAACGTCACCACCGATTACGCCACCCCCAACGCGGCATTCAACGACGCCCGCCGCGCCCGCGACGAATTTGGCTACTCGCGCATGTGGAGCATTCACCCCAATCAAATTCGCGAGATTTTACAAGCCTTCGCGCCATCGGTTGACGACATCGAATTTGCCGCCGACCTACTCACCCACGCCGCCAACGCCGACTGGGGGCCAATTAGCCACGCCCACCAACTGCACGACCGCGCCAGTTTTCGGCACTACTGGTATGTGCTGCAACGCGCTCAGCGAGCAGGGCAAGTCCTACCCATTCACGTGCGCCAATGGTTTTAATACACATCACCCTTTGATTTGAGTCAAACTCGTCTATAATGAATGCGGTTTTTTAATCGATATCTAAATAGGGGATTTGACATGTTTGATTTAAATAGTGTTGGTGAAATAGTTGGTTGGACGAGTGTAGCTTTGGCCAGTGGCGCATTGAATGCGGCAGGCGAACAAACCTTTAACAACTTCAAAAACAAACTCAAAACTTGGTTCGGCTCGGATCATCCCGTGCATGCCAACCTAACAGCTTTGGCACATGCACCAACCGACAAAGCCACTCTTGAAGAGTTTCACACGCACTTGAGCACTTTACCCGCCGAGCAAATCCATGAGTTGACAGAACTAATCCGCCAACTACAACCGCAGCAGCACAATCAACAGCAAGTTTCTGGCAACAACGGTGTGGTGAACGGCATCAATCAAGGAGACACTAAAGTGGTGCATGTTGCAGGTAATGTGGGCACAATTAATCTTTCATAGGCAATCTCTAAAAATTGATTGCGACAAATCCCTCCACCAAAAACAACTCGTTCCGTCATTCCCACACGCTTTTAGCGGGAACCCAGTGGATCGTGTGGTAATGAGCAAAGGTTTATTTCTAGAAATTACCTGAAAGTGTCGCCATGCCAAACGCACAAATCATCATTGAAGAAACACCCAAACCTTCGCCATTCCATGCCTTCAAACGTACGGATTGGCGAGTGGACGCCATCAGCCGTTTTCATTACTCGACACAGGCGACAAAACTGTATGGGCGAGCGGTTGAGCAGCAGCAGTTAATTGATTTTTGCCTGTTAGAGCCAACTCAAGCATTCAAATGGTGGTTGATTGCGGGCAAAGGCGGCAGTGGTAAAAATCGCTTGGCGTTGGAGCATGGCTTGTGGCTGGAAAAATATCTCAGCTGGGATGTCTTTCTATTAGCCTCGTTTGAGCCAACAGATTATGAATTCAAGCGCAACACCCTAATCATCATCGACTACGCCAGCGTGTATGTGGAGGATGTGCGGCGGGTGCTGTTGGCCTTGGCACGGCGCACACCCCCGTTTGCGGTGCGTGTACTGTTGCTTGAACGCATGGTTGATGCGCCGTGGTATCAACAACTAACCCTCGGCTCAAGCCAAACCGACAACGCAGCGCTTGACGCCACACGGCATGCAGCACCCTTGACACTTCCACCCCTTGGCATGGAACACGCCGCACAAATCGTGCAAGACATGCAGGCACGTTACAACTGCGCAAACAGCATTCAAAACTTACCTCAATTGATTGAGCGGTTGAGGATTGAACAGCGCCCGTTGTACTTGCTTTTGCTCGCCGATGCTTTGGTCAAAAGCCCGCAAACGACGCAGTGGAACGCCGAAACTTTGATAAAAACGATCTTGGCCGCACAACTGCACAAGTGGCAGGCCGCAGGTGTTACACCAGCTGATTTAGAATTGTTGCGTTTTGTGACCATGGTCGGTGGGGTGAATCTTGACTCAACCCATCAGCACGACTACATCGAACAATTATTTCAAAAGGTGGGCTTGGATGCTGACAACGCCGCTTTTCGTCAGCGTTGGGCAAATTTTGAGCAAAGCGACCTAACCCACGAATTAAAAGGCCTAGAGCCAGATTTGCTGGGTGAGTTGTTTGTGCTCAATCACTATGATGACCGAACAGAGCGGCAATGGGCGCAAACCCACTGGCAAAGTGAGTGGCTCGCCGCATGGCAACAGCCTGAACGCTTGATTAGTTTTATGGGGCGAACAGCGCAAGACTTTGTCACCCACCCGAATTTTGCGAACTTGCTGCGGGCTTGCAAGGCCACTGGGCAAGATGAGCCTGAACTGTACTGGATTGACGCGTTTATCTGCGACGCGTGGTGCAAGCACGGTGACTTAGTGCAAGCCCAGGAAGTTTGGGAGCAATTAAAAGGCAACCCTGAGTTTACGGCACAATATTTGGTTGCGAGGCTTGCCGTCAATTTAATCAGTGCCTATAAAGCACAGCCCGCAGTTGCTCAACAAATTTATGACGAACTCAAACAACTGCGCAGCACACACGGCTTTGCCGCCCATGTGGAGATGGCAATTGAACAAGCCAAAGCCGCATTCAATTTAATCAATGCCTATCAAGCACAGCCCGCAGCCGCTCAACAGATTTATGACGAACTCAAACAACTGCGCAGCACACACGGCTTCGCCGCCCATGTGGAGATGGCAACTTGTCAGGCCGAAGCCGCAGTCAATTTAATCAGTGCCTATGAAGCACAGCCCGCAGCCGCTCAACAGATTTATGACGAACTCAAACAACTGCGCAGCACGCACGGCTTTGCCGCCCATGTGGAGATGGCAATTGAACAAGCCAAAGCCGCAGTCAATTTAATCAGTGCCTATCAAGCACAGCTCGCAGTCGCTCAACAGATTTATGATGAACTCAAACAACTGCGCAGCACACACGGCTTTGCCGCCCATGTCGAGATGGCAATTGAACAGGCCAAAGCCGCAGTCAATTTAATCAGTGCCTATAAAGCACAGCCTGCCGCCGCTCAACAGATTTATGACGACCTCAAACAACTGCGCAGCACGCATGGCTTTGCCGCCCATGTCGAGATGGCGACTCGTCAGGCCAACGCCGCATTCAATTTAATCATTGCCTATCAAGCACAACCCGCAGCCGCTCAGAGAATTTATGACGAACTCAAACAACTGCGCAGCACACACGGCTTTGCCGCCCATGTCGAGATGGCAATTGAACAGGCCAAAGCCGCAGTCAATTTAACCAATGCCTATAACGCACAGCCCGCAGTCGCTCAACAGATTTATGACGAGCTCAAACAACTGCGCAGCACGCATGGCTTTGCCGCCCATGTGGAGATGGCAATTGAACAGGCCAACGCCGCAGTCAATTTAATCAGTGCCTATAAAGCACAGCCCGTAGCCGCTCAACAGATTTATGATGAACTCAAACAACTGCGCAGCGAGCACGGTTTTGCCGCCTATGTTGAGATGGCTATTGTACAAGCCCAAGCCGCAGTCAATTTAATCAGTGCCTATAAAACACTGCCCGCAGCCGCTCAACAGATTTATGACGAACTCAAACAACTGCGCAGCGAGCACGGCTTTGCCTCCCATGTGAAGATGGCAACTTGTCAGGCTGGTGCCGCATTTATTTTAAGCATGTTGATTCCCGAAAACACCGATTACCCCGCAGTGGTCGCGGCGCTACGCGCTCAGTTTGCCGAGGTTGAGCAACTTTTTCAACAGCGTGGTTTGTGAACAACAAAAAAGCCGCCCATTCATTGGGCGGCTTTTTGTTAGGCTAAATTATTTATCCAACCCTGCAATCGCGGTGTATTTCACAACCACATAGTCTTCAATCCCGTATTTTGAGCCTTCACGGCCCAAGCCCGATTGTTTCACGCCGCCAAAGGGCGCGATTTCGGTGGAGATGAGACCTGTGTTGACGCCGACCATGCCGTATTCGAGGGCTTCGGAGACGCGGAAAATGCGGCCAACGTCGCGGCTGTAGAAGTAGGAAGCCAAGCCGAACTCGGTGTCGTTGGCGTAGCCCACGACTTCTGCTTCGGTTGAGAAGCGGAACAACGGCGCCATCGGGCCGAAGGTTTCTTCTTTGGCAACCGCCATGTCTTGCGTCACGCCCGTCAAAACAGTCGGCTCGAAGAATGAATGCCCCAAGGCGTGGCGTTTGCCACCTTGAATGACTTTTGCGCCTTTGGCGAGGGCGTCGGCAATGTGTTCTTCGACTTTCGCCACTGCGTTGGTGTCAATCATCGGGCCTTGGTTGACGCCGTCGTCCATGCCGTTACCGATTTTGAACTTGGCCACAGCCGCGGCGAGTTTTTCGGCGAATGCGTCGTAAACGCCATCTTGCACGTACAAACGATTGGCGCATACGCAGGTTTGGCCTGCGTTGCGGAACTTAGAAATAATCGCGCCTTCAACCGCGGCATCAAGGTCAGCGTCGTCAAACACGATAAATGGTGCGTTACCGCCCAATTCCATCGAGACTTTTTTGACTGTGCCCGCGCATTGTTCCATGAGCACGCGGCCGACTTCGGTTGAGCCTGTAAAGGTGAGTTTGCGCACAGTCGGGTTGCTGGTGAATTCTGCACCGATGACGCGCGATTTACCTGTAATCACTTGAAACACGCCTGCAGGCACGCCTGCGCGGTGCGCGAGTTCGGCCATCGCCAATGCCGAAAATGGCGTGAGGTCGGCAGGGCGCACAATCATCGGGCAGCCAGCGGCCATAGCGGGCGCGGCTTTGCGGGTAATCATGGCATTGGGGAAATTCCACGGCGTGATGGCGACGCACACGCCAATCGGCTCTTTGGTGACCATCAAACGACGGTCGGCCATGTGCGAGGGAATGTTTTCGCCGTAAATGCGTTTGCCTTCTTCGGCAAACCATTCGATGTACGATGCGCCGTAGGCGATTTCGCCTTTGGCCTCAGCCAAGGGTTTGCCTTGCTCGGCGGTCAAAATGGCGGCCAAGTCATCTTGGTTCTCCATCATGAGGTTAAACCATTTGCGCAAAATCGCCGAGCGCTCTTTAGCGGTTTTTTTGCGCCATGCGGGCCATGCGGCGTTGGCATCAGCGATGGCTTGCGCGGTTTCGGCTTGGCCAAGGTGAGGAATCGTGCCGATGACTTCGCCTGTGGCAGGGTTGGTCACGGTCATGGTTTCTGTGCCGCTGACCCATTGGCCGTTGAGGTAGCATTGTTGTTTGAATAATGAGGGGTCTTTGAGGTTTAACATGTTTTTTCCTAAAAAGGTTGCGCCATACAAAAAACGGCTCTTGGCTTAAAAAGCGAAGAGCCGATTTTACTACGTTAAGAGAAATTACGCTTTCGCGGCTTCGAGCAAAACGTCTTCCAAAATCGCCATGCCTTCGTCGAACACACTGTCTTGGATGGTCAATGGGAACAAGAAGCGAATCACGTTGGCATAAGTGCCGCACGACAACAGCAACAAGCCGCGTTTCAATGCCGCCACGCGCACTTTTTGTGTGAACTCAGGTGACGGCTCGCCTGTCGCAGGGTCGATGAACTCAACGGCGTTCATCGCGCCAGGGCCGCGCACGTCAGAGATGTGTGGCACTTGCGCACGAATCGCGTTCAAGCGGGCTTTGATTTTGTCGCCCAAAACATTGGCGCGTTCGAGCAGGTTTTCAGAATCAATGATATCAATCACCGCATGCGCAGAAGCAATCGCCAAGGCATTGCCCGCATACGTGCCGCCCAAACCACCTGGAGCAGGTGCATCCATGATTTCGGCACGGCCACACACGCCTGACAATGGCATGCCGCCTGCCAAAGACTTGGCAAAGGTCGTCAAGTCGGCTTGTACGTCGTAGTGCTCCATCGCAAACATTTTACCTGTGCGGCCAAAACCTGTTTGTACTTCGTCCGCAATCAGCAAAATGCCGTGCTGGTCGCACAATTCACGCAATGAGCGCATGAACGACGGTGAGGCTTGGTAGAAACCGCCTTCGCCTTGTACGGGCTCTAAAATAATTGCAGCCACACGAGTCGGCTCGATGTCGGCTTTGAATAAATTTTGAATCGCTTTGAGTGAGTCTTTTTCTGAAACGCCATGCAATTCGACTGGGAATGGCACGTGGTAAATTTCAGATGGGAATGGGCCAAAACCGATTTTGTACGGCGCCACTTTGCCCGTCAAAGCCATACCCATCATGGTGCGACCATGAAAACCACCTGTGAAGGCAATCACGCCCGCGCGACCCGTTGCAGCACGGGCGATTTTGATGGCGTTTTCAACCGCTTCTGCACCTGTGGTGAAAAACGCGGTTTTTTTAGCGTGCGCACCAGGAGTGCGGTCGTTGATTTTTTCGGCCAGCTCAACATAAGACTCGTACGGCACGATTTGGTAGGCAGTGTGCAAAAAGCCTTCGTTCAATTGCTTGCTGATGGCCGCAACTTGTTTGGGGTGACGGTGACCTGTGTTGACCACAGCAATCCCACCGCCAAAGTCAATAAAGCGACGGCCTTCAACGTCCCAGATTTCAGAGTTTTCTGCTTTGACAGCATAAAAATCAGTCATCACGCCCACGCCACGAGGGGTAGCGGCGTTTTTGCGGGTTTGTAAATCGGCATTGCTCATAGTGGTTTCCTTTTGAAGTGAGTCACTTAAGTGTGAAAAAGTAAAAATTGTAGTTCAACGACCGCTCTATTATAAACAATTATTGCAGATAATTTAAGGTTAATTGGCCTTAGAACCAGTAATAAATTTTGTTATTGCACAAAAAAATACAAAGAAAACCTTAAAAACATATTTTAGTATTTTTACTTATAATAAAGATTAATGTATAAGTTGTATCTTTTTGATGCGCCTGATATAATCTTCATTACGATAAATAAACCTTAAAAAGCCTATTCCCAATGTGGTGGTTAAACTTCCCTTTTAAAATGCCCTTTCGCTCGACACATTCGGCGAGAATGCGTGCATCTGTACAAAAAGGCTTTACCTTGCTGGAAATGTTGGTGGTTTTATCCATTATTGCTGTGCTGGCCTCGATGGCCATTCCCCGTTACAAAAGCATTGTGGTGCAGCGAGAAATCGATGCAACGGCCAATGAATTGATGCTCCACGTTGAGCGTGCTCGAGTTTATGCCCAAAATTATGGCTATAAGGTTAAACTCTGCCCTGTCAGCCAGCAGCAAATCAATCAACCTTTGCCCATGTGTAACGAGCACCTTTCTGCCACCGACCCGTGGGAAGCATGGGTTATTTTACGCTTGGACAAACAAGACAAGCCCGATCAAGTTTTATCCCGAAGTTCGATTATTTCTGCTAACGTGTCGGTTTTTGGAAATGCCAACACTGGATCTGGGCGCATCATCAATTCACTCGGCCAATCAGACTTTGCTGGTTTTACCGTTTCAGTTCAAGCCCATGCAGTCATTGCCAACACAACCCCCGCGCAAGTGGTTTTGGCACACTCAGGGCGTGTAAGGTTACAATAATGTACAGCAAGCAACACGGTTTTAGCTTACTCGAAGTGCTCATTGCCCTACTGATTGCCACCATTGGCATTGTGGCTGTTATGGCAACCCACAATCAAAACTTACACGCGGTTCGCGACAATGCCGACCTTAATCGCATGCAGTGGCAACTCAGCAGCGACGCCTCACGTGTTCAGCGTGATTTAGATACAGGCATAGCCCCACATCTTGACTCAAACACGACTCTTTTACCCCACCAAGGCGGCCAACTGCTGCAAATTTCTTGGCCAGCACACGATGCCCAACAAGCCGTGGTGCGCAGCGGTTGCATCAACATACCAGTAGGCCACCACTGTTTGGCCATGTGGATTGCGCCATGAACAAACGTCATGCACAAAGCGGTTTTACACTGCTTGAGCTTCTCATCGCGTTGACATTGGTTGTGGTGGTTTTACTAACCACTCAGCGGTACATCGCAGGCTTGGCGGGTGATCACCGCGGCATTAGCGAGCGACACACAAAAGCCACGCAGTTGCGAATTGCACTATCCAACATGCAACGCGATGTGGCACAAGCAGGTTATTACCCATATGCCCAAGCAGGCAACCCAAAAAACAAAATCGGTGTTTTCATACACAACAATAAACTGACAATCGCCTCTTATCAACCCAAAAGCTCCGCGCGTGATTGCAACGGTGCAGCCATCCAGCTAGAAAACACCGATTGGGTCTATGTCGCCAATACTTATTCATTGGAAAACGGCTCATTAAGATGCGATGGCAACGGCGGTAACAATGGTGCGCTAGCCGTCCTAGATGGCGTATCCCAACTGAAGTTCAGCGCGCTCACAAACGGTTCAGTACATGTTTGCCTCATCACACAAGAGTCACAAGCCAGTTTAGGCGAACCCCTTGCCACCACCGACTGCAATGACGCAGCACTGGCCAACCAAGGCACTCATCACTATAAAATCAGCGTTGAGATGCCCGTACATACATTCAACTTTCCAGCAGGTTCATCACAATGAAACAACGTGGATTTGCCCTAGCAACGGTGTTGCTGCTGCTCATGATTGTGGCGCTACTGGTTACCGCCTTGTTAAACAACCAAGTGTTTGCCTTGCGTGAAACCACGGATGTCATCACTTCAGCCACCCGCACTCAAAACGCGCACAACATTCACCGCACCTGCCTCAGACAAGTGCGTACCTCAATGGCACAGGGCAATAGTCCTGATTCTCCTGTCGTCATTCACATACCCAACGCAACTGGCGTTATAGGTTCTACAGTTTCTGGACAGTGCACCCTGACCGCAGGACAATTGACAGACAACCCCAATGCATGGGTTCCTCACCTGCGCATCACCAGCACATATGATGGCATTACTGAAATCAGCGATTGGCGCTATACCGCATGCGAGCAGCCAAACTCAGGGTCATGCACAACACTTCCTCCAATGAGCCTAAAACCACTGACAGGCAACAACCACCCAGTCACAGTAAGGCCACAATACCAATTGAACACCCCCATTCAAACAGCATGGAGAATGGAATGAAAAAACAACAAGGATTTACTTTACTTGAACTGCTGGTGGTCATTGCCATCATCGGTATTTTAGCCACCCTTGGGGCTAACCGTTATCGCCAACACATTGAAAGCGCCCATCGACAAGCGGCCATTGCCACACTACAACTGACGCAACAATCCATGGAACGGGCATTTTTGCGCAACAACACTTACGTCAATGCGGTTATAGCAGCACAAGTTCAGCAAAACATGCCCCCCTCTCACATGTTTAATTTCATAGCCACAAATAACACTTATGTTTTGACCGCCACCTCCAATAATGACACGTTGTGCGGCAACTTAACCATAGACCAAACAGGTTTGAAAACAGAAAGCGGCACAGCCAACAACATCGATGAGTGTTGGTAAACTTGCCGCACAGTACATAAACACGCTATAATGCGTGGCGTATCAGATGCGGGTGTAGTTTAGTGGTAAAACGGCAGCTTCCCAAGCTTCAGTTGAGGGTTCGATTCCCTTCACCCGCTCCATTTCGGACAGTTGGATGAGTGGTTTAAGTCGCACGCCTGGAAAGCGTGTATAGGTTCATAGCCTATCGGGGGTTCGAATCCCCCATTGTCCGCCAAACCCCATGTTTTAAGCCTTTCGATGAAACCCACTGAAACACCCCTAAGCCACTAGATACGTGGCTTTTCTTTTGCCTGAAAGAAAAAAGGTGTATCATTGCGTTGAATTTAAGTGCATCCAATCGCACAGAAATTGTGGGAATGGGTGTGGGAATAAAACTGGCCGCTGTGGGAACAGCGCAAAAGGGGGCTGAAAATGGCAAAATTAGCAGGCGCGTTAGCGGTAAAAAATGTAAAAGCGGTAGGCCGTCACATGGTTGAGGGGGTCACTGGCCTATGCTTACTGGTCAGAGAAAACGGGGGCAAAACGTGGGTGCTGAGGGTCACGGTAGGGGGCAAGCGGCGCGATATTGGCCTTGGTGCTTATCCATCGGTTACATTAGCCGCTGCAATGGAGGACGCACGCCAAAAGCACAAAGCAATCAAAGAGGGCTACGACCCCGTGATTGAACGCCAAAAGGCCAAGGCGCAACTCAAGCAAGAACAACAAACCCGCCGCACATTTCAGGCAGTCGCAGAAAACTACATCGAAATAAAAACCGCTGAATGGAAAAGCCCAAAACAAAAAAGCGCATGGACAAATACGCTCAACACCTACGCCATGCCAACCATTGGCTCAATGGACATTGCCGACATTGACACCGCCCACGTGTTGGCTATCCTAACGCCCATATGGTCAACCAAGACCGAAACAGCACGGCGCGTACAAGGCCGCATTGAGGCCATACTGGACTGGGCGCAGGCAGTCAAACCATACCGAACGAGCGAAAACCCCGCCCGTTGGCAACGCCACCTATCAAAGATTTTGCCCAGCCCTGAAAAAGTAACCGCCGTAGAGTCCCACCCCGCACTGCCATTTAATCGCCTCGGTGAATTCATGGCTGCCTTGCGCATCTCGCATTATTTTTACCGTGACGCGCTGGAGTTTTGCATCTTGACCGCCGTACGCAATAGCGACGCAACGGGGGCGCAGTGGCACGAAATAGACCACCAAGCCAAGACGTGGACTATCCCCGCCGAACGGCTCAAAATCAAGGACAAAGGGTCTCATACCGTACCACTATCCACCCAAGCCTACGCTATCCTACAGCGACGATTAAACGCCTTGGATGATGAACCCACGGGTTTGATATTCCCCGCCGCCAACGGCAAAAAAATCAATGAAAACGCGTTAAATATTATTGTCAAAAAAATGGGCTACGGTGACATCGCCACCACCCACGGCTTTAGGAGCACCTTTAAGGACTGGGCGGCTGAAAAGACCTACTACCCGAATGAAATGACCGAGCAAGCCCTAGCGCACACCATCGCCAGCAAAACAGAGCAAGCCTATCGACGCGGTGACATGCTGGATAAACGCATAGCCATGATGCAGGACTACGCCGATTTTGCCGACAAAAAGCAACGCCGCCCCGATTCAAAAATCATTAATTTGCTCGACAGCAAGAAAGCAATGCACCAATGAAAGCATTCAACATTAAACCCGAACCTTTGCGCAAGAAAATAAAACACCTAACCCAAAGCATTACTACGGGCAAAAACAAAGCGGGTGACTCATACGAATGGGGCAATATTTTAGATAAATGGACAATTATCAACATAGACACGAGCGAAAACGCCACCTTGAACCCAAAGCACAGGGTGGAGGTGCACCACCCCTACGACATGCCCAAAGGCACAAGCATACCTGCCGCCCTCGCTTGGTTTCATCCTGCCTTAATGGCCATTGCTTGCTTTAAATACTGCCTAGACTCAAGCCACCCCGATGATTTAAGGCACATCGCCAATCAAGCGGGGGGTGAGTTTATGGCCGATTGGGCAACAAAAAAACGCATTAAAGATGAGTGGGTAAGTTTTGAAAAAAGCCGTGCAACAAATACCAAGCAGGACGCAGACATCATAAATGCCATTTTGGACAATAAAAGGCGGTGCGATATTGCAGATGAATACGGAGTTGACGTGAAAAAAATTACAGGGCTTAAAAGATGGATTGAAAGCATGAAAGAGGTGAAAACATTAAGGTTTTGGACTGGAGGGGAAAAGGAAAAGTAAAAAAGGGGTGAGCAAGCACACCCTTTTTTTTGGCGTTGCAACGAGTATCTTTATGTTCATGCGGCAATTAAGCCGTTGAACTTAAAGGATATTCGATGCAGAAAAAAACAAATTGCGAACTTTTGGCTACTTTTAACGCGGCGGGCGACGATGCACGTGTTCGCGTGCCGACGGTGCAGGCCGTTTATGGGGGCATTAGTCGCGCGACGGTGTGGCGAAATGTCAAACTAGGGCACATTCCTGCGCCATCTAAACTAACGCCGAATACAAGCACTTGGCGTGTTGGTGACCTACGCCAAGCCTTAGCTAAAGGGGGCGCGTAATGAACGAATCGTTGATTGTTGCCGCCGTCAAAGGCAAATTGAATCGTAAAGGTGTGGAGGCCGTGTTGCGTACGCTGCTGGCAAAACCGTGCAAGAGGGCCGATTTAGAGCCTGCGTGCGCGACCAACTACGCACCAAACCAACTGAAGTGCCTGCGCGACGCTGGGCTGGACATTGGCGACGATTACGTGCGGCTTGGTCGGTCAAGCGTCAAGCAGTATTACCTGACCGCCGAAGCCCGCTCAATTGCAATCAAAGCGCTGGGGGGGGCGTAATGGCTGCAATTACCATGCCCGCAAAGCCCCTAAAACTGGGAACTTTGGAGGCCGCGCACAGGCACAACACCCGCCAGTTGACCGCTGAACTCGACGGCCAACGAATCGACCCCCAGCGCACGCCGCTCAACTTTGAGTTAGTGGCTTGCCCGCTGGGTTTGACGGTGGCGGTGGTTCAAGCCACCACCAAGGCAGGCATAGACCTCACCACTAGAGCCAATAAACGCCACGACAAAGGGGTGGCCTGCGAGATGGTATTTAGCCTGAGCAGTGGGTTTGCGGGTGACGTTAAAGCCCTTTTTATTGACGTGCTGGGGTGGTTTGCGACAGAGCCAACGCTCAAAGACTACCCGATTGTTTCGGCCATCGTGCACATGGATGAAGCCCACCCCCATATGCACGTGATTTACGTACCCATCGTGACAAAGGACGGCAAAACGACGCTACAGGCAAGCGCGGCAATTGGCTACAAGGGGCTGCTGGGACAACGCACAAAGTCGCTTTATGCGGCCATTGGGGCGAAGCACGGCCTAACCGCGACCAAACGCCTGACAGGCGCGGCAAAAGCCAAGGCCACCGAGGACGTGCTCACACAAATGCGCCGAGACCGTGGGCTGGTCAATAGCCCTTTTTGGCCTGCACTTGTGGAATACGTTACGAATAACCCCGATGCAGCCTTGCCTTTCGCCGCCCCCGCTGAACGTGCCAAGACCCGCCCCAAAAAGCAAAAAACATTTGCGGCAATCATGACTTCAACGGGACGAAAAACCAGCGAAGATAAAGCCCAAAAACTCACAACTTCTTGTTCTGTTGAAGTTGCCGCAACCTCTTTAAGAAGTTGTGAGTTTTCGCCCGCCAAAACCACTCATTAATCGACCGAAGAAAGGCCCACATGAAAGCCAAGTTATTCCACCTGCTCAACCGACTAATCCGCTGGGTGTTATCCATCCCAACTTGCTATTGCCTCACTGTGTTGGCAATCTGCCTTGTCATCCTTTGGTTGAGTCCCTGACCACCAAGCCCTGTAATGCGCGGGGCTTTTCTTGTTTTTGACGGGGGCATTGACTGGGGCGCATATTGGTGGGTACAATCAACACCATGAAAAGCAAAGACATCATTAAATTATTGGAGGAGGACGGGTGGCAATTGCGCGGGGTGCGCGGTAGCCATCATGTTTTTAACCATCCTACCAAAGGCGGGCACATTAGCGTGCCTCATCCAAAAAAAGATTTAGGGGTGGGTTTGACGCACAAATTGTTGAAACAGGCAGGACTGAAAGGATAGTATGAAATTCCCAATCGCAATAGAACCAGCAACAGAAAACACCGCGTATGGTGTTGTTATCCCTGATTTAGCGGGGTGTTTTTCTGCTGGTGACACCATTGAAGAAGCGTTTAACAATGCCATTGAGGCCATTCATGCGCATTGTGAGTTTTTGGCTGAGGATGGGCAAGACATCCCCACCCCCGCGCCATTAGACCAGCATTTCAACAATCCCGAATATGTGGGATGGACGTGGGGCATGGTTGAAGTGGACACCAGCCGCTATGAGGGCAAAAGCGAAAAAATCAACATCACATTGCCGCGCAACCTTTTGGCAAAAATCGACAACTACGCACAAGCCCATCATTTAACCCGTTCGGCTTTTTTAGCAGAAGCCGCAAGGCATGAAATGCGTTGAATCAAACATTGAGCATCACCCAGCCCTGCACTCGCGGGGCTTTTTTATTGCACAAAATACTTTGACAAACTGCAAAGTGGCAATTAAACTTGTACTTAATATTGCACAATTACTGAGGTTTATCATGCGAATCACCACTTATTCAGAGGCACGGAATAACTTTAAGGCCATTATTGACAGCACCATAGACGATGCGGATATTACGGTTATTCATCGGCGCGACGGTCAAGGCGCGGTTTTGATGGGGCGTGACCAATACGACAGTCTAATGGAAACTTTGCATTTGTTATCAAACCCTGCTAACGCCGCACACCTTGCCAAGTCTGTGAATGAGTACAAAGAGGGCAAAGCCAAGCAACGCCAATTGATTGACTCTGACGAATGAAGCGGCTTTTAACCTTTACACCGAGCGCGTGGAGTGATTATCTGTATTGGCAAGGGCAAGACCGCAAAACGCTAAAACGAATCAATACGCTGGTTGAGGCCGCAATGCGTGGGCCTTTTGATGGAATTGGCAAGCCTGAGCCGTTGCTGGGGAACTTGGCGGGGTTTTGGAGTCGAAGAATCGACGAAACGCACCGACTGGTTTATGCCATTGATGATGCGGCCTTAACCGTGATTGCGTGTCGTGGGCATTATGGCGATTGACCAAAACCAAGCCCTGCAAACCAAGCGGGGGTTAATTTGTCAATTTAAAGCCCATAGATTGCATTTTAGCCAGCTACCCACCCCTTTACGCTATCATGGCAATAAAAAGCAACAGAAGCCCTATTCTTGCCAATTTGAGGCATTTAATCACGACGATGTAAACCAGTCGGCCACAATGAGGCTAGAGAAGTAAAGTTCGACCGCTTAAACAGACCGCTCAATTTGGCAGATACAAGCCATTAGTGGCGTTTATTGGTGTGGGGTGGTGGTGGGTAAGGATGGAGCATAAAGATGCGACAGAAGCCCGATTATTGCCATTTTGAACGGGCGGGCAAGCAAAAGGTACTACCAGCCTACGCCTCTAGCCTGAGGAGCGACGACCCCCAAAATTGCGCAACATCTAGAAGTTTTCAAACGAACTTTACTTTACTTCTTTTTAGAAGATTTTAGCGGCAAATTAACAGATTTTAAAGACAATTAAATGCTTTAAGTTGTTTGCAGGGCAATCGGCCGCGATTGTAGCGAGTGCGGCGGATTGGGGTGTGGCGGCAAAGGCAGGTAATCCCCAATTCGTTACAAATAACGAATTACAAACCGTTGCAAAAAGAGCGGAAAAATCACTGTCGCAAAAAAATTGTGGGAACAGCTGTGGGAACAAAAAATAAAACGGCTACAAAACCTTGATTTTATTGACCTTTCGAATCCCCCATTGTCCGCCAATTTCCCCTCACCAAAATCTCTCAAACAAGCCACAAGCCGTGTGGCTTTTATTTTACCTTTTCCATTTTTATTGGAATCGAATAGATTCCACCCCCGTATTTCGGCAAAACTTTAGTCGTTAAAAACATACACTCAAAGAACAATTTAAGCCGCCAGCAAAAAAAATTGATACGTATTTTCACACCGTGCTAATATATACGTACTTACCTAGGCAAGAAACAAGCAATTTTTAACTCTCTCTAATTTCCCATGTAAATCCTCTTTCATCAGCATCACATCACAATCATTGGAGGTCGTATGAAACACGTCATCACCATCAGTTTGATTGCTGCATCACTTCAATTGGCTCATGCACAACCCCCTGTCATTAGCCAAGATGCAACCACCACCGCCAAAGACCTTAAAGTCAAATGCCAAACTTTAGAGGTTGCTCCAAATGCCTGCGTGATTGCACACTTTAGCCTTGCCAACAACAACTGGTCTCTCTCGCAAAAACCCGCCGACGTTTATCGTGTTCTTAAAGGTAAAACAGACGATGGCTTATTCGTCGCCACAGACTATTATCAAAACGGTCATAAACAAGCCGATGCATTTGCAAGTGCAAATGCCTCAGCTATCCTCCACTCAGGGGATAGCGAAGAATTAGGCATCACAGCCCATGGGTATGCCCAATACCGCCCCGACGGCAGTAAAGAGTATGCCGTTGACATGCTCAATGGTGTCATGACAGGCACGATGACGGAATATTACCCAGACGGCAGTAGACAAGCATTGGGTCAAGTCAAAGATGGTGTGCATGATGGACTTTGGTCTTATTGGTATGAAAATGGCAACAAAATGAGTTCTGGCATTGAACACCAAAATCACCCCGCAGGTGAATGGACTTTTTGGTACGACAATGGGCAAAAAATGGCTCAAGGCACGTATGGCGAACAAGGCCAGACCAATGGTTTGTGGACTTATTGGTATGAAAACGGACAAAAAAACTCACAAGGCACGTATTTAAATGGCGCAGAACATGGAGAGTGGGTCTATTGGGATGAAACAGGCTTAGAAACCAATAAAACCGTTTACAACGCCCATAGCGCCGTTGAATTAACTGCAGCAGCGACGCCGACTGTGCTTGATGCAAGCGACAATGATGGCTTTGACGCCGAAGATGCCGCACTTTCTCTAGGCACAACCTGTCAAGAATTCATTCGCAAAGACCAATGTGTCATCGCCTTTTTTGGCAATGACGACACTTCTTTGAGCAACAGCAAAAACGCCAAATACTACCGTGTACTGTATGGTAAAGCCAAAGACATGTACATCATTCAAGACTTTTACCGCACAGGCCAAAGACAATCGAATGTATTTTTTTCTCGCTCTAAAGCAGGCATTTTACAAAGCCTATCTGATGAATTAAATGCTGAAAGCCGTGTCATTGGTTACACCCCTGAAAGTGAGCCTGCGTTAATACCCGCAGCTGAAAACACAACCGCTCATGCAGGAAACACTGTCGTTCAATTAAAGTGGTAACGCTTTGAAAAAACACAAACACATCTCGCAATGGGCAAGGTCATCTTGCCCATTGCGCATATTGGCTTAGCGATCCACCAACAAATTCGCCGCTCGCCACGCCTGCTCGGCTTGAGTCAAACGCTCACTCGCGCTGTCGTGCAACTGCTGCGCCACGCTTGAAACCAGCACATTACACAGCGCCAATGTGCCCACATGGCTGTCAAACGGCCCGCCCCCCACCGCAGTAACCAGCAAAACCACATGCGCCCATGCGGCCAAAGGCGAGAGCACGCTGTCGGTGACGACAATAATCCGCAAACCTTGCGCATGCGCCGTTTGCACCGCCGCAATCAGCCATGCGTCGTAGCGGCGCAAATCCATCACCAGCAACACATCCGCACTCGTCGCTTGCGCCACGCTGCGCCCAACCTGCACGGGATTGCCCGCTACAAAGTTCACATTCGGACGCAACGCCGATAAATCTTCAATCAATTGCTGCGCTACCCCCGACGAGGCATTGCCCGACAGCACCAAAACCTGCGCCGTCAAGTCACCCAACATGGCGGTAACGCTACTCAATTGCTCCTGCGTCAATCGTTCTAAGGTTTGGTGAATATTGTTGATTTCAACGTGTAAATGTTGGGTCACGCTACTGTTGCCCCGCTCATGAATCCGCACAGCGGCGGGGCGCAGCCAGTCGGCCATGTCTTGCTGCAAAGCGGTTTGCAAGGTGCTAAAACCACTAAACCCCAATTTAGACGACAAACGCAGCACCGTGGCCACGCCGACCTGTGCGGCTTGCGCCAATTCAGCCACCGTACCAAACGCCACCAATTGCGGCTGCGCCAGCAGCATTTCGGCCACGCGTTTTTCAGCAGGCGTGAGTTGCGGGCTATTTTGCCCAATGAGTTCGGTGAGGGTCATATGCGCCTTTCTTAATTGATGCGCCATTATAGGTTGCTGGTGTTTTTTGCACCACTTTTTAAACATATTGGAATTTAAATTCCAATTGGCGTATAATTTGGAATTATCACCTCTTTTTTTCAGGAGAGCACCATGCACATCCAGCCCAAAATCGTCACTTCGCCAGCCTTTAACTTCGCTTTGCCACAGGCAGCGGTGATGTCCGAACCTTTTATCGATGCCGCTGCTCATTTTGCGCCGCATTTACCCACTGAAATTCAAACTGCTGTGGCAGAGTTTCGCCAGCACTCGCACGCCAGCGGCGCGTTGTTGCTGCGCGGCCTGCCTGTGGGCGATTTGCCCGCCACACCGCCTACTCCCACCACACCGACGACGAAAGACGACACCAGCGAATTCACCTTACTCACCATCGCCAAACTGCTCGGCGAACCTGTTGGCTATCAGCCTGAACTGGGCGGCCGTTTGATTCAAAATTTAGTGCCCACTCAAGCCCAGCAAGACAAACAAGTCTCCACCTCGTCCAAAGTCATTTTGATGTTTCACACCGAAGCGGCGTTTCACCCGCACCGCCCTGCTTATTTGATTTTGCTGTGTCTCAAAGGCGATGCCAACGCCTTCACCACACTGGCTTCGATTCGTGAAGTGTTGCCCAAACTGCCTGCCAGCGTGCGTCGCGTTTTGTTTGAGCCGCGGTTCAGAACGGCGGTTGACGAGAGTTATTTGAATGGCCGCGCCAATACTTTAGGCCCTGTGTGCCCCGTTTTGACGGGTGACGCTGACGCGCCAACCATGGTGTTTGACGAAGATTTAATGGTTGGGATTGACGATGAAGCCCAAGCCGCACTCGGCCAACTGGCTCGCGCAGTTGAAGCACACCACACCAGTGTGTGCTTGCAACAAGGCGACATGCTGATTATCGACAACGCGGTGGCCGTGCATGGCCGCAGTTCGTACACCCCGCGTTTTGACGGCACAGACCGCTGGTTGCAGCGCACGTTTGTGGTCGATAATTTGCACGACAGTGCCACTGAACGGGATGGACGGGTTATCATGACCACTTTTGGGGTCTAAATATGCATCCACGCTTACAACCACTCACACCGCCAGCCTGTAGTTTTTCAAGCGACAACTCCGCAGGCGCACATCCCGCCGCCATGCAAGCCATGTTGGACGCCAACACGGGCCACGCACTGGCTTACGGCGCAGATGCGCACACCGAACAAACACAAGCGCGTTTTAAGGCTCTGTTTGGCGCGGCGAGCGAGACATTTTTAGTGTGGGGCGGTACGGGCGCGAACGTCATGGCATTGGCCAGTTTGCTGCAAGCGGGCGAATGCGTGGTCTGTAGCGACAAAGCGCACATTGCGCTGGACGAAACGGGTGCGCCCGAACGAGCGCTGGGCGCCAAATTGCTCATGTTGCCCACGCCCGATGGCAAAATTGTGCCCGAACAAATCGCAGCACTGGGCAGCCTTGTCGGCGTGCAGCACCACGCGCAACCTGGGGTGCTCTCGCTCACCCAAGCCACCGAGTTGGGCACGCTGTACAGCGCAGATGAAATTCGCGCTTTGGTGGTTGAGGCGCGCAAATTAGGCATGCGCGTTCACCTAGACGGCGCGCGCATCGCCAACGCCACCGCCGCGCTGGGCGGTACGCTGGACGCATTGCGCAGTTTCACGGTCGATGCGGGCGTTGATGTGGTGTGTTTTGGCGGCACCAAAGCAGGTCTCGCATTTGGCGAAGCGGTGGTTTACCTCAATCCTGAGCACGCCCGCCGCGCCAAATACGTGCGCAAACAAGTCAATCAGCTGCCTTCCAAAATGCGTTTTGTCGCTGCGCAATTCAATGCTTTGTTGACTGATAATTTGTGGATTGATTTAGCGCAACACGCCAATGCGATGGCGCAGCGATTATATGAAGCCACGCGAACCATCAACGGCGTGCATTTTCCACACGCCCCTGCCATCAATGGTTTATTCCCGATTTTGCCCGCAAGCAGCATTGTGCCTTTGAGCGAATGGTGTCATTTTTGGCCATGGAACGAGCGCATCCATCAAGTGCGCTGGATGACCGCGTGGGACACGCAAGCGGCCGATGTCGATGCGTTTGCGGTAGGTCTTAAAGCTCTGCTGGCTTAATATTAGGGCGAGGCAAAATCAAACTGACCTGAGTGCCTTGCCCCACTTGACTGGAAATATCCACGCGCCCCTGATGGCGGCGCATGACCGCAAACACCATATTCAGTCCAACGCCCAAACTGCCCGCCGCATCCACAGCCAATAGATGAGGCGCTGCCCGCGCCCCAGCGTGAATATTGGCCAACTGTTCAACGGTCAAGCCCATCCCTTGGTCGCTCACACGTAAAATCAATTCTTGCGCATGTACTGCAAAATCGACACGAACGCACGAGCCAACGGGGCTATAGCGCAAGGCATTGGTCAGTATATTCATGACCGCACGCGACAACAACGATACGTCGCCTTGCAACCACAGCTCGTCCAACCACTCATCCTGCAACTGAATCCGAATATTTTTTGACCGTGCCTGTGCGTGCACATCATCAATCACCGCCTGCGCCAACATCACCCAATTGAACTCAGTCACAGTCAAATCTGCACATTGCGCCTGAGTCAAACCCACCAAATCCTGCGCCCAGCTCAATGTTTGTTGAACATGCTGGCTGATTTCATGGCGCGCTCGCCTATCGATATTGGGGTACAAATCCAACAAAGCCAAAATAGAAACTTGCGGGGTGCGCAAATCATGCGATAAAAACCGAATCAAGTTGGAACGCTCTTGTTGCGCTTGCCGCTCCGCAGTCAATTCAACAAAACTCATCAACCACAAACTCAAGTGCCCAGCGTGCTGAATCGGTACCACATGCACCAAAAAAACACCCGCAGCCCCATTCAACTCGCACAAATCCAACCACATCAGGTCATCTGTCTCACGCCAGACAAAAGACTCATCCAATATCTGTACAATGTCGCGCACATGTTGTTGCACACGCAGCGCATGCCCTACTCGTTGCACCACCCGCCATGCTTGTTGATTGTATAAGCGAATCTGCCCTTTCAAATCCAATACCAATAGCCCTGAAGGTAAATTTTGCAAACAATGAGTCACCACTTCATGCAAGCGATAGGCATAATCCAAACTTAATTCAACATCATGTGGCCGAAAGCGAGATGGTGATACATCTGCCGACAACATGGCCCAAGCACCCGTAGATGATTGCTGTAAAGAAACCCATTCACGCTGCGCATAGCCCACAATAACCACCAAACGTCGCCAACCCCACAACACATAGGCCAACAAAAGTCCCAAAATGGTCGCAACAGGCGGCAACCACACGTAATACAACCAAAAAGCCCCCAAAGTCACTGCAGACCACGCAAATACACAACTCGTAAACCACAGTAAATGACGACCTTCAGCCCAATACAAAAAGCCCAACATCAACACAAGCAATGGCAAAAACACCCAAAGCAATCCACTTTGTTCTTGTATGTGAATACGATTTTTAAGACCGTCTAAAATATTGGCCTGTATTTCAACCCCAGACATTGGGCCTTGCGTACCCGAACTTGGGGTAATGAAATAATCCCCCAAACCAAGAGCGGTTGCCCCGATCAAAACATATTTATCACGCAAAAATGCCGCATTGACCTCACCGTTTAGCAAACGACTATAAGAAATCGTCGTATAAGCCCCCTGACGCACATTAAAAGGCACTAAATATTCACCAGAATAAGGCGTTTCAGGCAATACCTGAGTGGCTAAAGCGTCAACACGGCTGTTTTGAAATTGATAATTCAAATGAATCCGCCGAACAACCCCGTCTTCATCTCGTTCAACCACAATATGCCCCAAGTTTTCCCCCCTCACAGCAGGCGACTCAACGGCAACACCTAAATACTCCTCTGAATTTTTAATCAACACTGGAGAGGCCAAATGTGGCGTATTGCGCATCGCCTCTGCCAACCCCCAATCATCCGTGGTTGACTCCTTCAATAAAACATCAAACAGCACGGCTTTAGGCTTTGCCTCACTCAATTGGCGCAAGAGACTCGCATGTACCGAATGCCGCCATGGCCAACGCCCCAATTCAGCCAAGCTCTCGTCATCAATCGCCACCAAAACAATCTCTGCATCAGCCAATCGCTCGTGGCTGGTTAACACGCGGTCATAAACATAACCATTGGCAAATCGTACAAATTCCGTCGTTGATAAAGGCCAAACCAACAACCCCACCACAAGCAATACCACCAACCATTCAAAAACCAAACGCCGCAAAAAGCGGCGATCCGTCGACGAAAAAGAATGTTCAAAAATAGACATGCACATTCCTAATCTTTAAAAATAACGCGTGCGACTCAACGCTCAAATAGGTTTGCATCGCAACTCCATTGCACTTCAACAAAAAAATATCACCTCTATTGGTGACTGAAAGTGGACAAATCACAATTATGAGCGCCCCTTAGAGCGCTCATTGCACTTGACCAAGTAGAAGCATACTTTCGCCTTCACGAACAGCTCCAAAAGCAATGGACTGGCCTCACAGTTGAGCAACTGCATTTTTTTGTTTAATAGTCTCCCATGTTTTAAACTCCACATGTTCCAATCGATAACCATAACCGTAAACAGCGCGTAAATTAAAGCCGTTTTCAGGCGTTAAGTTCAGTTTTGAACGCACCCGATAAATGTGTGTATCTAAAGCGCGTCCCCCATTGACATCAGCACGACGCCAAGCAGCTTTAAATAAGTCATCACGTGACAAAAGCCCATTGATGTTTGCAAACAAAATTTGTGCCAAACGAAACTCGCGATCAGTCATCTCAACGGTTTGCTCATTGAACTTGACCGACTGCGTGACAGGGTCAAACTCATAACCCGCAATGACTGAAACCTGCATGTTGGCGTGTTGCACCTCAATCTGCCCTGCCATCAATGCATTACTGCGGCGATTATTATTCACCACACGGCGCACTCGCGCCAACAACTCACCCGAACGAAATGGTTTGCAAATATAATCATCCGCCCCCATCTCCAAACCATCCACAATACTTTCTTCCAAACGCAAGTTACTGACCAATAAAACGGGCATGTAAACAGATGAATGCTGACGCAACCATGCCAAAATCACATCACCACTCATATCGGGCAACTGTCTATCCAACAACAAACAATCATAAACGTGCCCTTTTTTTAGTGAATCAAGTAGCGCCACGCCGCTGTCAAACAGCTCACAATTTACTGACTCCCCCCACACCTGTTCAACGTCACCGCCCACCAAGGCTTGCTCCATCAACTGTAAATGGGTCTTCGTATCGTCTAAAATTGCTATTTTCATTGTTTACTCCAAAATGGTTAGTGAGGCCAAGACCCATTCATTATTTATCACCGTTAACCAATATTCTAATCCGACGATTCGGCAACAAACAGGCAAGGACGAATAGAATCACCTTTCACATCAATCAAATGAACTTCAAAACAACTCATTCTACCCGTATATCCTATGATAGCAATATTACGTAATTTTGAAAAGCCTGTTTTGAATTGAATGGACAATTCACACAAACAGGTGCCTAATTGGTTATAACCCCTGAAAATCAGACTGTACTTACCCAGTCACCTTCAAAAATGAATACCGCATCCTCTAGCTCAACTGTAAGCGCCACATCCAGCTCCCCCTAAAATCACTTCACGGCACATGTCCATCGGCGCTATGACGCATCGCCACGACTCCGCCATCATGCCAATTGCCAACCAAACCGCTTGCAGCGGTTGCGCCATTCAAGCACGGTTTCGTTGTGGATGAGTTTTATTGGACTGGCGGCTTGAACTTTGACTGGAATAATGGTGGCTGGCGTGGCCGATTCAAATCGTCTCACCCAATCGATGAGTAACCACATGGTTGCGCGGCATGAAAAACATCCAAACAATTGACCCATTGCAAGAATCTGCGGTGCAGTCCATATTGCAGTAAGCGTCAACCGCCCCCACCTTGAACCACCTTAAAAGACCTGCGATATTGCGTGTATTACCA
>JBOFII010000006.1:0-1618 GCA_051650085.1 Formosimonas sp.
AAGTGTTTGAAATCGCCCGCGTTTCGTATTTGCTCGCCAATCGCAAGGCCGTGGTGTCCGAGATTGCCGAGGGCACGGACATTGACGACGACATCAAAAACGCCATCGCCCACGGCAGCATCGACCAGTTGCCGCAAATCTGCTTTGACCTCATCCATGACGACGCGCGGCGGCACGAACTCGAACAACGCGGCTTTGCCATCTTCAGTCAACGCAACGCCACCGAAGTCATGCGCCGCGCCGTCGGTCAGTACTTCATTCAAACCGAATACGGCAACCCCGCCAACCACAGCGTCGCCCTGCCCGCCACCCTCAATCTTGGTGCGGGCGAGCAGTGGAATTACAGCTATTGCAACCTGCACCACCGCGCCGACTTCGCGCCCGACCTCACGCTCGACATCAGCCAGCCCCTGCCGTTTGACCAGCCGCTGCACTCATGGCGGTTTGGTCACGTCAGCTTACAGCGCGGCGCATTCAACAAAATCCTCGCCCACAACGTCTTTCAGCGCGTCGATGACTTAGCCATCAGCCTGCGCAACTGCCTCGAACTGCTCGCCGACGGCGGCCTGCTTGAGCTGTCCGTGCCACTGGATTTATCGTACGACGCATGGGCGCACATTGATGATAAACGCGCCTTCAACGACCAAACGTGGCAGCGCATCATCGACAACTGGTGGCAACACGGCTGGGGCGAGCATCGCTTTGAAGTAGCCAGCATCGGCTACGGCGTGCACAATGCCTACGGCCATCAAGTCATCGCCGAGCACGGTGGCGACTGGGGCGCGGCGATGAAAACCCCCCGTGCGATTGACACGACTAACGTCACTTTGCGCAAACGCGCCCTCACTAACGAGGAGCGTCGTCAACTGCCGCAAGTGCGGTTTATGGATTGATATGAACCCAATTAAGTTTCATGTAACGGCCTTGTTTAATGGGCAGGCCAGTTTTCACGAGTGTTTGTTGCTGTGTATGGGCGGCCTGCGCGAGTTGGGCTACGAAGTGACCTATGCCGACAACCAAGTGCGCGACGACTCGATTAACATTGTGCTCGGCTCATACACCCATTTGTCGCACAACGGCAGCTGGCGGGCGTTGTCCGCGCAAGCCAAAAACATCATCATTTACAACTGGGAGCAGGTTGGCCCTGATGTGCCGTGGTTCACCCCGCGCTATTTCCGCCAGTTGCTCAACGCACATGTGTGGGATTACAACGCGGCCAACGTCGCCGCGCTCAAGTTGGCGGGCGTGGCCGATGTGCACCATGTGCCGATGGCGTATACGCCGAGCATGAGCGTTGTGCAAACGGGGGTTGAGCAAGACATTGATGTGTTGTTTTACGGCGTCATCAACGAGCGGCGGCGCAACGCGATTGTTGCCATGCGCGACAAAGGTTTGCGTGTGGTCTCAACTGAAGAAACCCCGTGGATGATGGGGGATGAGCGTGACGCGTACATCGCCCGCGCCAAAATCGTGCTCAATATGCACCGCTTTGACGTTGCCAAAGTGTTTGAAATCGCCCGCGTTTCGTATTTGCTCGCCAATCGCAAGGCCGTGGTGTCCGAGATTGCCGAGGGCACGGACATTGACGACGACATCAAAAACGCCATCGCCCACGGCA
>JBOFII010000007.1:0-3708 GCA_051650085.1 Formosimonas sp.
AAATATTCCCTAATGATAATGCGGTCTTTAAAGTCGTTTATTTGGCGATGCTGCAAGCCAGTCAAAAATGGACGATGCCCATTAGAGATTGGAAACTTGCTTTGAATCGGTTTACCATTGAATTTGGCGATAGAGTGCTGCCTTTGAACTAATTTGCACTCGTGCGTTTACACAGAATAATTTACAGGCCCGTTTAGCGGGTTTTTTATCGCCTATTACCAAAGGCAGGCACTATGGCTAGATTCTTAATCTACTCAAAAAACGGCTCTTTGTTCTGACCACTAACAATCAACACCCTTAAAAAACGATCAATTCTTTGGTTGACCTCAAAAGGTTTTAAAGTGCGGCTTTCACGTTGCTCAAAGAATTTTTTTGCTTGCGCCCGATTCACCGTGTCAATTAAGGCATCAAAGCGACCAAAATCATTGATGTTTTGCGCATGAACGCCCAACTCAATCATAGTACGCAACTTTTGCTCATCCAACCCCAAGGCAGTGGCGACACTGTGAATTTGGTCATTTTGAGCGCGGGCCATATAGCGGCTGATGTAGTCCATAAACGTCAAACCATCCACCCACTGCACCTCACCGCGCTGCACATCGTGTAAAAATATACTGGCAAATTTTTGTTGCTCTTGTGACAACGATGCAAAGGCTTGGTGCAAATCGTTCAACGTAGCCTGCGAACGCTCGCTGTCAAAACCATCATCTTCAACGGATTTGACAAACTTCTTAAAACGCGAATCCAAATACGCGCTGTCAATCAAACCCGTGTCGATTTCGGTGATATACGTTTCAATCTCAAAAGGCACGCCGCCATTGCCCCCTGCGCCACTTGAACCTTCGGCAAACAACTCTTTATACCGCTGCACCAAGACAATATAAATGTGCTCATCAAAATTTAAATCAACCACGGTTTTGACCTTGCCCTGACCATTTGAAAACTCGTAAGTGAGTAGATTCCAGCGAAAACCTTGTATTTTGGCCGCCTCAAGTGCCGCATTGAGTTGTTTGAATAATTTGGCAAATTGCCCACACTCGGCGGGGTCGGCGGGCAGTTTTTCAAAGTACTCAACGCCTGCCAAATCAAATAAACGCTTGATTTCATCAAAAGCCTGATTCATTTTGCCCAAATTCGCATCCAAATGCTCCACAAACAAACCCGCAGGCTGGTCACCCGAATACAGTTTGACCGCCGCCTCAATATTGCGCCGCATGGTGTGCGGGTAGCGGTAATAGCGAATCGTGCCAAACGGTTTTTCATGCCCAAACAAGCGATTGGTGCGTGAAAACGCCTGAATGATGTTGGCGTATTCCATGCGTTTATCCAAATACAGCGTATTGACCCATTTGGAGTCAAAGCCTGTGAGCATTTGATCGACCACAATCAACACATCAATCTGCAACTCAGGCGTTTGTGCAATGCGTTTGTACATTTCGGTGTGCGACATGCGCCATGAAATATCTTTTTTAAACTGGGCATGGTTCGCCAAGGTGAATGTTTGGGCATAGCGTTGGTTGTAATCGGTCAAAATTTCAACCAAACCCTCTTCTTTAAACGCAAAACCTGCGTTGTTGTCAATGTTGGGGTCAAATAAAGCCGTGACTTTTAGGCTGGGGGATTTGGCTTTAAACAAACGATAATACGCAATCGCCTCGCCAATGCTACTGGTGGCAAAAATCGCATGGAATTTGTGGTTGTGGCTGTACTGCACCCAATGCGCCAGCATGTCATTCACCACCGCCTCTTGATGCTCAACGCGTTGATATTGAGCGGCATTGAGATAATCCTCCACCCCCTTGATGTATTGGCCTGCTTTGTCAACCTCTCCCGCCATTTTGGTTTGCGCGTTTTGCGTAAATTGCTGATAAATCTTGGCTTTAGCAGGGTCGGACAAAGCCTCCTCGATGGTTTGCGCTTTGGCTTCTTGCAAGGCAACGGCTTTGCGAATATCGCGCTCTCGGTAGGTTTGCACCATGTACGGGTCAAAGCCCAACACATTACCGTCGCGAATGCCATCGGCAATGCTGTAGCGGTGCAACTCATTGCCAAACACCGTCGCCTGCGTCACGCCGCTGTATTTTTGATTCTCTTCAAGAATCGGCGTGCCCGTAAAACCAAACAACACCGCCTTGGGAAACGTGGCTTTGATGATGGGCAACATGCCCTCGCTGGTCATCGTCCCGCCGCTCAATGCGGTGCGATGCGCCTCATCGACAATAATCACCATGCGTTTGCCGCGCATTTGTTCAATATCGTGGGCATTCAGCCCACCCTCATCGGCCTGAATATTGCTCATTTTTTGAATCGACGTGACGATAATCGCATCCGCTGGATTATTACTTTTCAGCTTGGTCACCAAAGCATGAGTGTCTTCGGTCGCCTGCACCGACTGATCGCCATGGGCAAAGCCACGGTATTGCAGCAAAGACTGTGTACCCAGTTCAATTCGATCCATCAAAAAAATCACCTTATCAGCGTTTTGCGACTCAGCAATCAACTGCGCCGATTTAAAACTGGTCATGGTTTTACCCGAACCTGTGGTGTGCCACACATAGCCGCCACGGGTATTGGGCGCGCGCCAATCGGTGGTGGCGACGCGATCAGAAATCGCGCGGGCGGCATAGTACTGATAACTGCGCATCACCTTGAGCACACCATCGTTGTGATCCGCCACGGTATAAAAACCAATCAAGGTATGCGCCATCGGAATCGACAGCAAATGTTCCGCAATCCCTTGCCAATGGTGTATGGGGTGATTGTTGATGTCCGCCCAGTGAAAATAATAATCTTTGTTGAATGTGCCCGCCTCACCAGGGTTGGCAAAATACACGGTTTGCTCAGGGGTCATCGCCACAAACACCTGCACCAAAGCAAACAAGCCCGTGAACACCCCTTCATGCGCGTATTTCTCGATTTGATAGCACGCTTGGCTCACATCCACGCCACTGCGCTTGAGCTCAAGATGAATCACAGGCATGCCGTTAATCAACAAAAGCACATCACCGCGACGATGGCCCAGCATGGGTGAATGCGTGGTGAATTTGGGCTGCTGCGCGATTTGGTAGCGGCTTTGCCCAGCGGCGATTTCGTGCCTGTCGTAGATTTTAAGACTCACCTGCTTGCCAAAATGCAAGGCATCAGCGGGGTTGTCGCGGGTGATGGTGACGGATTTACCATTGATTAGCCCATTGAGTTGCAGCGGGGACTTGAGCGCATTGATTTGCGCCAGTATCTGCTGCATTTCGCCATCGGTCATGGGTACGTTGTTGAGTTGGTCTATGCCCTTGTTGTTGGCAAATAAAATGCTTTTCCAGTTCTCAAGTAAATCCGCCTCGGTGGGGTTTTTGAGAATGGCAGACTCCCAACCTTTGTGGGTCAGCCTGTGAATCAGGGCGGATTCAAAAGCGGCTTCTTCGGTATAGGTCATGGCGTGTTCGTTGGGTTTGTGTGTTGTCGGTTATGGTTTGGTAAGGTTTGGTTTCGTAGGGGCGGCTCGTGAGCCGCCCTTACGGGTCAAACAAACATTTTGTTCAACAAGGCGTGTTTGAGGTTTTTCAATTGTGCTAAGAACCTGTTCAAAATCTAACTCAGCGCAGTAGTTGCTGTAAAATGAGCGGATGAGAAAAAGCTACCCAAGCGACGTTAGTCGAGAGCAGTTCAAACAGATTGAAGAACTATTAAGCAGCGCAAGAAAACGAACGCGGC
>JBOFII010000008.1:0-10642 GCA_051650085.1 Formosimonas sp.
TTACCACCACAGGTGTGGTCAGCGGCGCCTCGCATGGCTTTGAGCTGTCCAACTATGCCAAAGGCAACTTGGTTATCGATGCACAAGGCGATGTCACAGGCCGTGCAGGTTGGGGGATTTATGCGTTGGGCAGTGCCAATACAGGGGAGAGCACGATTCACTCGGCGAATGTCAGCGGCTTTGTCGATGGTATTCACGTTGAGCACAGTGGTTCGGGGGATGCGAGTATCTATTCAACAGGCGATGTAGTGGGGACGCTGGAGCAGGGGGTGGATGCACGTAATTTTGGTACGGGTGCGCTGTTGGTTGATGTGCATAATGTCACGGGCAAAACATGGGGAATTTTTGCCGATGATGCGACAGGTTCTGTGGGGATGCAGATTAACGCACACGATGTGCGTGCCTTGGCTGCAGAAGATGCGATTTATGCCGTTCATGAGGGCAGTGGCGATTTGTCGGTGAGCACCACGGGCGAGGTCAGCGGCGCGAGTAATGGTATGGAGTTGCTGAACTTGTCGGTAGGAGCATTGCGGGTTGACGCACAAGGTGGGGTGACGGGTCATACAGGACATGGTATTTGGGGGGCGGATGCGAAAAACTCGGCGGCAATGAGCATCAGTGCTGTGGATGTATCGGGTGCTTTGGACGGTGTTCGGGTAGAACACCGAGGTTCGGGTGCCTTGGCGATGAGCAGCACAGGTCTGCTTGAGGGCTTGGCTGGGCGCGGGCTTGACGCGCATGGCTTTCAAACGGGTACGGACGTCCAAGTGACGGTTCACAATGTAATTGGCGCCAAAGAGGGGCTGGTTGTGCTCAATGAAGGCGTGGGCTTGACTCAACTGACGTCAGATGGAACGGTCATCGGGGCTGATGGTTCAGGGGTTGTGGTTGAGAATGCCACCCAATCAGGCGCGATGAGTGTAAGCGTGGTGAATGTCTCAGGGGCTGAAGATGGCATTCAAGCCAGTCACAATGGGGGTGATGCTTTGACCATCAGCAGCACAGGCTTGGTGCAGGGTGCTGCGGGCGTTGGTTTGCTGGCGCATGGCTTGACCAACGCTACGGATGTTCATGTAACAGCGCATGATGTGCGTGGCACGACAGCAGCCATCAGTGCGCTCAATGAAGGCTCAGGTTCAACACACGTGAGTGTGGATGGCCTTGTTGAGGGCGGGACGGAGGCTGGGATTGTGACTGGGGATGCCGATACCGACACAACCAGCACGCCCGTACTGAGCATGCTCAGCGCAGTTGCGCCAAGCGACAACTTTAGCACCGTGGTTTTAAATGCGGGTGCGGATGTGGGCTCTGGCAGTGGCGTGGCCATATTGAATGATGAAGGGGACTCCAGTACGACAGTCCATGCAGGGGCGATTGTGCGGGGTGAAATTCGTTTGAATGATGGTTCGGATCTTTTGACGCTGGATGACACCGATTTGAGCGTGCTCACGGTTGCTGATGGTGGGGACGACGACCAAGTGGCCGATGGTTGGATAGACCAGTTGACGTTAGCCAATTTGGGGACGCTGGCCTCGCCCACTGTTTTGGCACAACTGGGCAACGGCTCTAAACAGTTTGTCAACTGGGAACGATTTGATTTTGTCAACGCCCATGTCGTATTGCCACAAGCCAAAATGAGTGGCGTGACCCTGTGCGCCAGTTCGATTGAGTTTGTTGATTCAGAGATTGGCGCGGCGGGCATACAAGGTTGTGTCGGGCCTGATCGCGTGGTTTTGAGTGGCAGCACCACGGTAGCAGGCAATGTGGACACCGCAGGTGGCGATGACGTGATTGAAGTCAAAGACAACGTGGTTGTGACGGGTGACATATTGGCCGATGGTGCGGGACAAGACGGCTCTGGTGCAACCCAGGCAGGGCAAGACACCTTGATTTGGAGTGGCGGGAATATTGGCAAATTCAGTGGCGGCGCAGGCTCGGACACCGCCACCGTCACAGCGGCAAGCTACGATGGCACACAAGTTTTGGATGGTGGCGATGATGTGGCCTCAAGTGACGGTTTTGTCGATGTCTTAACCTTAAGTGGTTACAGCAACCTGTCAACCAGCAGTGCCCAGCTGACCAATTGGGAGCGCATCAATTTAGATGCCACCCAATTAAGTATGACCGACCATCAGTTGACGGTTGGCAAAGATGCTGGAACGGGCTTATTTTTGCTCAACAACTCGATTTTAAATGCGGGAAAAGTGCTGACGCTAAACGGCAATTTGAATATTGACCCCACATCTCGGCTCAATGCCTTTGGTGTCGGGGCGGGCACAGGGGCGTATACAGTCAATGGCAGTGTGCAGAACTCAGGGCTAATCAGCACCGCAGATGGCGTGGTTGGCGATGTGCTGAGCATCAATGGTGACTATGCCTCAACAGGCGGTCGGTTGGAAATTGATGCTGTTTTGGGTGGAAGCAATGCCGAAGTTGATTCTTTTAATGTCTCAGGAGCGGTCAGTGGCAGCACAGAATTGGTGATTCACCCCGTTGGAGCGCCTGGTACAAACAGCATACAAACGGTGGTGACCAGTAACTCGCCTGCCAGCAATGCTTTTGTCATGACCCCGATTGTATTGGGTAACTCAGAGTTTATGCTCACCTCAAGTGGCAACAGTTGGTATGTCACCAATCAAGTTGGGGGAACGATTGTGCCCAGTGGTGGTGTTTTGGATGGCACAGGCGGCACAGGTGGTACAGGTGGCACAGGTGGCACAGGTGGCACAGGTGGCACAGGTGGCACAGGTGGCACAGGTGGCACAGGTGGCACAGGTGGCACAGGCGGCACAGGCGGCACAGGCGGCACAGGCGGCACAGGCGGCACAGGTGGCACAGGTGGCACAGGTGGTACAGGCGGCACAGGCGGTGCAGGTGGTACCGCGGGCACAAGAAGTGTGATGGTGCAAGGCGGGGCCACACTCTATCGCCCAGCTTTTGCAGCCTATGCCTCGGCACAGGAAGCGAACTCTGAAATGATGCAAAACGTGCAGTTGATGGCAACCCATCAACGGCTGGGCGCGTTGCGCAACAGTGGGTTTGAAGCCCCGCAAGCTTGGGTTGTGCCGTTTGGCGGACAAATGGCCTCTGAGGGTGAAACGCGCTTTTCGTTCAAGCAAGACGTTTTAGGAATACAAGGCGGGCGGGATGTCTTTGTCAAAACCCAAAATGACATGGGGCAACGCCTCGGTTTGATGGCCTTTGTCGGCCAATCGAATGCGGACTTCAAAGATCAAGTGCGCACTTTGGCGGGGCGCAGTTCTGAAGCGGGTCGGATGAAAACATTGGCGTATGGCGTGGGCGGCTACTACAGCATGCAACAAAAAAATGGCCTGTATCTTGATGCGACGGTACACGCCGCACAAATACGCAATCGTTTTGCAGATGCCTACGGCACACGCAGCACACAAAATGGCGTGCAATTGGGCGCCAGTGTTGAGGTGGGGCAACCAATGTTTCATTTGGGACAAAAATGGTTTGTTGAGCCTCAAGCACAGCTGGCTTATGCGCACACACGCTATCGCGCCTTTGAGGACGGCTATAGTCGGCTGCCCAGTATGAACAGCGATCGTTTGCGTGGGCGTTTGGGGCTTAAGCTTGCGACTCAGCCTGTTCAAACAGGGGCACAGTATTATCTGACGGCTCATGTGGTGCACGATTTTATTCAACCCAAACCTTTAACGGTCGCGGGTGAGCGCATTACAGAATCGTTTGATCGCTCCTCGTTTGAGGTGGGGGCGGGCTTGGCGGCCAATATCAGCCCAGCTGTTCAACTGTATGCCGATGCTCGTTATCAGCGCAGCTTCAAAGGCCATAAATCGGGTGTACACGCCAATCTAGGGATTAAAATCAAGTTCTAAAACCAACAACCGCACAAAATCATTTGTGCGGTTGTTGCCTTTTACTCGCGCTGCGCCATAGCCGTTTGTACGCTGGTTTGCGCCAACCATAAAAAAATGGCAATGCTCATCGCACTTATACCCCAAAACCCCCATAAGCCCAAATGGACATAAACCCATTTGTACGCTTCAATCCCAAGGCTCAAAACCACGGTAAAAATCGTGTTGAATGCGGCGGCAATCAGCCCTTTGCCCGCATCAATTGAGGTCATGGCAAAGCGGTAATACACCGACATCGACAAACCATCGGCCAAGCCCAACAGTGTCATCATGACAATCAGCGCAGGATAGGTCATATCCAACATGAGCATGATGGCGCAGATGAACAACCCCAAAACCGTCGCCCCTTGGCCGATATGCAGCGTGCGCGGCAGTGGCCACTTACCTGTGACATAAGCCAAAACCCAGTTGCCCAGCACCATCGCGCTGAAAACAGGCACTTGCCAATAGGCAAATTGCAGGCTGCTCAAATGATAGTCGTTCATCAAAATCATCGGTCCCACGCCAATCCACGCAATAATCGGCACAATCAAAAACGTTGGCGTCAGCGCGGCGCGAACAAACGCACCTTGGCGCAGCACCGACCAGTAACCGCGGGCGGTGTGCAGCAAAAAATGTGCTTCTTGCGCCTTGGCCACATGCGGCAGTTGCACCGTTTCGGGCATGAATCGCCACAAGCCGACCCCCGCAACCATCGACACCACGGCAATAGCGATGAAAATCCAATGCCACGACGCCCATTCAATCAGCCATGCGCCCAACAGAGGGCCGAGCAATGGCGCGAGCAGCGAGACATTGGCCATCAAGGCCATGACTTGAATTGCAGGTTTTTCGGCGTACGCCTCCTGAATCGCCGCATAACCGACCGCACCGATGTAGCACATGCCCATGCCCTGCACCACACGCAGCACCATAAACGCTTCAATAGAATTGACCCACCAACTGGCCACGCAAGCCAGCGTAAAACACGCCACGCCAAACAACAGCACAGGGCGGCGGCCGTGGCGGTCCGAGTAAGGCCCCAAAAACCACGTGAGCAAACCGCCGCCGAGCATAAACGCGGTCAACGCGGATGGAATCCACACAGGATTGGCCGAAAACTCAGCCACCACATGCGGCATGGCGGGCTGAATCATATCGTTGGCAATATAAACGGAGAACTCAAACAACACCATAAACAGCGCAAAGCCGATGGTGTGCCAACTGAGTTTTTGAATGGGGTGTCGCATAGCGGCCTTGAACGTAAAACCGCTATTTTACGCCTTGATCGCCGCCATCACCATAAAAGTTGAGGTTTGTTTGACATGGGGCAGAGATTTTGTCGGTCATGTTTGCGCCAGCCGACTGCGGATCATGCGCCCATCGTGGCGCAGCAGTTTGATGATGTTGAGGGTGTTTTTTGAAAAAGCACTGTAAATTTTGTGCTTGTGTGCTCAAAATAAATCGAATCAGCGGTGTTTCGCTGTGATTTTAGGTGAAAATTAAAAAGACTATATCCTAAAATGATGGTGTTCAATATTAGGAGGTTTTATGCTTGCCCACCACCGCGCTGCCATTCACAATGCCCACATGATGTCTGAGGCCGCCGCACTTGCGCGTTTCGCGCCTTTAATGCCCAGCGTGAGTGAACGTGCGGCGATTGCCGAGCACGCCGCACAGCTGATTGAGACGGTACGCGCTGAGCAAAAGCCCAGTTTGATGGAGTCGATGTTGGGTGAATACGGCCTGTCCACCGATGAAGGCGTGGCCTTGATGTGTTTGGCCGAGGCGATGTTGCGTGTGCCTGACGCGGTAACGGTCAATGAATTGATTGAAGACAAAATCGCAGGGGCGAACTGGTCGGCGCATCGCGGCCAGTCGTCGTCGAGTTTGATTAACGCCTCGACGTGGGGCTTGATGTTGACGGGGCAACTGCTGTCGAGTAAGGCGAGCCGTGGGGTGGCGCAAACCGTGCGCGGTTTGGTCAAACGCCTGAGCGAGCCTGTGATTCGCACCGCCGTGGGCGAAATGCTCAAAAAACTCGGCAGTCAATTTGTCTTGGGCGAGACGATTGAATCTGCACTCAAAACCGCGCAAACCCAAGAGCGGCGCGGCTACACTTATTCGTATGACATGCTGGGTGAGGGTGCGAAAACCGATGCGGACGCGCTGCGTTATTTAGCAGCCTATCGCGCGACGATACACACACTCACCCCGCGATGTACGGCTGCGCAGGTGGCGGACAACCCTGGGATTTCGGTCAAACTCTCCGCGCTGTATCCGCGCTACGAAGAGGCGCATCGCGCCGATGTGCTGAATGTTTTGGTGGCGCGAACGCTTGAATTGGCGCGACTGGCCGCTGCCGCCAACATGGGTTTTAACATTGACGCGGAGGAAGTCGAGCGTTTGGATTTGTCGCTGGACGTGATTGAAGTGGTGCTGCGTGACGAGCGTTTGCGCGGCTGGCACGGCTTTGGCGTGGTGGTGCAAGCCTACGGCAAACGCGCGCCCGAAGTGCTCGATTGGCTGCACGCGTTGGCGAGTGAGTTGGATTGCCGTATTATGGTGCGGCTGGTCAAGGGCGCGTATTGGGACGCGGAAATCAAGCGGGCGCAGGTGCTGGGCTTGCCTGACTTTGCGGTTTATACCCACAAAGCGCACAGCGACGTGGCGTATTTGGCGTGTGCGCAAAAGTTGCTCAGCATGCATGAGCGGATTTACCCGCAATTTGCCACGCACAACGCGCACAGCGTCAGTGCGATTTTGGACTTTGTCGCAGGGCGCGAAATTGCGTTTGAGTTTCAGCGGCTGCACGGCATGGGTGAAGCGGTGCACGATGTGGTTATGGCGCAGCGCGGCACGCGTTGCCGCATTTACGCACCCGTTGGGGCGCACCATGATTTATTGGCGTATTTGGTGCGTCGTTTGCTCGAAAACGGCGCGAACGGCTCGTTTGTGCACAAAATGGCCGATGCGGCCATTCCCGCCGCGCAAGTGGCCGCCGACCCGTGGGCGGCAATTGCGCAGCACCATGCGGTGACTGCGCCGAGTGATTTGTTTTTGCCTGCGCGGCGCAACTCAAAAGGCTGGGATTTGACCGATCGCCCGACTTTGGCGCACTTGACGCACGGGCGTGAATGGCCGCAGTTTACAGGGGCGCATGAGGTGCACAATCCTGCGACGCTTGAGCGAATTGGCGCGGTCGATTGGGCCACGCCCGCGCAAGTCACCGCCGCGATTGGCCGCGCAGCGCACGCGGCCAGCGCGTGGGCGAGCACGCCAGTAGCGCAGCGCGCAGCGTGCCTGACTCGCGCCGCTGACGCGCTCGAAGCGGCCGCGCCACAATTGTTCGCGCTGCTCACCGCAGAAGCGGGCAAAACCTTGCCCGACGCGGTGGCCGAAGTGCGTGAAGCGGTCGATTTTTGCCGTTATTATGCGACGCAAGCCGCGCATTACACCGCCGCGTCAATCGGTGTGGTGAGCTGCATTTCACCGTGGAATTTTCCGCTGGCGATTTTTATGGGGCAAGTCGTCGCCGCTTTGGTGAGCGGTAACGTCGTGCTCGCCAAGCCTGCTGAACAAACGCCATTGATTGCCAAGGTTGCGGTGCAACTGCTGCACGAGGCGGGCGTGCCTGCTGACGCGCTGCAACTGTTGTGCGGCGCGGGCGCGGTGGTTGGCGCGGCCTTGACGGCTGACCCACGCATCAACGGGGTGATATTTACGGGTTCATCCATCACCGCCAAAGTGATTCAAACCAGTATGGCCGAGCACCTCGCGCCCGACGCGCTGCTGATTGCCGAGACGGGCGGCTTAAACGCCATGATTGTTGATTCGTCCGCCTTGCCCGAACAAGTGGTGCGCGACGTGATGGCCAGCGCGTTCCAAAGCGCGGGGCAACGCTGCTCGGCCTTGCGGATTTTGTATGTGCAAGAAGAGATTGCCGAATCAGTGGTGCGCATGATTGCAGGCGCGATGGATTTACTCAAAGTCGGCAACCCGCAAGACTTGGCCACCGATGTGGGGCCGGTGATTGACGCGCGAGCGCAGCGCGAATTGAGCGACTATATTGCACAAGCCGATGTAATCAAAAGCATTGCCGCGCCCAGCGACGGTTATTTTGTCGCCCCAACCATGGTGCGCGTGCGCGGAATTGCGCCAATGGGCAAAGAAATGTTCGGCCCGATTTTGCATGTGGCGACGTTTAAAGCCAGCGAATTGAGCCAAGTGGTGCGCGACATCAATCAAAAAGGCTATGGGCTGACGCTGGGCGTGCACAGTCGGATTGAGGCGCGGGTCGATGCGGTGTGCCGCGAGGCGAAGATTGGCAATATTTATGTCAATCGCAACCAAATTGGCGCAGTGGTCGGCAGCCAGCCGTTTGGCGGCCACGGCTTATCGGGCACCGGCCCCAAAGCAGGCGGGCCGCTGTATTTGTCTAAAATGGTGCGCGGCGCGTCCAGTGATGTGCACATGGACGCCCGCAAAGCCGAGCGCATGGCCGAGTTGGCGCGGGTTGTCCCGCCAGAGTTGAGCGGCGCGTGGCGCAACGTGGTACACGCGGCTAGCAGCTTGAATTTTTCTGTTCAAAGCTTACCCAGCCCGACGGGTGAGGCCAATGAATACCACCTGAGCGCCCGTGGCACGGTGTTGTGTTTGGGGCCATCGCCCGCTGACTTGGCCGAGCAGGTGTTGGCCGCGCTCTTGTGCGGCAATCGCGTGGTGGTGCGCGAGTCGCCCGCGTGGCTGGCCGCTTTGCGTACCTGCGGCGAGATTGTGCAAGATGCGCTGGAGTTTGACGTGGTGGCGTTGTTTGGTGACGAGGGCGAGCAACGCCACTGGCGGCGCACATTGGCCGCACAAAGCGGCGCGGTGATACCGCTCATGTGTGCCTTGCATGATGTGGCCGTGTTGCTGCACGAAACCCATGTCTGCACCGACACCACCGCAGCAGGTGGCAATGCACAATTGTTGGCGCAAACGATGGATTGACATGAATTTTCCCTTGCTTGGCAAAATTGAATTGATTACACTGCACCACGGCAAGGGCGTACGAGGTCGCACCCTTTGGCGGTACGCCGCTATTTTTTAATGACAACGGAGATACAACATGACTTTTAAATATTTAACCTTAACTGTCGCTGCCAGTTTGGCTTTAGTCGCGTGCTCAGGCGGCGATAAAAAGGAAGCCCCCAAGGCCGATGCCAAACCCGCCGCGGCCGCTGAAGCAGGCAATGTGATTAAAATCGCCACCGCCTCACCTTTGTCGGGCGGTCAATCGGCCGCAGGTAAAGACAACGAAAGCGGTGCACGTTTGGCCGTTGAAGAAATCAATGCCAAAGGCGGGATTGACTTGGGTGGTAAAAAATACATGCTCGAACTGGTTTCTGAAGACGACGCGGGCGACCCCAAGCAAGGCGCAACCGTGGCGCAAAAAATCGCCGATGACAAAAGCATTGCGGGCGTGGTCGGCCACTACAACTCAGGTGTGACCATGGTCGCTCAGCCGATTTATGGCGCGGCAGGCTTGGTGGCCTTCACCGTCAGCACCAACCCTGATGTGACCAGCAAAAGCGTCAAGGCCGCCGACGGCTCGCCTTTGATTTATCGCATGGGCTCGCACGATGGCAAACAAGGCCCCGCCTTGGCGACGTTTGCCAACAAAAAAGGCCTGAAAAAAATCGCGATTTTGGACGATGCGACCGCATACGGTAAAGGCTTGTCTGACCAAGTGGACAAAACCTCGAAAGAACTCGGCTCAACCGTGGTGGCACACGAATCAGCGACCGACAAAACCACTGATTTCAAAGCAATTTTGAGCAAACTCAAGGCCATGAATCCCGACGCGATTTTTTGGGGTGGCTACGACGACACCGCCGCGACCTTGGTCAAGCAAGCGCGTGAGTTGGGGATTAAATCCGTATTCTTAATGCCCGACGCCGCTTGTACCGACAACTACATCAAACTGGCCGCAGGCGCGTCAGCAGGCTCGATTTGCTCGGCCACGGGGTTGTTGTTGACCGACATGAAAGACGGCGAAAAGTTCAAAGCCAACTTTGAAAAACGCTTCCCGAACCAACCCGTGCAAGCCTACGCACCGATGTATTACGACGGCGTTTATACTTTAGTTGAAGCCATCAAAAAAGCAGGCTCGCCCGACCGTGCCAAAGTTGCGGCGGCCATGAAAGGCTTGAGCTTGAGTGGTTTGACCAGCCCGATTTCGTTTGACGACAAAGGCGAACTCAAAGGCAGCGTGATTACTATTTTGGAAGAAAAAGGCGGCAAATTGAGCATGATTGATAAAGTTCAATAAACCGTTACAATCGCACACAAAGCCACGGCCAACGCCGTGGCTTTGTCGTTTCAGCATTGCTTGCTGTCGGATTTAATCAATTGGAGGGGTGCGCTCGTGCAATGATGCGCTGTGACAATAATGGTTTGTATTTAACTCGGCAAACTACAAACTTTGTTTGACGACCATCGCAAGTTGACACCACTCCTTCCCATCTCGAACAGGACAGGAAGCGACTTAGTAGTGCCAGTGATAGTGCTGATGCCTGTGTGAAAGTAGGTCGTCGTCAAACTTTAATACCAAAACACCCCAGTCGAAGACTGGGGTGTTTTGAGAGGTGGCTCAATCCCCTTGAACAACAAAATCGAATTTATAAGTGATAAACCACGCGGTTAAAAAACAAAAAACAGACTTGCATTAAATACTGTTTTTAGCCGCTTAGGCGGCAGTATTTAATGCAAGCGCACGGTAA
>JBOFII010000009.1:0-21759 GCA_051650085.1 Formosimonas sp.
TGCTTGACGACCATAGCAAGTTGGTCCCACTCCTTCCCATCTCGAACAGGACAGTGAAACGACTTAGCGCCAATGATAGTGCGGATTCCCGTGTGAAAGTAGGTCATCGTCAAGCTTTATACCCCAAAACACCCCAGTCGACGACTGGGGTGTTTTTTTGCGTGTGGGGCTGCATGTTTGTTTACAAAATTTCCCCATAATTTTTTAGTGAACATGCTAATATTCAAACGGCTGATTTTGGTATGCCATAAAAAGGAGAGTTGAGATGTTGCATGTTGCAAAATTAAAATATTCGGTACTTAGTTTGGCCATCGTTTTTGGTGGTTTGTCCGCTTGTTCTAAACCTGAAAGTAAGCCTGCCCCTGCCCCACAAGCAGACGCGTCAATCCCCGCATCATTACAGCCTTTGGTTGCGGCGGCTCAAAAAGAAGGTGAGTTGACGGTGATCGCTCTGGCTCACGATTGGGTGAATTATGGGGAAATCATTGCTACGTTTTCAAAAAAATATGGCATTAAAGTCAATGAGCTTAATCCAGATGGTTCTTCGGGTGAAGAACTGGAAGCAATTCGTGCCAACAAAGACAATAAAGGGCCACAAGCGCCTGATGTGATTGATGTGGGCTTATCATTTGGGCCGCAAGCCAAAAAAGATGGCCTGCTCCAGCCGTATAAGGTTTCGACTTGGGACACTATTCCAGCCGAACTCAAAGACCCTGATGGTTTTTGGTACGGTGACTATTATGGGGTTTTGGCTTTTGAGGTCAATAAAAACCTCATTAAAGATGCTCCTAAAGATTGGGCTGATTTGCTTAAACCAGAGTACAAAGGGAAAGTGGCTTTAGCAGGTGACCCGCGCACGGCCAGCCAAGCGATTATGTCGGTGGCCAGCGCGGCCTTGGCCAATGGTGGGAGTTTTGACAATATTGCGCCTGGTGTGCAGTTTTTTGATAAGCTGAATAAAGCGGGTAACTTTGTACCGATTATTGCGGTGCCAGGCACGGTGGCTTCTGGTGAAACACCGATTACCATCCGTTGGGATTACAATGCGCTGTCTAACCGCGATAAAAGCGCGGGTAACCCCGATGTGGGCGTGGTGATTCCACAAAATGGTGTGGTCGCAGGGGTTTATGCGCAAGCCATCAGCGCATATGCGCCTCACCCAAATGCAGCAAAGCTCTGGATGGAGTTTTTGTACTCCGATGAAGGGCAATTGTTATGGTTGAAGGGCTATGGCCATCCTGTTCGGTTTGCTGACTTAAATAAACGGGGTAAAGTCCCTGCGGATTTGGCGGCTAAATTGCCACCTGCTGAGGCGTATCAAAAGGCACTTTTCCCTGATATTGCGGCACAAGAAAATGCCAAAAAATTTATTGCTGAAAACTGGGATAAAGTGGTTGGCGTGAATGTGCAAAAAAAATAAACGGATTCAAAAGCCTTTTGCAGCAAGCCTGCATAAGGCTTTTGGGTATTTATTCTAAAAATAAGTGAGACTTTCATGAATCAAGGCTCAACGTTTGCGGCATCTTGGCGTCGATGCATGCCGCTATTGCCGTTTGCTTTATTTTGTTTGTTGTTTCTGATTTTACCTGCATTGATTATTTTGCTGGGCAGCGTGCAAGATGCACAAGGGCGTTGGACATTGGATAACTTTATCCATTTGTTTCGTCCCAATATCATCTCTTCGTATTGGGTGACCATCCAATTGAGCGCGATTAGCGCAATTGGCGGTACCTTATTGGGTTTTGCCATTGCTTATGCGGTACATGCGGGCGGCGTGTCACATCGAGCGCAGTCGTTTATTTTGAGTTTCTCTGGTGTGGCCTCTAATTTTGCAGGTGTACCGCTGTCGTTTGCTTTTATTGCGACAATGGGGCGGATGGGCTTGGTGACTTTGTTTTTAAAGTCATTTTTGGGGATTGACTTATACGAGCATGGTTTTAGCTTGTATAGTTTTGTGGGTTTGGTGTTGGTGTATTTGTATTTTCAAATCCCATTGATGATTTTAATCATCATGCCTGCGATTGAGGCTTTGCGCGTGGAGTGGCGTGAGGCGGCGCAAAATTTAGGCGCATCAAGGTTACGCTTTTGGTGGGAAGTGGTTTTGCCGATTTTATCGCCATCGTTGTTGTCATCGTTTTTATTGCTGTTTGGCAATGCGTTTGGTGCGTATGCAACTGCTTACGCTTTAACGGGTGGCATGCTCAATTTAATTACGATTTTAATTGGTTCACAAATTCGAGGGGATGTGCTGCATGACCCGAACTTGGGTTACGCCTTGGCCGTGGGCATGGTGCTGATTATGGCACTGACCACTATTTTGGCCAATTACCTCAAACGCAAATCATCAAGGTGGCTGGAATGAAAGTTAAACCATGGGCTTGGATATCGCTGGGGATTGGTGCGATTTATTTTATTTTGCCATTGCTGGCGGTGTTTTTGTTTTCTTTGCGTGGTACGAAAGACGTGTTGGGTTTTTCGGCTTATATGCATGTGTTGCAGGACGATAAATTCATCGACAGCTTTTTGTTCTCCCTCAAAATTGCTGCGTTGGTGATTGTTTTGAGCTTTGCTCTGATTATCCCCACCGCGATTCATGTGCGTTTGCATTTCCCGCGCTTGCGCTCGGTTTTGGAGACGATTGTTAATTTGCCTTTTACGATTCCTGTGATTGTGTTGGCTTTTGGCTTGATTCGGTTGTATTCGGGTGGCTTTGGCCTGCAATTGACGCAGTCGGTTTTTTTGTTGGTTGCGGGGTCTATGGTCATTTGCTTGCCCTATGTGTATCGCATGATTGACTCAGGCTTGGAGTCCATTAAGCTTAAAACCTTGACCGAGGCGGCAAAAAGCCTTGGGGTCGGCTCGTGGCGCACTCTGTTTGTGGTGATTTTGCCGAATTTGCGCACTTCATTGCTGGGAGCGGCATCGATTATTTTTGCCATGGTGATGGGCGAGTTGACGCTCTCACTGATGTTGGCCTGGCCTGCATTTGGCCCGTACATGGCTTTGATGGGGCGTGACCATGCGTATGAGCCTGCCGCCTTGGCAGTGATGAGTTTTCTGCTCACGTGGGCATCGATTGCCTTGTTCCACTTATTGGGTTCACCACAAAGGATTAAAAAATGAGTTATTTGGTATTGAATCAAGTCACAAAATCATACAACGCGACATCCACTGCGCTTAAAGGGGTTTCTTTTGAGGTCAAACAAGGCGAGTTTGTGTCATTTCTGGGGGCAAGCGGCTGCGGTAAAACCACGACTTTACGGATTATTGCAGGGTTTGAACAAGAAGATTCAGGCACAGTCACTTTGGGTGGGGCGAGTTTGTCGGGCGTGAGTCCTGAAAAACGTAATTTGGGCTTTGTGTTTCAGCAATACGCCTTGTTTCCGAATATGACGGTGCGGCGCAATATTGAATTTGGTCTTAAAAATATCGGGTTGTCGACGGCTCAAATCAAAGAGCGGGCTGATGAATACATGGATTTGGTGCGTTTGCATGAGTTTGCCAATCGCTATCCGCATGAGTTGTCAGGCGGGCAGCAGCAGCGCGTGGCGTTGGCACGAGCGTTGGCGCGGCAACCTAAGGTTTTGTTGCTCGATGAGCCTTTGTCGGCGTTGGATGCGAAAATCCGCGTGCATTTGCGCTCCGAAATCAAGGCGATTCAGCGCAAGCTGGGCATCACCACGTTGTATGTGACCCACGATCAAGAAGAAGCCTTGTCGATGTCTGACCGCATTATTTTGATGCATCAAGGGGTGATTGAGCAAATGGGCACGCCTGCGCAGTTGTACAACACGCCTGCGAATGAATATGTGGCCTCGTTCATCGGCACGATTAACTCATTGCCCGCCACCTTGCTCGATGCCAGCAGCGGCACGATTCAACTGGGGGAGCGGGTGTTTCAGTTACCGCCCGCCATCGTGCACAATGCAAGTCGCGAGTTGCAATTGCATTTGCGCCCCGAAAAAATCAAATTGGGCGACGCGGACAGCGCACAGCAGATTGTTGCCACAGGCAAAGTGCAAGAGCGCAGTTTTTTAGGCTCAGTGGTGCGTTTTATGGTCGTGCCTGCAGGCATGAGCGACGAGAACACGATTCAAATTGATGTGTTCAACAGCGGCGGCGAGTCGGCCATGCCTGCAGTCGGCGAGCAGGTGACTTTTCAGTTCAGTGCCGACGACTGCGTGGTTTATTGAGCGCGGTTGTTTTGGAACAAAAAGCTCGCCACGGTTTGGCCGTGGTCAGAGCTCTCAGGTGAGCGGGTGTGCAAGTGGTCGTTGAGGCAAAACACCTCGCGCACCTGCGCGATGCGGTGGCGCGATTCGGGGTGAAACTCTTCTGAAACCAGCATGTGGTCGAGCACTTCCAGCGCACCATTGTGGATGTAGGTGAATGCGACGTAACGCTGTGGATCGTTTTTGGTTTGAATGCGGGTGGCATCAAACAGCTGAAAATCATAAAAACTCTTGCCAAAGCGCCCTGTCCCCGCAATCATTTGGGTGGTGACGGCATGAGATGAATCATTGAAATCACCCGTGATGATGCATGGCTCATGGTTGCGTTGCAGCAAGCCGTTGAGGTATTGGCGAATTGCTATCGAGTCCGCGCCACGGCGCATGAGCGAGCGGTAAGTGTCCACGGCCAAGTCGTCTGGGTTGGATTCGTCTTCGGAGTCGAGATAATCGGGGCGTTTGGACTTGAGGTGCACGCCCAAAATATGCAGTTTGACATCGTTGGGTAAAACCACGGTGATGTGTGGCACGGCGCGGGTGATTTGCTCAATTGGCGCGTCGTAGCCGACGGGCGCGATGCTGATTTTGCGTGGGTATTGGCTGACCCACACAGGCTCTTGCGCCAGTGGCAGTTTGCTGACAATCGCCACTTGCGGCACGAGGCCGTTTTTGGGCGGCATGGGTACGGCGTCACGACCAATCACGCGAGCGTTGCGCAGGGTGCGGCTGGCGCGGATAATGTCTTCGAGCACGCTGACATGAAATACTTCCTGAAAAACAATCACGTCGCAATTCATGCGGTCGATTTGCGCCACAATCCACGCGCACTTGGCGGCGAATTCTTTATCGTCGTACGGCTGGCTGTTTGGATAATACTGAAAGTGCGGGCGAGCTAAATTGCGTAAATTGAATGTACCGACTTTAACGCCGATGTCAAAGTTTCCGTGAGAATCTGGCATGTCACACTCCTGCGTGGGTTGAACTGCGTTTGGCCGAATAGCCCATCGACTGCGAGATTTTGTAGGCCGCGTCTTGCAGCATTTTAATCCAGTTTTCTTGCACGCGGTCGGCGGGTGCGGAAATAGATAAGCCAGCAATCATCTGATGGCTGTCATCAAAAATCCCCGCCGCCATGCACGACACGCCGATTTCGAGTTCTTCGTGGTCGCGAGCAATGTGGTGCATGCGCACCCAGTCGAGTTCTTTGCTGAGTTTTTCAAGGGTTGATAAACTGTTTTTGGTTTGCCCTTTGAGTTGCGTGCGGGCCGCGTAGGCGAGCAGGGTTGACTTGTCGAATTGCGCCAAAAATAATTTGCCGACCGAGGTCAAATGCAGCGGCGCGCGCCCGCCAATCGCCCGCACGACTTGCATGCCTGAGCGTTCGGAATACGCGCGTTCGACATACACGATTTCGTCGTTTTGCCGCACCGATAAATTAATGGTTTGCCGCGTTTGTTGGTGTAAATACTTCATGATGGGCAAAGCCACATCGCGCACATTGAGCCGCGCTTTGACCAAACTGCCCAGCTCAAGTAAGCGCATACCCAGCTGGTAATGCCCAGAATACGGGCGGTCAATCATCCGCGCCAGCACCAAGTCGTTCAAAATTCGGTGGGCGGTGGAAATGTTCAGCCCTGTTTGTTCGGCCAAACTTTTGAGGCTCATGGCTTGATTGTGTTTGGCCAATACGTCCAGCAACATGTTGGCGCGTTCCAAAACCTGTATCGCAGGGCGCAACATCGACTCGGGCGCGTTGGGCTCGTAGTCCAGTGGAAAAGGGGTGTGGGCATTCATATCATCCTCAATACAAAGCGCGGTCGTAATACTTGAGTTGCTCAATCAAGCGCAGGTAAAACTCATGCCGTTTGTCGCTGATGATGCCTTGCTCAAGCGCCGCCAAAATCGCGCATTGCGGCTCGTGTTCGTGGCTGCAATTGTGGAATTTGCACGTGCCCAAATACGGCACAAATTCGGGCATGGCGTGCTGAATTTGGCTCAACGAAAACTGCGCCATGCCAAACTGCTCAAAGCCAGGTGAGTCAATAATCTGACTGTGTTGCCCGTCAAAATCGCAATCAAACAAACGGGTGAAAGTGGTCGTGTGCTTGCCGCTGTTGAGCACGCTGGAAATCTCGCGGGTTTTGATGTGCGCATCAGGAATGAGCGCGTTGATGAGTGATGACTTACCCATGCCGCTTTGCCCCATCAGCAAAGTCGATTGCCCCATCAAATGCGGCACGATGTGGGTGCGCAAACTGGCCGCGTCTTGCGTCGAAATCTCCACCGTGGTGTAGCCCAAATCGCGGTATAACTGCATGGTCGCCCGCGCGGCGGGCAGTTTGTCGGCCACGTCGATTTTGTTCAAAATAATCACGACAGGAATCTGCGCCACTTCGGCGCAAATCAAGGCGCGACCGAGCAATTCTTCTGAAAACGCAGGCTCGGTGGCGCAGACAATCGCCACTTGTTTGATGTTGGCCGCCAAGTTTTTTTGCTTATTGAACTCGGAGCGGTAAAACATATTCTCGCGCGGGTGAATTTTTTCAATCGCGCCTTGATTGTGCGCGGTCAAGGTGACCTCAACCACATCACCGACCGCGTACCCTTGCTTTTTGCCGCGCGCCACGAGCGAGATGAACGGCGCGTCGGGCGCGTCGGTGCGTGCATCGAGCGGTAAACCTAAAAATTGGTGGCCATAATTGGCCACAATCCGAGCGGTGGTTTTAGCCATGTGCAGCATCCATGAGTTGTTGAATGTGCGCCATCCGAATCAGCGCGGGCGGGTGCGAGTCGTAAAAGCGCGAATACAGCGGGTCGGTTTCGACAAAACTGGCGTTTTCTTGATACATATTGACCAGCGCGTCGATTAAATCTTGCCCGTTGCTGTGCGCCACCGCAAACGCATCGGCCTCAAACTCATCGCGGCGCGAGCCGTGCGACAAAATAGGCGTGAGCACGAACGTGAACAAGGGCAAGACAAGGCTGAATAAAATCAATGCAACGGCGGTTAAATGCGCGGCTGGCAACGCCGTCGTCATGCCCAAGCCGCTGTAAAACCAAGCCTGCTGCGCCACGTAGCCTAACAGCGCAAACGCCGCCAAACTCAGAGGAAATACCACCGCCATGCGCTTAATGATGTGTTTGTGGTGAAAATGCCCCAATTCATGCGCCAAAACCGCCTCGATTTGCGCTTCGCTCAATTGCGCCAGTAACGTGTCAAAAAACACAATCCGCTTGTTGCGCCCAAAGCCCGTAAAATACGCGTTGCCGTGGCCGCTGCGTTTTGAGCCATCCATCACAAACATGCCGTTGCTGGTAAAGCCGCAGCGGGTCAACAGCGCGTCAAGGCGGGTTTTTAAATCGGTCGCCTCCAGTGGCTTAAACTTATTAAACAGCGGCGCAATAAAGGTCGGGTACAACCACATCAACAGTAAGTTAACCACCACAAACAACGCCCACGCCCACAGCCACCACGTGTCGGGCGCGTGTGTCACCAACGCCAACACCGCATAAAGCAACGGCACGCCAATCGCCATTGACACCGCCGTGCCTTTGAGCAGGTCGCTCAACCACAGCCGCAGCGTCATGCGATTAAAGCCAAATTGTTGCTCAACCTTGAACTGCGCCACGTACGACAGCGGCAAATCGACCAGCGCGTTGATGATGGAAAACGCCACCATCAAAATCACCCCAAAATGCAACGGATGCGCACTGACCGACTGCGCCGCTTGCGCCAAAAAGCCCAAGCCGCCGCCCAGCGTCCACACCCACAGCATAATCATCGACACCAACAGGCCGCTGCGCCCCAACCGATGCCGCTCCAGTGCATACGCCGCCGCCTTTTGATGGGCGGCTAAATCAATTTGCCCCGCAAATGGCGACGGCACGGCATTTTGATGAGCCACAATATGCTGCATTTGTCGGTGGGACAAATACCACTTTACGGTAAAATACAGCGCGGCAACACCGATAAACAACGCAGAAAACGCATTCAAAATAAACCCTCATTTTTCAGATTGTGAAAGAATTGGCATTATGACAGAAAACCTCCCCCCGCGCGACGACAACCGCCTCATCTGGCTCGACATGGAAATGACGGGGCTTAACCCGCTTGCCGACCGCATTTTAGAGCTCGCCATCGTCATCACCGACGCTGACTTAAACACCGTCGCCGAAGCCCCCGTTTGGGTCGTGCACCAAAGCGACGACGTGCTCAACGGCATGGACGCGTGGAATCAAAAGACCCACGGCGAATCAGGGCTGATTGCCAAAGTCAAAGCCTCAAGTTTGAGCGAAGAGCAGGTACAAGCCGAGGCGCTTGAGTTTATCAAACGATACATCGGCCCACAAAAATCCCCCATGTGCGGCAACTCCATCGGCCAAGACCGCCGCTTCATGGCCAACTACATGAGCGAACTTGAGCGGCATTTTCACTACCGCAACATTGATGTCTCCACTCTCAAAGAACTCGCCCGCCGCTGGCACCCCGCGATTTATGACGGCTTCAAAAAACAAACCCGCCACACCGCACTGGCCGATGTGTACGAGTCGATTGATGAGTTGAAATATTATCGGGAGCGGTTGATTGTGCAATGAGGAGGAGCGCATGAGCGATTTGAATCAAGAGCAGCGCCTCATTGGGCGGCGCGATGTGTGGTTGGGCAGTATGATGGCCTTGGCGCTGGAAGTGTTTTATTTTCATCTGTCTTCTGGCGCATCATTGATTGCAACGTTTGTCCCTGGTTTTGCGTTTGCGTGGCTGGTGTTTATTTGGATGTACTGGAAGCGCGTGAGCATTCCGCGAACCGCCGAGTTTATGCCTGCTTTTTTGGCGGTCTTGGCGATTCAGTTTTTGCATTTTGCTGAGGAGTTTTTGACTGATTTCAAAACATTTTATCCCGTACATTATGGTGGTCTGCCCTACAGCAATGAGTTGTTTGTGACATTTAATATGAGCGCATATGCTGTATTTGCCTTGGCTTGCGTGTTGGCGATTCAGGTTGGCTTGCGTTTTTTACTGGTGCCTGTGTTGTTTTTTGTGATGTATGGCGCATTGGGCAACGCGATTGCCCATGTGGTCTGGACGATTGAGGCATGGAATTATCGCCCAGGTTTCTACACTGCCTTGTTGTACTGGGTTGCAGGGCCTTGGCTGTTGTATAAATTGATTGGCAGCTGGAAACACACAGCGTGGTTTGTCGCGGGATTTGTGGTGTTTTTATTGCCGTTTGTCGTTGGTTTGGCGGTGGAGTGAGTGTTGTGACTTATCTATGCTGTTGGGAGCGGTAATGTTGACGTTTTGTTCCAACAGGCTTAACGCAATGGGGAATCTTGTAGTACGCATTTGTGTGCGGCTGAACGAGCCGTTTTTTGGCAAGCCTTGGGCGCTATATTTCAGGCGCGGTTCTGACGTTCTCAGGATTGGTCGTTTTTGGCTGTACTGTTGGGATTGTCTGGTTTGGGGTTACTTCTCGCTGGTATAAATCCAACGCATTAAAGTATCCCCAATCCAGTGTCTATTTCGGTACAACCTATTCGTTTGACACCTCTTTCTAAGCGGAGAGATGTCTGTCAACTCAAGGGCAGATTAGGTTAAGTTAATCCCTTTACAGCCAACTTGCTGCCAGAACAGGGTTTAAAGCTGTCTGATAACTGGCGCTCAAAGTGCTTTGTCCAGATGTTGGTGGACTGAACGCAGCCATTGCATGAACCAATGCATCCACTTTTTCAGCCGTTAAAATTTTGCCGTCGGCAGTTTTGAATGTTTCAACTTGGAAGTTAGCGTTGTCATACCAATGCTCAATTTTCATTTGGTCGGTGCTGCCAATGATGCTCACCAGCAAATCATTGCCAGAGCGGCTCAACCACAATTGGTTGGCATTTACACTTGTACCAAATACAATTTGATCGTTGCCGCTTGATTCGCTTACAGTGTCTTTGCCGTCGCCACGACCAAATTGATATGTGTCATGCCCCACGCCACCATTGAGATAATCGTTGCCTGCGCTGCCTGATAACACATCATTGCCTTCGGCGCCATACAAACGGTCTGAACCTAGATTGCCTTTTAGTACATCAGCACCTTCGCCACCGTGTAACAAACTGCCCGTTGAAATGGCGTTTAAGGTGTCATTACCTGCTTGGCCAAACAAGGTTTTACCGCTTAAATTGTCCGCCCCTTGTGTGCCCTCGATCTTGGCTTGGTATACGACATCTTTGCGAAAGAGCCATGACATCAAACCTGCACGCTGGTCTAATAAGCTATTATTTGTCACGACGTAAGGGTTGACGAGTGATGCCAGTTCGTACTCAAACGACACTCGTTGGATATTTTCTGCCTCGACTAAATTAGACTGGTCTTTTGCATCCATAAATAAAGTGCCATCTGAAAGGCGATAAGCATTCCAATCAGAGCTGTTGCCCATTAGGCGCAGTTCATTTACACCACTGCCGCCGTCAATGTGGTCGGATCCGCCACCTGTTCGAATAATGTCATTGCCTTCGCCACCATAGATGAAATCACCTGCAGTACCGCCTTTTAGTAAATCGTCAAATTTTGAACCAATAATGAATGCTGATGTGCCAAAGTGACTTGAGGTGGCAGTGGCTTTGTCTTCAACCCAAGTGGTGCCACGTGACAAAGCAGATAAGCTGGCCACAACTGTCGTGCTGTCTTTTTCCATGAAGTTGTAAAACGGATTGTTTGCAATCCGTGAATATCCGTCAGAAAATACACCGTCAACGTGGGCGTACCAAGCAACGGGGATGTTGACAATTGAAAAAGGCAGTGTCCAAGCGGGTGAAGCGTACATGTCATTAAATAACACTGTATTGTCAATGCTGCTGCTGTAAGGCTTATCTTTATTGAGCAACAACGGGCCTGCAGCTGATACGGCTCCACTGACCGTATCACTGCTACCTATTGCACGATGTACCACATCGTTTTCATAGCCGTAATTGAGCACAACTGATGGGTCGTCATAGATGAGTGGCGATGCCACGCCTACGTAATTAGCGTTTTTAAAAAAACCGCCTGCCAATGTGTTGCGATACTCGGCTGTTAAATTGGTAAGGCCACCGCCCAAACTGTAGCCTGTGAAAATGACTTTGTCGGCGGTCAAACCATTTTTAATCGAAAAATCCTTCACTGCATTGAGCAAGGGCTCAAGTTTGGGCGCGAGTTGTCCGCTGTTGAGCTGGAAGTAATCGGGAATATCCACCAGCGAATTGGTGCCCGTATAACTCACTGCCACGCGTAGCAATTTGCCTTGGGCATCGTATTGCCCCAAAATTTTAGCTTGCTCACCCGTAGGTGTTGTGCCTGTTAAAGGACTTTCAATAATATATTGCCCTGTACTGTCCAAGGCACTTTGTGGCAACGACAACTCTGCTGGCGTAAGTTCACGCCAGCCTGCTGGTAAAGCTTGATTGACCGCGTTGGCATATAGGCCTGTACTCAACAAAGAATCGTTTATGGCCTTCAAAATCTGAGCTGACGATGAAATGCCCAAAAGACCATTGACTTGGCTATAAATCGCCAGTTGGTACGAGGTTTGCATCAATTCAGCCGACTGGCTGCTGGTGTATTGTTTGTAATCAAACATGCCCATGTCTCACTCCTATCGATTAAAAAACGAACGCCCGTGCTATTGCGGGTGAGAAATAGTAACAGATTGCGTCTAAAATGTGAGTTTTTGCTGTTGAAATAGTCGCAGTAGGCTCAAAAGTGTGTAAAAAAACCAAAATTGAACGAGTTTGAAATGATGTACAACTAAATTAAAAAATCTTCTTAAGGTTGTCTCTAAAAATAGCTTTTTCAACAGATCCTTGGGTTTTATTTTAATAAAGTCAATAGGTTATAGAATTTAAACTTTTAGAAGAGGTCGTTGTGCCTAGCCATGCGGCATCCGCCCACCCGCAGGTGACCAGTTTTCCCATGCAATGTCTTGAAAATAAACCATGACGTTTTCGGGGTCAAAACCCAGTGGGGTGAGCTGGTTGATGATGTCGGCCAAAATGGCTTTTTTGACTTTGACACTGCGCCCCGCACCCAACAAAATTTCAATCAAAACAAAGTCCTCAGTGCGCTGTGTGCGCACATCGGGGAAGTTGGGGTCGAATTGAAAGTCATCCTCGCTTAGCTCGTGAATGCGGTGAAAGCGGTCGTTGACGTTTGCACCTGCATTGACGAGTGCTTGATGCACGGCCTGCAAAACCTGTTGTTTGAATTCACGGGTTTTGTGGGCGCGTAAGGTGAGGGTGACGATGGGCATGATTTAATGCAACGAGTGGATGGATGCCGCATCCGCATCAGGCTGAAACAGCGCATGGACTTGCGCGGCGTTGAGGCTGTAGTTTTGCCCACAAAAATCGCAGCTTACGTTGATGTCGCCTTGCTCGTTGAGCATTTCGGTGGCTTCGTCCATGCCGAGCATGTGCACCATGTTGGCGACTTTGGCGGGTGAGCAGGTGCAGGCGAATTGCACGGGTTCGGTGGTGTGCGCGTCGCGTGGGTGCTCCCAAAACAGGCGGTGCATGAGGGTGTCTGTGTCGTTGTGCAGCAACTCTTCTGCGCTTAATGTGCGGCCAATGTGCTCTAATTCTTCCCAACTGTTGTTGAACTCAACATTCAAACCACCGCCGTGGCTGGGCAGACGTTGCAATAAAAACCCAGCGGCGTTGTGGCCGTCGGCGGCCAGTTGGATGAGTGTGTCGAGCTGCTCAGAGGTACTCATGTAGTGCATGAGCACTTGCGCGATGGAGTCGCCGACCAGCGGGACAATCCCTTGATACGGTTGCTGGCCTTCTTGGCGGTTGTTCGGGTCAAGCGTGATGGCAAAGCGGCCGTTGCCGTGCGCGTTGATGAGTTGCGCAAGGCTCATGTCGTCGCTGATGGTGGTGTGTTCGCGCACGGTGGCGGTGGCGCGGACGATAAGGTCGGCGTTGCATTCCGCCACCAAGAGTTGCACGGGGCCGTCGCCATGAACTTGCATGATGAGCGTGCCGTCAAATTTAAGGTTGGCGCACAGCAATGCGCTGGCGGCGACCATTTGCCCCAAAATGGCTTCGACCGCCGCAGGGTAGCGTTTGTGCGCTCGCATGTCGCGCCATGTGTTGGGCAAATGGGTCATTTCGCCTTTGACGGGGGCGGATTGGAATAAAAAGCGGTGTAAAGTATCGGTCATGGCGGTTTTCGTCGGCTAAAACGTGGTATTTTACGCGATTTTCTAAAATAATGAGTGAGCGCATGCAGCGGTGGGACATTTTTTGCACGGTGATTGACAACTTCGGCGACGCGGGCGTGTGCTGGCGTTTGGCGCGGCAATTGGTGGGTGAATATGCGCAAAAGGTGCGGCTGTACATCGACGACATTAACGCGCTGGCGCAGATTTGGCCCGACGTGCAGCCTGATGCAGCGCGGCAAACCGTGGCGGGCGTTGAGGTGGTGCGCTGGGACGCGCAGACCGACTGGCGCACGGATGCGACGGTGGTGATAGAGGCGTTCGCCTGCCCGTTGCCCGCCGCCTATGCGCAGCAGATGAATCCGCAGTTTTGGTTCAATTTAGAGTATCTGACCGCCGAGCCGTGGGCGGGCGAATGCCACAACCTCAACTCGCCACGTGCGGGCGGCAGACATAAAATTTTCTTTTTCCCTGGATTTACCGAGCAAACGGGCGGCTTGCTGCGCGAGCGCGACCTTGGCGCACGCCGCGCCGCGCTCGATGCGCCACAAACGTGGGCGCGGCTCACGGGCTTTGCGCCCGATGCCGCGGCGTTTAAAATCAGTTTGTTTGCTTACGAGCGCGCGCCCGTGGCGCAGTGGCTGGCCTGTTTGATGAACGAGACGCAACCCGTTCAACTCGCCGTGACACATGGGCAAGCCGCGCAAGCGGTGCGGCGGGCGGGATTTGTGGATGGGCAATACGGCGCGTTGCAGATTCGGTTTTTGCCGATGTTGACGCAAACCGACTACGACGAGTTGCTGTGGAGCAGCGACTTTAACTGCGTGCGCGGTGAAGATTCATGGGTGCGCGCCTTGTGGGCGGGCGTGCCGTTTGCGTGGCATATTTACGCGCAAGACGACGGGGCGCATTGGGACAAACTCGCCGCCTTTGCGCAACTGTACGCGCTCAATGCCGCGCCGTGGCGCGATTGGCAACTGTTTTGGAACGGCGAATCGTCGCTGGACGTGGCGCAGACATGGCTCGAGCTGCGCCAAAACTGGCCGCAAGTGCGCGAGCACGCCGCCGCACAGAGCGAATATTGGGCGCAATTTGATGGTTTGGCGCAACAACTGATGCGTCGGTGTGGTTTCTTGGCCTGAAAGCGGCTATAATGCCGCGTTGAACTTTTGGTTTGTTTAAATTAAAGATTGGTTAATTATGAAAATTGCACAAGAACTCCGCGTCGGTAACGTATTTATGCTCGATGGCGCGGCCAAAGTCGTCCTCAAAACCGAATACAGCCGCTCAGGTCGCTCAGGCGCGGTCATCAAAATGAAAATGAAAGACCTGTTGACTGGCGCAGGCTCTGAAAACGTATTCAGCGCGGACGACAAACTCGACGTAGTGGTTTTGGACAAAAAACGCGTGACGTACTCGTACTTCAACGACCCGATGTACGTGTTTATGGACGACGAATACAACCAATACGACATCGAAGCCGAATCAATGGGCGACGCGCTCAACTACCTCGAAGACGCCATGATTTGCGACGTGGTGTTTTACCAAGAGCGTCCGATTTCGGTTGAACTCGAAACCACCATCGTGCGCGAAGTGACCTACACTGAGCCAGCGGTTAAAGGCGACACCTCATCTGGTCGCGTTTTGAAAGCCGCTAAATTGGCCACAGGCTACGAGATTCAAGTGCCGTTGTTTGTCGACACAGGCGACAAAATCGAAATCGACACCCGCACCAACGAATACCGTTCACGCGTTAAGTGATTGATTTTAAATGATAAAAAAGCGACGTTGAACGTCGCTTTTTTTGCACAAATTAATGTCTGATACTTTCGACTCCGCCGCCTTCATCGCCAGCCTGCCGCATTTGCCAGGGGTGTATCGTCACATCGACGCCAACGACGTGGTGTTGTATGTCGGTAAAGCGCGTGACTTAAAAAAGCGTGTGGCGAATTATTTTGCGCGTAGCGAGTCGCTCAGTCCGCGCATTGCGCTGATGGTGCAAAAAATCGCGCGGATTGACGTGACGGTGACGCGCACCGAAACCGAGGCGTTGTTGTTGGAAAACAACCTCATCAAAACCCTCGCGCCGCGTTACAACATTGTGTTTCGTGACGATAAATCGTACCCCTACCTCAAAATGACCGCCAGCGAGTACCCGCGCATGGTGTATTACCGTGGCGCGGTCGATAAAAAGCACCAGTATTTCGGCCCGTTTCCCAACGGCTACGCGGTCAAGTCGTCGATTAAAACCCTGCAAAAAATATTTAAGTTGCGCACCTGCGACGAAACGGTGTTTCGCAACCGCTCGCGGCCGTGCATGCTGCATCAAATTGGCCGTTGCAGTGCGCCGTGCGTTGGTTTGATTTCGGTGGCCGATTATGCGCAAGATGTCGCGGCGAGCGTGCAATTTTTGCGCGGCGAGTCCGACGCTTTGCTGCAAGATTTTCAGACCAAAATGATGACGGCGGCGATTGCGCTGGATTTTGAGCAAGCCGCGCAATGGCGCGATAAAATCGCCGCGCTGTCGAGCATGATGGCGGCGCAAGCGATTGAGAGCACGGGCGATGATGTCGATGCCGACATTATCGCGGTTGCCGCCAGCGACGCGCGCTATTGCGTGAACTTGGCGATGGTGCGTGGCGGGCGGCATTTGGGCGACAAGGCGTTTTTTCCGCAACACACGCAAGATTGCAGCCCGCAAGACGTGCTCGATGCGTTTGTCACGCAGCATTATGGCGACGGTGTTGCGCCGTATGTGATTGTGCTGGACACCATGCCGTCCGATGAAGTGCAAAGTGCGCTCAATGAAGCGGCTGGGCGCAAATTGCTGTGGGTCAAACAACCGCAAACCCAGCGGCGCATTTGGCTCGATATGGCGCAAAATAACGCGCAACTGGCCTTGGCGCGGCGCATGCAAGAGGCGGGCAGCGCGAAAACCCGCACCCGCGATTTGGCTGACGTGCTGCAATTGAGCGAGTTTGCGCAAGACGAAGATTTGGCGCGACTGCGCGTGGAATGCTTTGACATCAGCCACCATTCGGGCGAAGCCACGCAAGCCTCCTGCGTGGTGTATCACAACCACGCCATGCAAAATGGCGAATACCGCCGTTTCAACATCAAAGATGTGGCCGCAGGCGACGACTACGCCGCCATGCGGCAAGTGCTGCTGCGCCGCTACGAAAAAGTAGTGAGCGGCGAGGGAATTTTGCCCGACGTGGTGCTGGTCGATGGCGGCAAAGGGCAAATCAGCATGGCCAAAGAAGTGTTTGACGAACTGGGTCTTGATGTGGGCCTGATTGTCGGGGTGGCCAAAGGCGACGGGCGGCGCGTCGGGCTGGAAACTTTGCTGTTCGCCGATGGACGCGCGGCGGTAAAATTGGGTAAACTGTCGCCTGCACTCATGCTCATCGCACAGATTCGCGACGAAGCGCACCGTTTCGCCATCACAGGCATGCGCGCTGCCCGCGCCAAAGTGCGCAATGTGTCAAGGCTGGAAGAAATCGAGGGCATTGGCGCAAAACGCCGCGCCGCCTTGCTGCAACGCTTTGGCGGCATGGCAGGCGTCAAAAACGCCAGCGAGCAAGATTTAAAAACCGTCGATGGCATTTCGGCCAAACTGGCGGCGGAGATTTATAAACAGTTGCATGATGGGATAGGAAATTCAGATGAATAGGTCTAAGTTGGAGCATTCAAAGGCAAGGGTTCATTGGCCTAAGTTAGAGCATTCAAAGACAAAAGTTCGACGGGCTGGGAAGGTTTTGACTCGAGATATTATGGAGCTTGACTTTTCAGATGATGGTTTTGCCGAGCAAAAAGAAGCTTTTGACATCCTTGTGAATTGGCGGGCTTCACATGCTTACCCCATGCAAACAGTTTTGAACCAGTTTAGACGAAAAGCGTTTTTTGTTGATTCAACAGCATTAGTTGCTCAGCGTTTGAAACGTACTCCATCAATTATTGCGAAATTGAAACGTGAAAAAATGGAGTTAGATAGAGTCGATGATATTGCAGGTTGCCGTGCTATTTTGTCTGACATTGATGCTGTTTATGCTTTACGTGATGCAATGTTGCATAGCAAAACAAAAAATAAACTTAAACGGGAAAGGGACTACATCAAGTCACCGAAAAATAGTGGTTATAGGGGAGTACACTTAGTGTATTCCTATCAGGGAGGCAAGGTTGAATATTTGGGTTTGCCCGTGGAGTTACAAATTCGCAGTAAAATTCAGCACTCTTGGGCTACTGCAGTAGAGGTGGTCGGGACATTTTTGCAAGAGCCGTTAAAATCGGGCATTGGTGATGAAGAGTGGTTGTATTTTTTTAAGTTAGTAGGAGACGCGTTTTACTCGTTGGAAACGGGTCAAAGACATGAGCATATTGCAGAATTGAATCAACTTTATTTGCAAATGCAGGTGTCTGAAAAGTTAACGGCTTTTTCTGTAGCAACAAATATGATAGCTGCACCCAAAAGTACCAGTTGGGATTTTTATATTGTTATTCTTGACATAGAACATCGTAAAGTAAGGGCAATTCCTTTTGATGATAACGATTGGGACAGGGCGAATAAACTTTATGCTAATTATGAAGAAGAGTTTAAAAATGACCCAACGAAAGATGTTGTTTTGGTCTCCACAGATTCGGTTGATGGTTTAAAAAGAGCATTTCCGAACTATTTTGCAGATACTGTAGAGTTTATGAAAAATTTAAAATTAACATTAGGCATTAGCAATGCCAACTAACATTCCAATTTTACTCACATGGGCGCGGGTGATTGCCATTCCGCTCTTGGTGGCGATTTTTTATTCGCCGTTTGGTGCGTTGCCTGATGCGACGCGCGACGTTTTGGCGGCGACGCTGTTTGTCGTGGCTTCGGTGACCGATTGGCTGGACGGCTTTTTGGCGCGGCGTTGGCAGCAGACCAGCGCGTTTGGGGCGTTTTTAGACCCTGTGGCCGATAAATTATTGGTGGCGGCCTGTTTGATTGTGCTGGTGCATCAAGGTTTGGTGCATGGTTTGATTGCGCTCATCATTATTGGGCGCGAAATCACGATTTCGGCGTTGCGCGAATGGATGTCGTCGATTGGCGCACGCGCGGCGGTGGCGGTGAATAATTTGGGCAAATACAAAACCGCAGCGCAAATGGTGGCCTTGCCGATGCTGTTGCTCAATCGTGAGATTTTCGGCCTTGATATGCATGTTTGGGGCACGTGGTTGCTGTATGTCGCGGCGGCGTTGACCGTGGTCTCGATGGTGGTTTACCTTAAAGCGGCGTGGCCGACCATGAAGGCGAATGCGTGAGCCAGCCGATTGTGTTTCATCCGCGTGCCAAAGTTGTTGAGCGCGCGCAAGACGTGATTTTGACGGCGTTGCCGCCGTTGAGCCTGTATGTGCATGTGCCGTGGTGCGTGAAAAAATGCCCGTATTGCGACTTTAACTCACACGAGTTCAAGCACAGCGACGCGGACTGGGAAGCGCAATACATTCAGGCTTTGCTCAAAGATTTAGAAAATACCTTGCCGCTGGTGTGGGGACGACGTTTGGTCAGCGTGTTTATTGGCGGGGGTACGCCGAGTATTTTATCGGCCGAGTCCATCGACGCACTTTTGGCGGGCATTCGCGCCCGTATGCCGCATATTGCCGACATGGAAGTAACGATGGAGGCCAATCCTGGCACGTTGGACAACGCCAAACTCAAAGGTTTTCGCGACGCAGGGGTGAACCGTTTGTCGCTGGGCGTGCAAAGTTTTGATGACGAATTGCTCACGCAAATTGGGCGAATCCACAACGGCGAGCAAGCGCGGCAAGCGTTGAGCACCGCGTACGCGTTGTTTGACAAAGTCAATTTAGACATTATGTTTGCCTTGCCCAACCAAAGCATGGCGCAGTTGCAGGCCGATGTGCGCACCGCCTTGAGTTTTGCGCCCACGCATGTGTCGTATTATCACCTCACGCTTGAACCCAACACTTATTTTCACCGCTACCCGCCGCCATTGCCCGACGACGATTTGGCACTCGACATGCAAGCCTACATCGAGTCCGAACTGGGCGCGGCAGGTTTGCGCCATTACGAAGTTTCGGCTTTTGCGCAAGCGGGGCACGAGTCGGTGCACAACACCAATTATTGGCAGTTTGGCGATTACATCGGCATCGGCGCGGGTGCGCACGGCAAAATCAGCAGCCACAACGGCATTGTGCGGCACAGCAAATTTAAGCATCCACAAGCGTATGTGAACGCCATTGCCAGCGGTGACGCACTTGAAACGACCATTCAACTGAGTCGCGCCGACTTGCCGTTTGAGTTCATGCTCAACGCGCTGCGTTTGCGCGACGGCGTGAAAGTCAGCCATTTCGCCGCCGCCACGGGTTTGAGCGTGGCCGATTTAGAACCCGCTTTGTCCACGGCGCATGAGCGCGGTTTGATGGTGCGCCAACACGACGTGCTGCGCGTCACCGACTTGGGCTGGCGGTTTTTGAGCGATGTGCAAACTTTATTTATGAGTGAGTAAAAAAGGGATGGTTATGGTGAACAAAAATGATTTTAAATTATTGAATTTAAAGTGCGAGGCTTATTTTAATGTTTTAGAAAAAGACTTCGCCTTTGACTCATCGAGTTTATCTTCTGTAGATAAGCAAAGATTAGGCTTCTATTTATTCATGTTGGAAAGTATTTGTGACGTGAAAGATACTGCAGATATTGTTGACATGATCATTGATACAGAATTTAATAAGATTATTCGTAATAAGCCGTCTGATGATTTTGGTGTTGATGCTGTTTTTATTGATGATGAGAATTTTTGTATCAACTTGTTTAACTTTAAGTTTAGAGAAAGTTTTAAACAAACCTCTCAACAAGGTGTTAATGATTTACTTTTATCAAGTAAATTCTTGACGATGATTTCAAATGAAGATTTTCGAGGGAGTAGGCATAAGACACACAACTCTCTGAAAAATATATTAGAAAAAAATAACAGTAGTACTATTTGGAAGACAAAACTGTATTTTGTCAGCAATGACTCTAAGGAACTTGATGTTATATCTCCCGAAATTGAACAGTTTTCTGAAATGTATGCGGTAGAAGTTGAAGCTGTTGCCCTTGAAAAAATAATAAAAACCATGTCGATACGTCCCAAACCTTTGGGGGCAGTTCTTATGTTGGATAAAGATGTGGTTTTACCTTTTGTGGAGACAAACCTTTCTTCAGCTACGTCATATGTAATTAAAATTTTTGCAAGTGATTTGATCAGAATTACTTGTGATCGTGAGTCATTTAGAAAAGACTATGCGATGGAAAACTTTTCTCCATTGACTCAAGTAGAGTTGGATTATGGTTTGTTGTTTGATAATGTTAGGGGATTGGTTCTACGGTCTAAGATTAATAAAAAAATATTAAAAACTCTTGAAGATGAGCCTTCAAAGTTTTTTATGTACAACAATGGACTTACTCTAACGGCAACAAATATTACAACTGAAGACACTAACCTGAAGAAAAAAATTAAAATTGAATTGGAAAATTTCCAAGTCGTAAATGGAGGGCAAACATTAAGAACTATTCATGATTTCAATCGAAAAAATCCTGAACACATTGAAAATTTTTTATCAAATTGCCAAATTCTGCTTCGAGTTTTTAAAGTTCCTGAAACGACAAATGATAAAAATAAAATTGCGGAGTTCACCAATAGTCAAAACTCGGTTTCTGTTGTTGATTTAAAGGCTTTAGCATATGAGCAGATACAAATAGAGCAGTATTTGGATCAAAAAGGCATTATTTATACAAGAAAATCAGGTGATATTGGTTTATCTGCTGACAATAAACGGTATCGACATAGAATTGGGATAGAAAAATTTGGGCAGATTTTGTTTTCTGTACAAGGTAGCCCAGAAAAAACATCAAACCAAAAGAAACAAATATTTGAGCGTTACTATGAGCAAATATTTATAACAAATTTTGATATTCATCGCTCTGCAGAATTGGTGGAACTTTATTTTGAGATCAAAAGAATATATGAGTTAAAGACAAATTTTGAAACGACAGATCAGAAAATTTTCTATATTCTTTATATGAGTACAAAACTAAGTTATGGTATTTCGGACTTGATTGATATTTTTGAAAGAGTCATAACAGCGCATGATGAGGGCAAAAAAGCCGATGCAAGAAAATTGATTGGAGTTAAGTTTAAAGAGCGTTTGGATCGAGAAATTAGTCAACTAGCAGAGCCTGTAAAAAAATCTGTGTAAATGATACTCTACCCTCCAACCTAAAGAAGGAAAAACATCATGACACAGAAAACTCAACATCCGAAGTTGCCACACATACCTCCAGAGTGGGTTGAACAGCTATCCAGTCAAGT
>JBOFII010000010.1:0-28133 GCA_051650085.1 Formosimonas sp.
GGTAAAACACCCATGCAAACTTTTTTAGATAGCAAACACATCGCTATCGAAAAACAACTGAATCGGACATTTCGTACAACCGAGACAGTTTTAACGGCAGTTTAAACACTGTCTGTCAGATGAAGTCGTGGCTAGTACAGCCAAATTTACTCAGATTTAATCAATCAAAAGCTAATTTTTGACGACGCAATACAACCACTTGACTGTTTAACAGTTGAACAACGGCTAATCGCATTGTCGCTTTGGATTTTTGAGCTTAGAGTTATCAAAAATCGCAATCGCATGGATGATGCCAAAATGGAAGTAGCGAAAAAAATATTCAATCATATGCGCTTTTTATGGCCTATTGATGTGTCTGAACAATTGTTGAATACTATATTTAAAGCATGTTGTGGGCCATCACTGGGCAGTCATGCAGACGCCACAACAAATGAATTGTTCATCCCATTAATCAATGATGGCAAACTCAAAGTTGAGAGTTTATGGCATTTTTTTAGTAATATTTTTACAGGAAAAATTATGGATGTTCACCCGTACCTTCATTCTGATGCCCCAATTTATTCCTCGGTAGGGTATCTCTCCCAATTCATAAGTGAAGAGGCGCGAAACATTTTTATACAGACAATTAATAAGTTGGTTGTCAAAGAAAAGCGCTCATTAAATCAGCCTTTTATTCAAAGCATTGATTATGAAAGCTTTAATGCATCGAATGTTGTTTTGCATAATATTCTTTTTGCTATTAAGTGTATGAGGTCTAATGCTCCTGATTTTGAAGATTATAAATTTTTAATCGATAACATTGAAGCATATTTACGGGGTAAAGGTATTTATTTACAGTTACCCAATCACGAACTAATTCACGCTATTGAAAGTATTAAGTCAACGTGACTTACCCACCAACGGACTCACCTTATCAACGTTATACGCCTCAATCCCCACAAAATCTCGCGCCAGTTGGGCTAGTTCGGCCTCGATGGTCGGTTCGGTCATGCGGTATTGGGCGATGCTGATGGTTTTGGTTTTATAGTCGATGTAGCCGATGCCAATCGGTACGTTGGCCGCTTGTGCCATGTGGTAGTAGCCCATGTGGATGTAATTTTTGCGCGAGCGCGTGCCTTCGGGGGCAAGGCACAACCAACATTCGGGTTGGGCGAGCATGGTGTTGCGCAGTTGGGTGGTGAGGTCGAGGCCGCCGTCGCGGCGAATGCCGATGCCGCCCAGCGCACGCATGATAAAACCAATAGGGGGGCGAAACCAAGTGTGTTTGGCAATCCAGCGCAGCGGCATGCGGTGCACCATTTTCCACAAAATACCCAGTGGAAAGTCCCAGTTGGAGGTGTGTGGATAAACAATCACAATGCCATGTGGGGCAGGTGGTGTGACGTAAACAGTGCGCCAGCCGATGAGTTTGAGAATTTTTTTTGCCAGCCATTGCATGGTGAGTCCTTTTTTAAGAGTGCGCATTTTGCCACGCAACGAGCGCGGGCGCAATCGCATTACAGCGGGCTTGGTGCAATATTTCGGGGATTTTGGCGGGCTGGTCTTGCCATTTGGCAATCAACGCGCTGTTGTCCATATGCAGCACGATGTTGAGCAGTATTTGCCAGCCATCAAACCACGGCGTGGGTTTGCTGGGAAAGTCGCCGCCGCGCCCACGGCTGTCGGCTTGTGCGCCTTGCAGCAGTTCGACAAAGCGCTCAGGGCGGCGCAGGGCGTCGGTGCGCTTGAATAAATCAATCACTGTGCCAGCGGTCAGCTCAGATAAACCATAAAACAGAGTGTGATTGTGTGTGAGCAAACGCGCGTAATCGGCACAGGCTTTGGTGGTTTTGAGGCGATTGGAGAGCTGTTCAGCCAGCGGTATGCCGCGTTTTTCGTGACCTGTGTGGCGCGGTAGAACATCGGCGGGCGTGTTGCCTTTGCCCAAATCGTGGCACAGCGCGGCGTAACGCACTTCAAGGCTTAAATTCATCTGCGCGGCGACATCTAAAACCATCAGCGTGTGCAGCCCCGTGTCGATTTCGGGATGATAGTCCGCACGTTGCGGCACGCCGAACAGTGCGTTTACTTCGGGCAGCCATTGTTTGAGCAGGCCGCATTCACGCAGCACTTTAATCATGCGCGAGGGTTTTTGTTCCATCAAACCGCGTGCAATTTCTTGCCAAATTCGTTCGGGCACGAGCGCGGCGGTTTCGCCATTGTCAATCATGTGTCGCATCAATTGCATGGTTTCGGGGGCGACGGTGAAATTCGGCCAGCGGGCGGCAAACCGCGCAATGCGCAAAATCCGCACGGGGTCTTCGACAAATGCGTGCGACACATGGCGCAAAACCTGTTGCGCCACATCGGCCGCGCCGTTGTACGGGTCGCACAACTCGCCGAGCGAGCCGTCGGGCAAAACTTCTCGCGCCATGGCGTTGATGGTCAAATCGCGCCGTGCCAAGTCGTCTTCAAGCGTCACATCGGGCGCAAAATGCATCGCAAAACCCGCGTAACCTGCGCCTGTTTTGCGCTCCGTGCGGGCGAGGGCGTATTCGGCGTGGGTTTGTGGGTGCAAAAACACGGGAAAGTCTTTGCCAACAGGCAAGTAGCCCTGTGCGAGTAAATCGTCAGGTGTTGCGCCCACCACCATAAAATCTTGGTCGCTCGCCGCTTGCCCCATTAACGCGTCGCGCACTGCGCCGCCGACGAGGTAGGTTTTGAAAGAGTGTGTTGTGTGTGACATTTTTATTTTAGGTTGTGGCCATTCGCATGTCGTATGTTACCTGAGTATTTGTTGTGCGAGGTAGCCTCGCAACCATTTTGTACAGCGCGTCCATAAACGGCGACCAAGCAGTAAGCACATGCCGCCGATGAGTGTGAGCAACACACCTAGGATTAACCATGTACCATTGCCAACTTGATGCAAGCGGTTAATCGGTAGTATTTTCGTGCAGGCTCTGCTTGTGATTGTCAGGTTTGCAATTTCAAAAGCAGGCTTTATAATGAGTGGCATTTAAATTATAGGAATCACATGTCAAATACCATTTTACAAAACTTGCCTCAAGGTCAAAAAGTCGGCATTGCCTTTTCGGGCGGGCTGGACACCAGCGCGGCCTTGCTGTGGATGCGCCAAAAGGGCGCAGTGCCTTACGCATACACCGCCAATTTAGGCCAACCTGACGAAGACGATTACGACGCGATTCCGCGCAAAGCGACCGAATACGGCGCGGAAAAAGCGCGGCTGATTGACTGCCGCAAGCAATTGGCGGCCGAAGGCTTGGCGGCGATTCAATGTGGCGCGTTTCATATTTCAACGGGTGGCGCGACGTATTTCAACACCACACCGTTGGGTCGCGCGGTGACAGGCACAATGTTGGTTGCGGCCATGAAGCAAGACGATGTCAACATTTGGGGCGACGGCAGCACGTTTAAGGGCAACGACATTGAGCGGTTTTATCGTTATGGCTTGTTGACCAATCCGAATTTGCGCATTTATAAACCTTGGTTAGACCAGCAATTCATTGATGAATTGGGCGGTCGTTCTGAAATGTCGCAGTTTTTGATTGCTAATGGTTTTGATTACAAAATGTCGGTTGAAAAGGCCTACTCAACCGACTCCAACATGCTTGGCGCAACCCACGAAGCCAAAGATTTGGAGTTTCTCAACAGTGGCATTCGCATCGTGAAGCCGATTATGGGCGTGGCGTTTTGGCGCGATGACGTGGAAGTCAAGGCCGAAGAAGTCACCGTGCGTTTTGAAGAGGGTGTGCCCGTCGCGCTCAATGGCGTGGCTTTTGATGACCTTGTGGCCTTGTTTGAAGAGGCCAACCGCATCGGTGGCCGCCACGGTTTGGGCATGTGTGACCAAATCGAAAACCGCATCATTGAGGCGAAAAGCCGTGGCATTTACGAAGCCCCCGGTATGGCGTTGTTGCACATTGCCTACGAGCGTTTGTTGACGGGGATTCACAACGAAGACACGATTGAACAATACCGCATCAACGGCCTGCGTTTGGGGCGTTTGCTGTATCAAGGCCGCTGGTTTGACCCACAAACCTTGATGTTGCGCGAAACCGCGCAGCGTTGGGTCGCTCGCGCGATTACGGGTGAAGTCACGCTCGAATTGCGTCGCGGCAACGATTACACGATTTTGAACACCGAATCGCCGAATTTGACCTACCATCCAGAACGCTTGTCGATGGAAAAAGTCGAAGACGCGCCATTTGACCCAATCGACCGCATTGGCCAACTCACCATGCGCAATTTAGACATCGTGGACACGCGCCAAAAACTCGAAATTTACACGCAAACGGGTTTGTTGTTGGGCGGCGAGTCGATTTTGCCGCAGTTGAATCGACCTGAATAAACTTAGGCTGACTCAAAAAGGCGCGATGAGTCGCGCCTTTTGCGTTGTTTTAGCGCAAAAACAGAGCCAATTCGGCTACAATAGGTACTATTTTTCATACATATCAAGGCGCAATATGGCAGGCAGCACGTTTGGACAACTTTTTTCAGTCACCAACTTCGGTGAGTCGCACGGCCCTGCGATTGGCTGCGTGATTGACGGTTGCCCACCGGGTTTGGCGTTGTCGGTGGATGATATTCAGCCCGACCTTGACCGCCGTCGCCCCGGCACGTCACGCCACGTGACGCAACGCCAAGAAGCCGACCAAGTTGAGATTTTATCGGGCGTGTTTGAGGGCAAAACCACGGGCACGCCGATTGCGCTGCTCATTCGCAATCAAGACCAGCGCAGCGGCGACTACGGTAACATTGCCGTGCAGTTTCGCCCAGGTCACGCCGATTACACCTATTGGCACAAATACGGCGTGCGCGATTATCGCGGCGGCGGGCGTTCATCTGCGCGTTTGACTGCGCCGATGGTGGCGGCAGGCGCGGTGGCCAAAAAATGGTTGCGCGAACAGTTCGGCACGCAAATTCAAGGCTGCATGACGGCGTTGGGCGAGGTGCAAATCCCCGTTCAAGACTGGAGTTTGGTTGGGCAAAACCCCTTTTTCGCCGCCAACAATGAAGTCGTGCCACAACTCGAAGAGTATATGGACAACCTGCGCCGCGCAGGCGACTCGGTCGGTGCGCGTTTGCGGGTGCAAGCGACCAACGTGCCTGTTGGCTTGGGTGCGCCGTTGTTTGACAAACTCGATGCGGATATTGCCTACGCCATGATGGGCGTGAACGCGGTCAAAGGCGTTGAGATTGGTGACGGCTTTGAGGTGGTCGCACAAAAAGGCTCGTATCATGGTGATGCCATGCCGCCATCAGGTTTTCAAACTAATCATGCTGGCGGTATTTTGGGCGGCATTTCATCAGGGCAGCCGATTGTGGTGCATGTGGCGATTAAGCCCACTTCGAGCATTCGCGTGCCGCGCGAGTCGATGGACATTCACGGCCAGCCAGCGACCGTTGAGACCTTTGGTCGGCACGACCCTTGCGTGGGCATTCGCGCCACGCCGATTTTAGAAGCCATGCTGGCTTTGGTGCTCATCGACCACGCGTTGTTGCACCGAGCGCAAAACGGCGATGTACAGGTCAATACGCCGATTTTGGATATGCAATAACAGTCGTCATTCCCGCGTAGGCGGGAATCCAGTCAAATGCGTAGCATTTGTTGATGTTGTCAAGTCGACGGTGCGCTACGCGCCCCTCTGGATTCCCGCCTACGCGGGAATGACGGAGTCAATATTTTTGGGATACACATGAAAACGTTATACGACAAACTTTGGGACATGCACGTCATTCGCACCGACGATGACGGCACATCATTGATTTATATCGACCGCCAATTGTTGCACGAAGTCACCAGCCCGCAAGCGTTTGAGGGCTTGAAAGTCGCGCATCGCCCCGTTTGGCGGCTCAATGCCAACTTGGCGGTGTGCGATCATAATGTGCCCACCACCAACCGCGCGGCGGGCAACGCGGGGATTGTCGACCCTGTCTCGCGTTTGCAGGTTGAGACTTTAGACAAAAACTGCGACGAATTTGGCATTACTGAGTTCAAAATCAACGACATCCGCCAAGGGATTGTGCACGTCATCGGGCCTGAACAGGGCGCGACGCTACCCGGTATGACCATTGTCTGCGGTGATTCGCACACCTCAACCCACGGCGCGATGGGCGCGTTGGCGTTTGGGATTGGCACATCCGAAGTCGAGCACGCTTTGGCGACGCAAACTTTGATGATGAAAAAAGCCAAAAACATGTTGGTGCAAGTCGATGGCGTTTTGCCCGTGGGCTGCACGGCCAAAGACATTGTGCTCGCGGTGATTGGTCAAATCGGCACGGCAGGCGGCACGGGTTACACAATTGAGTTTGCAGGCTCAGCGATTCGCGCTTTGAGCATGGAAGGGCGCATGACTATTTGCAATATGGCGATTGAAGCGGGCGCACGCGCGGGCTTGGTTGCGGTCGATGATGTGACGATTAACTACATGAAAAACCGCCCATTCGGCCCGCAAGGTGCAGAATTTGATCTAGCCGAGCAAGTTTGGCGCAGTTTGCACTCTGACGCAGGTGCACAATTTGATGCGGTGGTTAAATTACAAGCCGAAACCCTCAAACCGCAAGTCACATGGGGCACGTCGCCCGAAATGGTTTTGCCGATTGATGGCCAAGTGCCAGATCCTGAAAAAGAAAAAGACCCCGTCAAGCGCGACGCAATTGAACGCGCGTTACAATACATGGGCTTGCAGCCACTTACGCCGATGACTTCGATTGCGGTTGATAAAATATTCATCGGCTCATGCACCAACAGCCGCATCGAAGACATGCGCGCCGCTGCGTGGGTGGTCAAGCGTTTGGGCAAAAAAGTGGCGAGCAATGTCAAACTGGCACTGGTTGTGCCGGGTTCAGGCTTGGTCAAGGCGCAAGCCGAAGCCGAGGGTTTGGACGTGATTTTCACCCAAGCAGGGTTTGAATGGCGCGAACCTGGTTGCTCTATGTGTTTGGCCATGAACGCCGACCGCTTGGACGCAGGCGAGCGTTGCGCTTCAACCTCAAACCGCAACTTCGAAGGCCGTCAAGGCGCGGGCGGGCGCACCCATTTGGTCAGCCCCGCCATGGCCGCGGCGGCGGCAATTGAAGGGCGGTTTGTGGATGTGAGTGCGTTGCAATAAATTTTTTAATCAGGAGAGAAAAATGCGTAAATTATGGGTTTTAGCGGCTGTGGCTGTTTTGGGTTTGAGCGCGTGCAATACATTTAAAGGTCTGGCCAATGGCGTGGGTAAAGATATTTCAGCTGTAGGCAATGGGGTGAAAAAAGGGGGCGACTATGTGCAGGAAAAAATTCCAGCCCCTGCTCCGACTGCACCTTAATTTCTTTGCTCGCAGGATAGGAACGCATTGCCGCCTCATGCTGCAATGCGTTTTCCGCTTATTATTGTTGGAAAGTTCATGGAAAAATTCACCGTACACACAGGCTTAATCGCCCCGCTTGACCGCGAAAATGTCGACACCGACGCGATTATCCCCAAGCAGTTTTTAAAGTCGATTGCCCGCACGGGTTTTGGCGCGAATTTATTTGACGAATGGCGTTATTTGGATGTCGGCCAACCAGGACAAGACGCCAGCAATCGCCCGCTGAACCCTGATTTTGTCCTCAATCAACCGCGCTACCAAGGCGCGAGTGTGCTGGTGGCTCGTGACAACTTCGGCTGTGGCTCATCGCGCGAGCATGCGCCGTGGGCGTTGCAGCAATACGGCTTTAAAGCGATTATCGCGCCGTCATTTGCCGATATTTTCTTCAACAACTGCTACAAAAACGGCTTATTGCCGATTGTATTGACTGCCGCGCAAGTCGATAAAATTTTTCAGATGATTGCGGGTTTCAACGGTTTGACTGTCACGATTGACTTGCCCGAACAACTCGTGCGCGTCGGTGATGAGGCGTTTAAATTTGACATCAGTGCGCATCGCAAATATTGCTTGACCAATGGCTTTGACGACATTGGCTTGACTTTGCGCCACGCCGATGAAATCAAAGCGTTTGAAGCGCAGCATTTGCTCAAGTTTCCTTGGCTCAACAAAACCGCTATTTAAAAAACTGTCATTGCGGGCCTGACCCGCAATCTCCTAAATCATGGAGATGACGCACCTAAATTTTGGACTCTAAAATGACACAAAACATTCTCTTACTCGCAGGCGACGGCATTGGCCCTGAAATCATGGCGCAAGCCGTGCGCGTGCTCGAAAAACTCAAAGCCGACGGCTTGGATGTGAACTGGGATACCGCCCTCATCGGCGGCTGCGCGGTGGACGCGACAGGCGTGCCGTTCCCGCCCGAAACGCTCGCCAAATGCCATGCCGCCGACGCCGTGCTGCTCGGCGCAGTCGGCGGCCCGCAATACGACGTGTTGCCACGCGAACAACGCCCAGAGCGCGGTCTGCTCGCCATTCGCAAAGAAATGCAAGTCTTCTCCAACCTGCGCCCCGCGGTGGTTTACCCCGAATTGGTCGAAGCCTCAACCCTCAAACCCGAAGTGATTTCAGGTCTGGACATCATCATCGTGCGCGAGTTGGTGGGTGACATTTATTTTGGCGAACCGCGCGGCATTGAAATGCGCGACGGCGAGCGCGTCGGCTTCAACACCATGATTTACAGCGAATCCGAAATCCGCCGTATCGCCCATAGCGCGTTCAAAACCGCACAAAAGCGCAACAAAAAACTCTGCTCGGTTGACAAAATGAACGTGCTCGAATGCACCCAACTCTGGCGCGACGTGATGGTTGAAGTGGCCGCCGAGTACCCCGATGTGCAATTGAGCCACATGCTGGTCGATAATGCCGCCATGCAGCTCGTGCGCAACCCCAAACAATTCGACGTGATGGTCACGGGCAATATGTTCGGCGACATTTTGTCTGACGCCGCGTCCATGCTCACAGGCTCGATTGGTATGTTGCCATCGGCATCATTAGACATCAACGGCAAAGGTCTGTACGAACCGATTCACGGCTCTGCACCTGACATCGCAGGCAAAAACCTCGCCAATCCATTGGCCATGATTTTGTCGGTGGCCATGATGCTGCGCCATAGTTTGAATCAAGTTGATGCGGCGGATCGTGTGGATAATGCGGTGAAAAAAGTGCTCGCGCAAGGGTATCGGACGGGGGATATTATGACTGAGGGTGGGTTGAGAGTGGGGACGGTTGAGATGGGGGATGCGGTGTTGGCGGTTTTGTAGGGTGGATTCGCGCAGCAATCCACCGATGGGGTGCTCAAATGGTTCGGATGTTTGGGCGGATGTGGCGGATTGCTTCGGGAATCCGACTTACAGATTAATTAAATGGAGGGGGTATGGCGTTTTTAGCAATTATCGGTGCGTTAATAGTGGCTATTATCATTTATAAAAGTTTGCATAAAATAAATGTGATTTTTAGAGGTGTTGCTGCATTTTTTGCTTTCATTGCGGCAAATGCCTTGCTCCAAGTTTGGCTTGGGGTTGGTTCAAATGTGAGTTCTGATAAGCAGCAGGCGGCTGTAGAACCACCTCAAATCGCAACAAAAATTGATACTGTGGCTGTGCAGCCTTCACTTGACTTAAGAAAGCCAGAAGGGGTTTCTTTTCCTAGTAGTAACAAAGATGAGAAAAGTAAATATTATTTACTGGGGTCTCAAAAAGTTGGAGATATCTACCAGACAAGACATAAGCGTGTAGGGGTTGATAGCGTAACGTTTATCAAAACCGAAATTAATTGCTCAAGTATGAAGTACAGGTTAATTGGCATTAGCGAAGAGTCAGTAGATGCAATTGTTGACACTCCTACAGAATGGATGGAGTTAGTCAATGGTTCGATTAAAGCTGATTTGGCTCGATTTGTTTGTAAAAAGAGTCTTGGAAAATTCGTGTTTTGATAATCCGCACCACGTACCCAGCGTACGCACCACGTACCCAGCGTACGTATCGCGTACCCCGCATACGTAGCCTGCCCTGAGCCGTAGGCGAAGCGCAGGTTTATGGATGCTTGATGCGTTACAAATCCCGCTACGCGGTCACATGTTTATGTGATTACGTGGTTGCAATTGTGGTGTGGTTTTGGGGGAGATATGGTTTTGTATCGGCGGATGTTTCGACCTGCGGGGACGTATTTTTTCACGCTCAATTTGTTGGAACGGCGTGGGAATGATGTGTTGGTTCGCCATATTGATGTGTTGCGTGATGCGGTGCGGGTGGTGCGCTCGCGGCATCCGTTTGTGATTCATGCGTGGGTGGTTTTGCCTGAGCATACGCATTTTGTGATTGAGTTGCCTGAGGGTGATTGTGATTATTCGTTGCGGATTCGCTTGATTAAGGCGTATTTTTCTCGTCATTTGCCAAAAGATGAAATGCGCAATGCGGCGCGGCAAAAGCGCAATGAGCGTGGTATTTGGCAGCGGCGGTTTTGGGAGCATTTGATTCGGGATGAACGAGATTTTGAGCAGCATATTAATTATGTGCATTTTAATCCCGTGAAACATGGTTGGGCGGCGTGTGTGAAAGATTGGCCGTATTCGACGTTTCATCGGTATGTGGCGCAAGGGGTTTTGCCTGAGGATTGGGCGGGTGGTGGTGATGGTTTGGAACTGGATTGAGGTATGCCCGCTATTCGCTGCGCTCATGGCGGGTTACGGGGTGATTTTGATTGTAAATTAAGGAGGTTTATGAAAATGTTGAAAATTTCGATTGTCGTGGCTGTTTTGTTGTCGGTGGCGGGCTGTTCAACCGTGAGCCGTTCTGTGCGCACGCACATGCCCAGTAAGTTGACTTGCGAAGAAATTCGTGAAGAGTTGAAAAACATCAATGATTTGGATAGAGAGGCGAGCAAGCGCGGTACGCGTGGTTTGGCGTATGGTCAAATTGATTCGCGCCAAGAGGATTTGAAAAAAGCGGCTCGTGAGAAAAAGTGTAAAATTTAATCTGCGTACTCTTTGAGTGGTCGCGTTGGGTGAAGTTAAGGGTTGAGTTAGGTTTTGTATCAATTTTAAATCATCGAAAAGTAGGTTTTTACTTTTCGATGAACAATAGCATGGAGTTTTAAATGAAAAGAGTTGGTTTGGTCGGTTGGCGTGGTATGGTGGGTTCGGTTTTGATGGACAGAATGTTGGCTGAGGGTGATTTTGCGCATTTTGAGCCTGTGTTTTTCAGCACGTCTAATGCGGGCGGGGCTGCGCCGACGTTTGCCAAGAGCGATGGGGTTTTGCACGATGGCAACAGCATTGACGCGCTCAAGACGTGCGACATCATCATTTCATGCCAAGGTGGCGATTATACGACGCAGGTTTTTGAGCCGTTGCGCTCGGCGGGTTGGGGCGGCTATTGGATTGATGCGGCTTCAACGTTGCGCATGGACGACAATGCGATTATCGTGCTGGACCCTGTGAATATGAATGTGATTCAAGATGGTTTGGCAAAAGGCGTTAAAAACTATGTCGGTGGCAATTGCACTGTGAGCCTCATGATGATGGCGTTGGATGGTTTGTTTAAGATGGATGCGGTTGAGTGGATGACCTCGATGACGTATCAAGCAGCATCGGGTGGTGGTGCGGCGAATATGCGCGAATTGATTGCGCAAATGGGTATTTTGAATGCTGAAGTGGCTGATTTGTTGGCCGACCCGCGTTCATCTATATTAGAAATCGACCGCAAAATCGCGGCGAAAATGCGTGAGCCTGATTACCCCGCCGAGCATTTTGGTGTGCCGTTGGCGGGTGGCTTGATTCCGTGGATTGACAAAGATTTGGGCAATGGCCAAACCAAAGAGGAGTGGAAAGGCGCGGCGGAAACCAATAAAATTTTAGGCAAAACCGCAGGCGCTGCTGGGTTCATTAATGTTGAAGGTTTGTGTGTGCGCATCGGCGCGATGCGTTGCCATTCGCAGGCTTTGACGATTAAACTCAAACAAGACATTCCGTTGGATGAAATTCACGATATGTTGGCAAAAGCCAACAGTTGGGTTAAAGTTGTGCCGAACAATAAAGAAGCCTCGGTGCGTGATTTGACCCCAACCGCAGTGACGGGCACAATGACCGTGCCTGTCGGACGTTTGCGCAAAATGGCGATGGGCGGTGAGTATTTGTCGGCCTTTACTGTCGGTGACCAGTTGTTGTGGGGCGCAGCTGAGCCGTTGCGCCGTATGTTGCGGATTATTTTGGATTGACAAATGGGTATGCTCATGAGAATTGGCCGATCATTGATGTTGGCATTGCTTTTGGTTAGCAATGTGGGGGTCGTGCAGGCTGAAAATGACAAAGTCATCATGAGCAATAGCGATGCGGCGCGTATGTTGGCGGATCGCTATGCCAAAAAACATGGCATTTCAACAGAAGCGGCACACCGTGAGTTGACGGAAGGCGGGGCGTTTAAAGAGCCTGAAGATGCCCGATCTCATGCCGCCGCAGCTGCGCCAGCACCAGCGCCTGTTCGCGAGTCCACTGTTTACATGGCGGTCGCTCCTGTCGAGCAAAATACACCTGCTCCTGCTGTGACTCCACTCAGTGGAGGCAACAATCCATCTGTGGTGAACTCAAACACGGCTCGTGCATCGGTTGATGCGCCAGCTGCTCATGTTGTGCCGACGTCACCCGTCACGCCTACGGCATCAACCGTGGCAACAGATACACAGCAACAGGTTATTGAACCAAATGCTGCTCTTGTGCCACATCATACAACCGCGACAGCTGCGGCATTACCTGAGAGCAATGATGCGCAGCTTGTGGATAAACCGTCGTTTATGGTTGCGATTGAAAAACAATTGTTGGCAGGTGAAATGGATATTCCTTGGCAATGGTTGGCTTTGCCTGCTTTATTGTTTGTTTTGCTGTTGTTGCGTTGGTTTAAAAAAACGCCGCCGCAAATTATCGTGGCTCGTTCCGCTTTTTCACCTGAATCAAACAAAAAATTAGCACCTCCTGTGCATTGGGGCAATGTGAGTTTTTATTTGCCAGTTGTTTTGGACGAGCACATTAACCAACCACCCGAAGTCGCTCTGAAAAAGAACCCTAGTTTTGCCTTGAAGAAAACCGCACATGACGTGAGTTATATCATTACCCCTTCAACGGGCAAGCCAAGATGATAACTTTTTGGCTTTAGGTTTATTTTGCAGTTATTTTTTATGGACTTGTTGTGAAGCAAATTAAAAATTTAAAAAGAAGTGTTGCGTCGTTGCTGTGCGCAAGTTTGCTGTGGGCATTGCCTGTGTACGCAGAGCATCATCATTCGGCTGCAATGGCCCAAGTTGGGCAAAAAAATGAGGCAGGGCAAATGGTTGTTCTTAAGGGCGACTCTTTGTCTGGTTTAGCTAAGGAGTATGCTAAAGCACAGCAATTGCCGTTTGATGTGGCGTTTAAAGGCCTATTGGTGGCCAATCCGCAGGCTTTGGCCGATAAACAAAATAACTTACAGGTCGGCGCAACCTTTGTTTTGCCCAGCAAAGAAGATGTACTGGTGGCTGCACGAACAGGTGTATTGCCTACTCCAAAAGCAGAAGCGGTGATTGCAGCGCCTGTGGCGTCTGTGCCAGTTGAGCCTGCGCCTGTGCTCGCTCCTCCGCCAGTTGATGTCCCACTTCCTCTTCCTGAAAAAGAGCCTCTTGTGCAGGCCAATTCTGTGCACGTATTTTTACAGTCTTTGCCTTTTGTGTTGCCTGAGTGGTTGTATACGCCTTGGGGACTGCCACTGGTCTTGAGTTTACCTATTGTGTTGTTATTGGTTTGGTTTTTGCGACGCCAAGCGCGTCGACGTGCTCTTGTTGCGCACCCAGTAACGGAGTCTGTTGTGGTGCCTGAGGTGGCTGATGAGTCATCAGAAGAAGAATTGACGGAGGCTTTTGAAGAGACCTTACCAGCGGTGATGCCCGCTCACATGAGTGAACGGTTTAACCAAGCCTTGGCCAATTTGCCGCCCGAAAGCTTGGATTTGACCCAGCCGCACCGCCCACCTGAGCCTGTATGGAACACAAGTAGTGTATTGCCCACTGAGCAAACTCGTAAGGTCAATGGACAGTTTTTTAATTACAGCTTTAAAACGCCTGCGCAACGTTTGCGCGAGTTGAATGTGATTCAACTGGCTGAGGCGATAGTGCATGTTAAGGTTGAGAGCATGCAAGCGGTGCAGGTGCCGCCTGACGTTTTGGAGGTTGAAACCGCAGCTGCGCCTGAGTTGAATGTCAACATGCCGCAGTTTTTGAATGCCTTTTCGCGAGACTTGCCAGAGCCTGATTATTCTAGCGTTGATTATGAAGATTTATTAGACAAAGCCCGTTTGCAGGCTTGGTTGAACGTGCACACGCCTGAAGAAATCATTGTGTTTGCCCAAGATGCATACGATGCACGCTACGAAGATGTGGCGCAATTGATGCTCAACGATGTTTTATTGCGCGGTAACGCCAACCAAGTCACCACCGCGCTCAACCTACGCCACATGTGGTCGTATCCCAAAGGTGTGTCTTAATCATGCCGCGCATCGCCTTAGGGGTCGAATACGACGGCAGTGCATTTCAAGGCTGGCAGTCGCAACCCAATGGTTTGACGGTTCAAGATACACTTGAACACGCCTTGAGCCAATTTGCCACCGTGCCACTTAAAGTTCAATGCGCAGGACGCACCGATACGGGCGTGCACGCGCTTGAACAAGTCGTGCATGTGGATGTGCCGATGCAGCGTTCGCTCGAATCATGGGTGCGCGGCAGCAACACTTTTTTACCCAACTCAGTAGCGGTGCGCTGGGCGCGTGAGGTGGGTGAAGAGTTTCACGCGCGGTTTGATGCCTTCAAACGCACGTATCACTACGTGATTTACAACCATCCCGTACGCTCACCGCTGTGGCACAATCGCGCAGGTTGGTACCACAAGCCGCTGGATGCGGCCCAAATGCACGCAGCTGCGCAAAGTTTGCTCGGTCAACACGATTTTTCGGCCTTTCGCGCCGCCCAATGCCAAGCCAAATCCCCCATCAAAACCATGAGCCAAATCAGCGTGCAACGGCACGGTGACTTGGTGATTGTGTCTTTAAGCGCAAACGCTTTTTTGCACCACATGGTGCGCAATATTGTCGGTAGCCTTGTTTACATTGGCGCGGGCAAACAATCGGTCGATTGGTTGGGCGAATTGCTCACGCAAACCAATCGAACCCTCGCCGCGCCGACGTTTAGCCCTGCAGGCTTGTATTTGGCCGCGATTCATTACGATGCGCAATATGGCTTGCCCACGCCCAACGATGACTTTCGGGCTTTGTTGGGGCTAACTTGATGCGCACGCGAGTTAAATTTTGCGGCTTCACGCGCGCGCAAGACGTACAAACCGCAGTTCGCCTCGGCGTTGACGCGCTGGGTTTCGTGTTTTATCCGCCCAGCCCGCGTTACCTTACCCCGCAAAATGCCGCCGCGCTGTTGGCGCACGTACCTGCATTTATCAGCACGGTTGGCTTATTTGTCAACGAATCGCTCGAATCCATGCAAAATACACTGCGCATCGCGCCCATGTCGATGATTCAATTGCATGGTGACGAATCGTGGGATTTTGCGCTGCACGTGCAACACATCCTGCAAAAACCCATCATCAAAGCCGTGCGCGTCAATCCGCAAACCGACTGGGACGAAGTCGCGCAACACGCCGAACAAGTCGCAGGTGTTTTGCTTGACGCCGATGCCGTTGGCTACGGCGGCGCAGGGCATGTGTTTGATTGGAGCGTCATTCCCACCCAACTTCGCCACAAAATTATTTTAAGCGGCGGCTTGAAGTTGGAGAACATTCAAAATGCCATCCGCACCGTACAACCGTACGCGTTGGATGTGTCGTCGGGGATTGAGGCGGGGGTTAAAGGCGTGAAAGATGCGAGTCAAATGGCTGCATTCATTCAGGCATTGACGGCAGGTGTTTAATGTTATAACATTGTTAAAACATTAACCTGTCCCACCATGAAAACCACCTTCCGCAAAATGGGCAACTCCACAGGCATCATCATCCCCAAAGCGTTTTTGCTTGAACTGGGTTTTGAGTCTGACGAAGTTGAAATGACCCTTGAAAACCACAGCATTGTCCTGCGCAAGCCCGCGCCACAAGCGCGAGTCGGCTGGGCGCAGGCCAGTGCGCAGTTGGCGGCAGCAGGTGAAGATGCGCTGCAATGGCCGCAGTTTAATAATCGCGCCAGAGAGGATGTGACATGGTGAGCCGTGGCGAGATTTGGCGGGTGCAATTGGATGACGACCTCAGTGCAACGCCGCAGCACACCCGCTTGTGCGTGGTGGTCTCGCCCAATGAAATGCACCAACACCTGCAAACTGTCATGGTCGCGCCGATGACCACGCGCACTCAAGTTGCGCCCTTTCGCGTGGCAGTGACGTTTGAGGGCAAAACGGGGTTGATTTTGCTGGACCAAATTCGCACGCTGGACAAAGCACGGTTGTTGGTCAAACAAGGCGACTTAGAGCCAGCCGTTTTGGCACAGACCTTAAACGTGCTACACGAAATTTTTGCCATTTAAAAAGGATAACCCATGTATAACTTCCCCGACCTCAACGGCCATTTTGGCATTTATGGTGGTCGTTTTGCCTCTGAAACGCTGATTCCCGCGTTGGACGAGTTGCAACACGCTTACGACACGGTGGCGCAAAGCCAAGCGTTTAAGGACGAGTACGCGTATGAGCTCAAGCACTTTGTCGGTCGCCCATCGCCGATTTATCATGCCAAACGCTTGAGTGCGGAAAACGGCGGGGCGCAGATTTACCTCAAGCGTGAAGATTTGAACCACACGGGCGCCCACAAAATCAACAATGTCATCGGCCAAGCCTTGTTGGCGCGGCACATGGGCAAGCCGCGCGTGATTGCCGAAACGGGGGCGGGTCAACACGGCGTGGCGACGGCGACGATTTGCGCACGGTTTGGCTTGCAATGCGACGTGTACATGGGCGCGGAAGACGTGGCGCGGCAAGCGGCCAATGTGTATCGCATGAAGTTGCTCGGCGCACGGGTAATTCCTGTGCATTCTGGCTCTAAAACGCTTAAAGATGCGCTCAACGAAGCCATGCGCGACTGGGTCAGCAATGTGGAAAACACGTTTTACATCATTGGCACGGTAGCCGGCCCGCATCCGTACCCCGCTATGGTGCGCGATTTTCAAAGGGTGATTGGCGACGAATGTCTCACGCAAATGCCCGAAATGACAGGCCGCCAACCCGACGCGGTGGTGGCGTGTATTGGCGGTGGTTCGAATGCGATGGGGATTTTTTACCCGTATATTCCACATGAAGCGGTGCGCTTGATTGGCGTGGAAGCCGCAGGTGACGGGCTGGACACCGAACGCCACGCCGCCAGTTTGTGCAAAGGTTCAGTGGGCGTGTTGCACGGCAACCGCACCTATGTGCTGCAAGACGACAATGGCCAAGTCATCGAAACCCATTCGGTTTCGGCGGGGCTGGATTACCCTGGAGTGGGGCCTGAGCATGCGCATCTCAAAGACATTAACCGCGCCGAATACGTGGCGATTGGCGATGAGGATGCGCTCGCGGCGTTTCACACTTTGTGCCGCGTGGAGGGGATTATTCCCGCGTTGGAGTCGTCACACGCGGTGGCTTATGGCCTGAAACTGGCGCAAACCCTGTCGCCTGAGCAGATTGTGTTGGTCAATTTATCAGGGCGCGGCGATAAAGACATGCACACCGTGGCCGAGCGTGGCGGGTTGACGTTGTAAATGACTTTGCCCACATTTGACCCACAAAGCACGCCGCGTCGTCGTTTGAGCCAGACCACGTCGCTGCATGCCGCGCCGCCAGTCACGCGTATAAGGTTGCGGCAGGCATTGGCTTTGGATTCGTCGCAGTTGTTGCGCCGCGATGCGTCAAGCTCCATAAAACCGCGCCAAGCCGCGGTTTTATTGCTTTTGATTGAATCTGCTGCGGGGTTTGAGGTGGTTTTTACCGAGCGTGCGGCACATTTGCGCCATCACGCGGGTCAAATTAGTTTTGTCGGTGGTGCCTTGGAAGCGGATGAGTCACCACTGGACGCCGCCTTGCGCGAGGCGTGGGAAGAGGTTGGTTTGTCAAAGCAGGGCTTGGAGGTGTTGGGCGAATTGCCGCTGTACCACACCATCACAGGCTTTGCGGTCACACCGATTGTGGCGGTGATGAGTCACGCAGATTGGGCTGCGCAATCGATTCAACTCGATGCCGCCGAGGTTGCGCGACTGTTTACGGTGCCTTTGGCGGTGCTGCTCAATCACGACTGCATTGATGTGCACGAATTTGAGTGGCACAATCAATCGCGTCAATATTTCAGTGTCACGCATAATCATGCGTTTATTTGGGGGGCGAGCATGGCCATGCTGCGTAATTTAGACATATTGCTGCGGCAGCTTTGAACTTTGCGCTACAATAGCCGCATTCAAATTTTTAGATTTAAAGGTCGGTCATGAGTTTAATTGCCATTTTGGGCGCGTTGTTGCTTGAACAAATTTTTCCGCTGAGCAGCTACACACGTTTGCGCATCAGCTTGCGCAGCGCGATTGATTACATTGAAAATGCGCTCACCTCTGACAATGCCAAACCGTGGCAGATTTTTTGGTTCATTACCTTAATCGGCGGCTTGTTGGCAGGTTTGTTGGGTTTGATTTTGCAGGTGGTGCACCCGATGGTCGGCTTGTTATACACGTTGGGTGTTTTGTATTTAACTTTAGGCATTCGCCAATTCAGTCATTTTTTCACCAAAATCCGCATGGCGGTAGCGGCCCATCAAGGCGATGTCGCGCGTGCCCAATTGGCGGCTTGGTTGCATGAAGAGGCCGAAATTACGGGTTATCGCGGCCACATTGTGCCCGAAAAACTCTCGGATACCGAAGTGATTCGCCAGTCGCTTGAATTGGGTTTGTTGTCCAGTTTGCGTTATGTGTTTGGCGGTTTGTTTTGGTTTTTGGTATTTGCGATTATCGGTTTGGGGCCCGCGGGCGTGGTGTTTTACCGTTTGGCCGATTTGGTCTCGCGCCGTTGGATTTTGCGCGCGCAAGGCAAGCGCGATGCGTTCACGGTTTATGCGCGTAAAATGATGCACTGGATTGAGTTTTTGCCCTCGCGCACCGCAGCCATGATTTATGCCGTGGTTGGTAACTTTGAAGATGCGATTCACTGTTGGCGTACCCAAGCGCAAAAATTGCGTGGTTTGGGCGAGACCGATGCCGCAGCGGTGGTTTTGACCGCAGGCGCGGGCGCGTTGAACATCACATTGCGTGAAGGCTTGTTGGTGAAAAATTTGCAACCAATGGATGAGCACGAGCAAGCTTTATATGGCGCAACGGCAGGGACAGAATCTGAAGTCGAAGAGTCCAGCGTGGCAGGACAAATCGGGATTGGTAATGTGCCCGACGCACGGACGCTGCAAAGTGCGGTTGGCGTGTTTTGGCGCTCAATGTTGTTTGTGCTGGGCTTACTGCTGTTGTTGACGGTCAGTAAATTGCTCGGTTAAAACCAAGCCAAACCGATTAACATCACACTCAAAAAAGCAAAGCGCAGGCTTTGCTTTTTTGTCGGCTGATAATTGTAATAAAAGGTTTTTTGTGTCGCTAAACCCCGCGCCCGCAAACTCATCGCGCCGCGCTGCGCATGGCGCAAGCCAAAAATCAGCAGCGGAATCCACTGTAAAAAACGTTGAAAACCCGTGAGGTTGCGTAATTTAGCACTCAAATTAATTCGCTGCACCTCGCCGCGCAGCAATTCAATCGACCCCAGCCCAACCAACATGGCGTAAGCAATTTGCATCGACAACCAACCGCGCTGCAAGGCAAAAGTAATCACATCGCGCAGCACCATCATCCGTGCGGACAATAATGCCACCCATGTGAGTGACCAGACTTTGAGCGCGGTTTGATTGGCTTTAAGTTGTGCATCGGCCGCACTGACGTGGCTGGGGTGATACCACATGTTGAGCAGCCAAATCGAGATGGACAGCGCAAAGGCGAGCGCAAGGCTGATGACAACAAACGAGAAACGCACGCCTTGCCACAGTGCAATCAGCGCAAAGGCGCTTGCCCACAGCACAACCGTGTACCACGCAAATGGCAGCGCGGTGGCGATGAAAAATAAACACAGCAGCAACCAAACCTGCGCATCGTGCAGTGGACGCAGGCGAATCGGTGCATCAATCATGTTGTAAATGCCCTTCACAAATCCGCCAAACCTGTGTGGCAATGGCTTGTTGTACTGTCTCATCGTGGGTGATGACAATCAGCGCATAGCCTGCTTGTTTCAATAGTTCAATCCAGCGGACAATCCGTGCGGTGTTGACCGCATCTTGCCCAAAAGTCGGCTCGTCAAGCAAAATCAATGGGCGTCGTTGCCAACAGGGATAGAGCAAAGTCAAGCGGCGTTTTTGCCCTTCAGACAGTTGGTGTGGCGAGTGCTCAGCGCGACCCAACAGACCGATGTGCGCCAAGGTCTGCGTTACATCGGTTACGCCTAATTGGGTGAGCTCTTGCACTATGGAGTCAAAGAAAAAATGGCTGTCGGGGTGTTGAAACACATAAGCGATGTGTTGAGTAGGTTGGACGGCTTGACCGTTGCATGTGCAATGCACTGCGCCGCTCAATGGTTTTTGCACCCCTGCTAGTGTATTGAAAAAAGTCGATTTGCCCGCGCCATTGTCGCCCGTAAGCACCGCGCAGTCGCCTGATTGCAACTCAAAACGGGCGCGAAATAGGGGCTTGTGGCGATAGCCAATCAGCACATCATCGGCACGCAATACTAGGTGTTGCTTTACATGCGCAATGCTGGCCAAAGGCTGTGTTGCGTTTAACTCACGCGCCACATCGGCCGCTTGTATGGTTTGCCAATCGGCCACGGAGATTTCGCGTATCACGCCATCATCGGCGACATGCCAACACACGTCGGCCAGTTGCGCTGCGTGGGCGTGGTGGTCAATCAGCAACATACCAACTTGCCCCTTGAGTTGCCGCAAAGTGACGTACAAATCTTCGCGCATGCTCGGATTGAGAAATGCGCTGGGCTCATCAAACAACAAAAACTCAGGGGTAAAGGCCAACATAGAAGCCAGCAGCGTACGCTGTGCCAAACCATGACTCAACTGTGCGCTGGCCGCAAACTCGTGTTCAGCAAGGCCAAAATGCGCCAACCATGTCCGGGTGGCATTCATTTGTTCGACCGAGTGCAGCGCATTTTCTTGTGCGAAAAAAAACTCCTCGCCCACACGCTCATGTACGATTTGCGCCAATGGGTTTTGCGCCATGTAGGCGGCATTTTGAAAAATCGCGGGTGACTTGCCGCGCAAAGTGCCGCTTAAAAATTCGGGGTAAAAACCTTTGAGTAAATGTAAAAAAGTGGACTTGCCGCTACCACTGTTGCCGACCAGCCAAATGATCTGATTGGGGGCAATATGCAACGGTGTACTCAATGATAAACCCGCATCGCTGCGGGTGTAGTGAAATTTGAAAGGATAAAGCGTCATCAGGGTTTTCGGGCAATCAAAAAAACATCAATCAAGCCCGTTTTGAGCAAACGGTGCGACAAATAACGGCTCAGGCATGCGGCTAAAATGATTGCCGAAACGACAAACGCACTCACTTGAATCAGGTTAAAGCTCATGGACAGTTGCGCATAATCTTTGACGTAAAAATCGTAGGTGTAACTGAATAACGCCGAAACGCTGGCCGCTAAAGCCAAAACCCCCAGCGACCAATTGCGATAAGCGAACAACAAAAAGATTAATTCAGCCCCTAAACCTTGAATTAAACCCGAAATAATCGCACTTAATCCCCATTGCGTGATGATGCCTTCAACGGTTGCGGCCACAATCGACGCGAACAGGGCAATGGTTGGTTTACGAATCAAGTCAGCCAAAAATATTGAAGCCAAAATCCATAAGCCTGATAGCAAATATTTGAGTCCAAGTGGCTTGAGCATGGGTTTGGCCAAGTCATGTACCAAAGTCCAAGCCCAATAACCCACGCCCAACGCGGCCGCTAAAACGGCACAAGTCACCCATTCTTGCAAGGTGATGGAGCGAAACAATTGAACAATCGAGCGGTTTTGAGTTGACGGATGTGTCATATGGTGTCCTTTCCTACGCGGGCATTACCCCGTTCAGGTGATTAGCGGTATTTCTCAGCCTTTTGCATGTCACAAAAAGCACCCGCAGGTGAATGAAGTGTGCATTATGCGGCGATAAAATTTTATAGTCAATCAAAATGCCTTTATAATGTTCGGGTTTTTAACACAACTTTGAAGGATTTGAACATGGGTTACGAAGCAATTCCCGCTGGTAAAGATATTCCCAACGATTTTAACGTCATCATCGAGATTCCCGCGCAAAGCGATCCTGTGAAATACGAAGTGGACAAAGACACGCAAACTTTGTGGGTCGATCGCTTCATTGGCACAGGCATGCGTTACCCGTTGAGCTATGGTTATATTCCACAAACTTTGGCGGGCGACGGCGACCCAGTGGACGCGTTGGTTTTGGCACCATTTCCAATTATGGCAGGTGCAGCGGTGCGTTGCCGCGCGGTTGGGATTTTGAAAATGGATGACGAAAAAGGCCAAGATGCCAAGTTAATCGTTGTGCCCGTTGATAAAGTTTGCCCGATGACGGCTGACATCAAGTGCATCGCCGATGTGCCGCAATACATCAAAGACAATGTGCAACATTTCTTTGAACAATACAAAGCGCTTGAAAAAGGCAAATGGGTCAAGATCGTGGGTTGGGGCGACGTGGATGAAGCGCACGTCGAAATCACCGACGGCGTGGCCAACTACAAATAATGCAATATTCTGTTGATTTAACCGCGTTCAACACCATGGGTTTTTCGGTGTTGGCGCGTGAGTACTTGGCGATTACCTCGGCGCGTCAGTTGTCTGATTATTTTTTATCAGTCGGTGACGCGCCTTGTTTTGTCTTGGGCGGCGGCAGCAATTTGGTTTTGACCCGCGACATTGACGCCACCGTGGTGCATTTGCGGACCAAAGGGATAGCGGTGTACGAAGAAACCGCCAGTCACGTGGTGGTTGGTGTACAGGCGGGTGAAGTCTGGCACGACTGGGTCATGACCAGTGTTGAGCGCGGTTGGCTGGGCTTAGAAAACTTGGCGCTTATCCCTGGTTCGGTCGGTGCGTGTCCTGTGCAAAACATCGGCGCGTATGGCGTTGAGGTCAAAGACACGTTGCACAAAGTCAAAGCGTGGGATAGATTGACCCAGAAATGGGCGTGGTTGAGCAACGCTGAGTGCCAATTTGCGTATCGGCACAGCATTTTTAAGACCGAGTTCATTGACGCGGCACACACTCAACCGCGCTATGTCATCAGCAAAGTGTTTTTTAAGCTGCTCAAAGACCCAAGGCAATGGCAAGCCAAAATCGGCTACGGCGACGTGGCGGCCAAAGTGGCGCAGATTGCGGGCGATGCACCGCTCACGCCCGCACACGTGGCGCAAGCGATTATCCAGATTCGCTCCAGCAAACTGCCCAACCCAGCCGAGCTGGGCAATGCGGGCAGTTTTTTCAAAAATCCATTACTGGATGCCGCGCAAGCCGCGCAACTCAAAGCCCAATACCCAGACTTGCCGACCTATCCGCAACCTGACGGCCAAGTCAAAGTGGCGGCGGGTTGGCTGATTGAACGTGCGGGTTTTAAGGGTTATCGCGACGGCGCAGTTGGTGTGTACACCAAGCAAGCTCTAGTTTTGGTGCACTATGGCAATGGCACAGGCACACAGCTCATGGCTTTGGCGCACACCATTGCGCGTGCGGTATATGCGCAATTTGGCGTGCAGATTTCACCTGAGCCGATTGTTTATTGAAATTTATTTTCGCACCATCGTTCGCTATTCAATAGGGGTAGGTTTGAGTATAATGCCCCATCATTCAAACGCAGGAGTCCAATGTGCGACCGACATTTTTAGATTTTGAGCAGTCAGTAGCCGAATTAGAAGGCAAAATTGAGGAACTGCGCTTAGTACAAAGCGATTCAGCCGTCGATATTTCCGAAGAAATTACACGCCTCAAGAAAAAAAGCGACGATTTAACTCGCGACATTTACAGCAAACTCACCTCATGGCAAGTCTCGCAAGTGGCGCGCCACCCGCAACGCCCTTATACCCAAGATTACATCAACGAAATTTTCACCGATTTTCACGAATTGCATGGCGATCGCAGTTATGCGGACGACTTGTCGATTGTCGGCGGTTTGGCGCGTTTTGACGGCCAAGCCTGCATGGTAATTGGCCACCAAAAAGGCCGCGACACTAAAGAACGCGCCATGCGTAACTTCGGTATGCCGCGCCCTGAGGGCTATCGCAAAGCGTTGCGCTTGATGAAAGTGGCTGAAAAATTCAAGTTACCTGTGTTCACGTTCATCGACACCCCTGGTGCGTACCCAGGGATTGGCGCGGAAGAGCGCGGTCAATCTGAAGCGATTGGGCGCAATTTATTTGAAATGGCCCAATTGCGCACGCCGATTATCGCCACGATTATCGGCGAGGGCGGCTCAGGCGGCGCGTTGGCGATTGCCGTGGCCGACACGGTCATGATGATGCAATACTCCACCTACTCGGTGATTTCGCCCGAAGGTTGCGCCTCGATTTTGTGGAAAAGTGCGGACAAAGCACCTGACGCCGCCGAAGCCCTTGGCTTGACCGCACCGCGCATCAAACAACTGGGCTTGATTGACAAAATCATCAACGAGCCGATTGGCGGCGCACACCGCGACTACAAAGGCACGGCGCAAGCCCTCAAACGTGGCTTAGCCGACGCGCTGATGCAAGCGCAAAGCGTGCCCACGGTTGAGTTGCTTGAATTGCGCATGAAGCGGTTGATGGATTATGGTAAGTTCGCCGAAAAATAATGCGACGCACAACACACAAAAAAGCGGTGGCCACACCGCTTTTTTGCATGGGCTTTTGCCCAGAGTGCGCGGCGTGGCGATTGCGGTCAGCGGTGGTTTGGACTCTATGGCCTTGCTGCACGCGGCGTGGCAGTTAATGCCGCAGTTGCACGTTTTCCATGTCCACCACGATTTGTCCAACGAGGCCGACGCGTGGCTGGCGCATGTGGCGCAATTTTGCGCCGCGCGGCAGATTGAGTTTGACAGCCGACGGCTTGACGCACGTACGCGGCGCAACGCGCAAAGTATCGAAGACTGGGCGCGGCAAGGGCGTTACGCAGCACTAAACGAAATGGCGCAGGCGCACGGCGTGCGAGAAGTTTGGCTGGCGCAACACCAAGATGACCAAATTGAAACCTATCTACTGCAACAGCAACGCGGTGCGGGCGCACGCGGTTTGTCGGCCATGCCCGCCGTTTGGACGCGCGACGGCGTGACGTGGCAACGGCCTTGGCTGAATGTGACGCGTGCGCAAATTGCTGATTACGTGCATGAACATGCCATTGCGCATGTCCACGACGCGTCCAACGACGATTTGCGTTTTGCCCGCAACCGCGTGCGCGTAAGCGTACGGCAAATGAATGCAACGCAACGCCAAGCGGTCTTGGCGCAAGTGAATGCCGCACAGCAACAGCACGCTCAAGAAACCGCATGGGCGCACACGATTTTGGCGCAACACCACGCGCCGCATCGCGCAGAAATTGGCGAGGTGGCACGACTCAAACGCTTACACAACTACTCTGACGAGCAACAAGCCATAGTGCTGCGCACGTGGTTGGCTCATCTAGGCTGCCGCATGCCGACACGCGCCGCACTTAATGAACTCATCAAACAATTGAACCACGCACGAGCGGATCAGCACATGTGCTGGCAACACGCCGACGGCGTGAAAATCGCGCGTTTTCAAGATTGGATTGTGGCCGCCCAAGCGCACAATGGATGGTTTTTAACTCCAGAACTACAGCAATGGATTGCGCAAGAGCACTTAAAATTGCAATCACGCCAAGGCGGCGAGCGTTTCCGCGTGCACCCCCATCAATCGCGCATGTCGCTTAAAGATGCATATCAAAAACATGGCGTAGCCCCCATGCTGCGTGCGCACCTACCCTTGATTTATCGTGATGACCAACTGATTTATGTGGTTGGTGTGGGGCATGTTTATGACTAGTGGATATGACGAGAACAAGCATCATTGAAGCGTTTTCTCATAAAACAATAAGGTTCCCGAAGAGCACGATTCTTTTTTGAATTGTCGATAACCCAACTTTTCGTAAAGATAAATACCGCGTTGATTGTATTCAAAAACATCCAGCCAAATTCGCAATCGTTTTAGAACCGTTTGACAGTATTTTTCCATGAGGCAAATCGCTTGCAGACCCAAACCTCGACCTTTGTCAAAAATCACAATTCTTCTAAACTCAATACTTGCATTGTCACGGTCAAAAGCGAGGATGATGAAGCCAATATTTTTTTGCTGCTCGACAACCGTTAAATAAACCACATCTGGTTGGTCAAATTTTTGAAGATGTTCTTCGTAAGAATAGGGCATGATGAAATTGGCAGTCGTTTCATCCTTTTCCATCTGATGAAACAAGACAAGTTCACTTTGCAGTGACGGACGTACCTTGATAGAGTTGACTATTTGTTCCATGAGTATTTCAAGGTTTGGAGGGGTTAACGTTTGAGCTCAGCGCGTAGTCGTTTGATAGTGGCGGTGCTTTCCTTGATTGTTGTAACTTGCCGAGAATATCCTCAGCAGCACCGGCAAGTGTCAGAGTCGCAAAAAATGTTGCTGCGTTAATAGTGTAATCGCGTCGTTTAACTGGATCAGGGCGATGTCTTGCTTCTCATAAAAGGATTCTGGTACGAAGCCGAGTGAGGGTATTGTCATTCGACGCTTAATGTCGAAGTTCAACGGCAGTTCTTCAGTTGTGGTTCTATGGAACGCTTTTGCGCAGTAAACCATAAAACCGCGGTTTGAAACTGCCCAGCCGCGAAGTAGCGCTGCTGGAACGACTTGTTAGTGAGCTTTTGCCAAAAACTCAAACACATATTCACCCGTTTTAAGGGGAGTTTGGCTGTTCAAATGAACATTGCAACCTCTTAGACCTGGAGTTCCTGGTTTGGCAGAAATCTCCGATGACTCATCATCATACGGCGAGTCAATTAAAGTAGTTGTAATAGTTGGTGCACGGTTAAAACTCGGAGTAAATTTCACGCTACCTGTTGCAATTTTTGTTGGCCTCATAATATTAATGCGAAGTATACCAGATTGCTCGTTTGAATCTGAAGTTGTGTTTTCTTGTGATGACTTGACTGTTTGTACGTCAGATTCAATATTAGGGAATAAAGTTTTTATTTGGCTTTCTCTAATACCTCGACCTAATTCGTCTAGCTGGCCTTTAAGAGCTGAAACTTCTTTTAGCAAATTGGCAGTGTCTCCAGTACCAGCTGTTTGTATAGATTGTTCAAGAGCGTCAATTTTTTCATAAATTTCTTGCTTGCTTTGATTTACTTGACCGTCTCCGCCTCCGCTTTTTATCCAATAGCCAACAGCGCGCTGAACAATTTCAGTAATATTTGTTTGAATACCAGCTACTAAGGTTTCAATTTTAACAACAGTTTCATTAGTTTTATCAGCGGCTTCTGTAGATTTGGCATAAAACTGCCAAGACAACCAAGACATGAAAATTGAAAGAACTAGAGCTGCAATGGCTAAACCAAATGATATTAATGAGAACATATCAAGCTCATATGTTTTAGATTGGTTTTCTGATGCCCACGCAAATGAATATAAACTCGATGTCAATATAAATACTGTGCATTTGCTTAAATTAATTTTCATTGCATCCTTCTGTGTATGATTAATTGTATTTATACGTTAAATCGGCTTGTAATATTCCTCGTTTTTGACGCAGAAACACCACGTTATAAATTTTTAGTGCACTATTATATAATTGATTCCAATTTTAAGTGTATATAGCTCACTTGTCAACGTGAATAAATCATGGAGCATGCTTAAAACAGAAAAATCTCAAAAAACCAGAGGACACTTACGCTGCAAGCAGAAGAGTTATCGCACTGAACTGGGTTGTGGGCAACCTCTAAAAATTGACATGAACAGAGTCCGTACGCCAAAAATAACCCGCATCGTCATTCCCAATGATATGGACTCCCCACACCTACCCAACGGCATCGTGATGTGCCAAACTGTATGTAGCAACACTTACAGCAACAGTAGAGAGGAGAGTCCAAATGAATTGTAAACGAATCGGCATAGATATTGCCA
>JBOFII010000011.1:0-111672 GCA_051650085.1 Formosimonas sp.
CCGCCGCCGAACTCTCCAACACCGCCAAAACCCTCATCAAAGAATCCACCGAGCAGCTCAAGGAATGGGCGAAAGACAACAACTACACGTGGAACGACAACTTTGAACGCGCCGCCCATGCCGTCGCCAGCGTAGCGCACCAGCAAGGCATGACCCATCTCACCACGGTCAACTTAACCGATGGTCAGTTGAACTTTGGGCAAAAAGAGCACTTCAAATGGAACGTCGCCCACCTCGACGGCAGAGCCGCCAGCCAAACCCCCATCGAACAAAGTCTTGAGCACATGCGGCAAACTGACTTGCAGCAGGCACTGGCGCAGAGTCAGGCGCAGGGCAGAGTTTGCAGCAAAACCAAACCCAAGAGCGCAGTAAAGGGCGCAGTATGTAGTGGCATAATATAGGGGCGGCTCACAGTCGCCCTTTCTTACATTACAACCGCATTTCACGAGTTTACCTATGTCCCAATTTTCCCCCCGCACCACCGACATCCATCTGCGCCTTGGCGGCGTGGCGTGTGTGGCGTGTACTGATTTGATTGAGCGCGATGTGGCGCAGGTGGCGGGTGTGGCGCGGGTGCAGGCCAATTACACGTTGCGCCGTGCGTTTTTGACGGTGGATTTGCAGGTGGTGTCGGTGGCGCAGATTATTGAGCGCATTGAAAAACTCGGTTATCACGCTTACCCTGAACAGGCGAACGAGACCTCGGCGGAGGAGAAAAAGCAGTTGCGCACGGAGTTGTTTCGTTTGTTGACGGCGTGGTTTGTGTTGATGCAGAGCATGATGTTTATGTATCCGTTTTATTTTGCGGGTGCGGGGGATATGGATGCGCGAACGGCGAGTTTGATGCGTTGGGCGAACTTTGCGTTGACCGTGCCGATTGTGCTGTTTTGTGCGCGGCCGATTTTTAGCGGGGCGTGGGCGGAGTGGCGGTTGCGCCGTTTGGGGATGGATACGCCTGTGACGTTGGCGATTGTGATTGCGCTGGTGAGCAGCGTGTATGCGACGGTGAGCGGGCGCGGTGAGATTTATTACGATTCCATCATTATGTTTGTGGCGTTGTTACTTGGGGCGCGGTATGTGCAGTTTAAGGCGTTGAATCGAGCGGCGGGTTATTTGAATACGGTTTTGCGCCACAAAACGCTGTTTGCCGAGAAAGTGGCCAACTACCCCGCCGACAAGCAAACCGCGCTGTTGCCCGCCAGTGAATTGGCGGTCGGTGATGTGGTGTTTGTGGCCAGTGGCGAGACCGTGCCTGCCGATGCGCGGGTGCTGGACGGCACAACCACCTGCTCGCAAGCCTTGCTCACAGGCGAGTCGCTGCCGATTCACAAAACCGTGGGCGACGCGGTGCTGGCAGGCTCGGTGAATATTGAACAAGCGATTTACGCGCAAATCACCGCGGCACGCGGTGCGTCGCAACTGGATGCGATTGAGCAGTTGGCGCAGCAATCCGCGCTACACAAACCCGCCATCGCCCAATTGGCCGAAACGGCGGCGCGGTATTTTTTGTACATTCTGTTGCTGGTTTGCGCGGGCGCGGCGGGCTATTGGTGGCTGCATGATGCTTCGCGCATCGTGCCGATTGTGGTGGCGATTCTCATCATCACCTGTCCGTGTGCGTTGGCGTTGGCGGTACCGACCGTGCTCACCGCCGCGTCGAGCGCACTGGCGCGGCGGCATGTGCTGTTGATTCGGCCTGAGGCGTTGGAGCAGTTGGCGCGGGTTAATCTGTATGCGTTTGACAAAACAGGCACATTGACCGAAGACGTGCAGACCTTACAGCACACCCTTGCCGATTCGCCCGACGCCATGTTGCAAATCGCCGCCACGCTCGAGGCCGCCTCGCGCCACCCCATTGCCCTTGCGCTGCGCAAAGCCCTGCAAGAGCGCGGTTTGCCTGAGCGGATGGATGAGGTCGAGTCGCTCGAACTCGTGGTCGGTCAAGGCGTGGTAGGGCAACTGGCGGGTGAGGTGTATCGCGTTGGCAAGCCCAGTTTTGCCGCGGGGCGCGACCTCTTGGCGGATGAATTCCCAAGCGACACCGACGGGCGCAGCATCGCGCTGCTGTGCAACGAGGCGGGTGAATTTTTGGCGTGGTTTGTGCTCTGCGACCAAACCCGCGCCTTGGCCGCGCCGCTGGTCGCGCAATTGCAGCGCGAACACTGCGAGGTGCAGCTCATCAGCGGTGACAAAGCCGATGTGGTGCAAGATTTTGCTGCGCAACTGAACATCGCCACCGCGCACGCCAACGCCACGCCAGAGCGCAAATTGCAATTGATTCAAGAGTTGCAAAAACGCGGCAAAGTGGTTGCCATGACAGGCGACGGGCTGAACGACGCGGCGGTGCTGCAACAGGCCGATGTCGCCATCGCCATGGGCCACGGCAGTAGCCTCACCCAGTTGCAGGCCGACATGGTGGTGCAATCGGGCGACTTGGCCGACATTTACGCCGCCCACACCATCGCCCAACGCACCCGCCGCCTCATGCGGCAAAACCTCGGCTGGGCCGTGGTGTATAATCTCGTCGCCATTCCGCTGGCCGCCACAGGCCACGTCACCCCGCTGATTGCCAGCATCGGCATGGCCGTCAGTTCGCTCATCGTGGTCGGCAACGCCCTGCGCATTTTGCGCCCCACGCCCAATTTAGGTTAATCATGGATATTTTATTTTTACTCATCCCCTTAAGCATCATGCTGGTTTTTTTGATAATTTGGGGGTTATGGTGGGCGGTGCATCAAGGGCAGTTTGAGCAATTGGAAGAGCAGGGGACGAGTATTTTAAAAGATAGCGAACACTAAACCCTAATGCCCACAAACGCCCACGCATGGGCGTTTGTGGCGTTGAACTACGCCAATCCACTGTGCCGCAGCAGCGCGTCTACACTTGGCTCGCGCCCCATAAACGCTTTAAACGAATCCATCGCAGGGCGTGAACCACCCACGGCAAAAATTTCTTGCGCCAATTGTCCACCCAGTTCGCTATTGAGCAGCGGTGCGCCTTGGTTTTGCGCCGCTTCAAACTTGGAAAACACGTCGCTGGACAGCACTTCGGCCCATTTGTAACTGAAGTAACCCGCCGAGTAACCGCCTGCAAAAATATGGCTGAAACTGTGCTGAAAGCGGTTGAACTCAGGCGGTTGCACCACGGAGATTTCGTGGCGAATCTCGTTCAGCACGCGGTGAATCGCCGCGCCATCAGCCGCGCTGTAAGTGGCGTGCAGCACGATGTCATACAGCGAAAACTCAACTTGGCGCAGCATTTGCAAGCCCGATTGGAAATTTTTAGCGGCGAGCATTTTGTCAAACAAACCGCGCGGCAAAGCGTCGCCCGACGTTTTGTGCGCACTCATGCGCGATAAATTGTCAAAGTCCCAGCAAAAATTCTCCATGAACTGGCTGGGCAATTCAACCGCGTCCCACTCCACGCCGCGAATTCCCGCCACTTCAGGGTCGTTCACTTGGGTGAGCAGATGATGCAAGGCGTGGCCCATTTCGTGAAACAGCGTGATGATGTCGTCGTGACTCAAGGTGGCGGGCGCGTCGTGGGCAGGCGGGGTGAAATTGCACACCATCAGCGCGACGGGCGTGACTTGGCCGTTGCGGTTGCGTGAGCGGACTTCATCCATCCACGCGCCGCCGTTTTTGCCGCTGCGCGCGTATGGGTCAAGATACACGCCGCCGACGCTGCGCCCGCTTTTTTGCAGGTCAAAATACTGCACGTCGCTGTGCCAAACCTGCGCAGGATGCGCGACCATGCGCACACCAAACAGTTGCTCAACCACATGAAACAAGCCGTTCAGCACATGCGGCAGCGGGAAGTAATCTTTGACTTCTTGCTCCGAAAACGCATAGCGTTGTTCGCGCAGTTTTTCGCTTGCGTAGGTCAAATCCCACGCTTCGAGTGGCGCCAAGCCCAGTTGCGTGCGGGCAAATTCGCGCACTTCTTCGATATCAATCAGAGCCGAAGGGCGAGCCTTGTGCGCCAAGTCGTACAAAAAGCCCGTCACTTGCGGGACGGATTCGGCCATTTTGCTGGCCAGCGACACATCAGCGTAATGCGCAAAACCAAGCAGTGCCGCGCTGCGTTGGCGCAGGGTCAAAATCTCTTGCATGACGGCGGTGTTGTCCAACCTCGGCTCGCCCAAGTCAGACGCGCGGGTGACGTTGGCGCGATAAATCCGCTCGCGCAAGGCGCGGTTGTCGGCGTATTGCAGCACGGGGAAATACGACGGGAACTGCAGTGTAATTTTGTACTGCTCGCCGCCGTCCACTCGCGCCGCCTCAAGCACATCGGGCGGCACACCCGCCAACTCGTCGCGCGTGGCCATGTAACTGTAGGCGTTGGTCGCGTCGAGCACGTTTTCCGAAAACTTGGCTTTCAGCGCGGCCAGTCGTGCGCTCAGTTGCGCGAACTCGGCTTTGTCGGCGTCGTTGAGCAACGCACCAGAAAGCTGAAAGTCACGCAGCGCATTGGTGATGATGTGTTGGCGGGTCGGCGAAAGCGCGTCCCAACGCGGGGCTTGCGCGAATAATTTAAAATGCGCCAAAAGTGCGTCATTTTGCCCCAACAGCGTCCAAAATTCGGTCACGGCTTCAAGATGCGTGTTGTAAGCATCGCGCCATTCGGGCGAATCAATCACGTGGTGGCAATGACGAACCACGCCCCATGCGCGGCTCAGCGGCTCGGTTGCGTCGTTGAGTGCGGTCATCACGTTGTCCCATGTTGCATCACTGGGCGCAATCTGCGTCACGTCATGCAGTGCGGCTTGCGCGGTGGCTAAAGTCTGCGCCACGGCATCGGCCACGTGGCTGGGCTGGATGTCTTGCCAGCGCGGTAAATCAGTAAAATCAAGTAAAGGATTGAGTGTATCGGTCATGGTTCTAGTCGGTTGTTGTGAGAAGTAAAATCAGGAATAACGCGGTTGTAATCGCCGCCAAACAGCGGGCTGCTGATGAGAAAATCGGCGGTGGCCACGTTGCACGCGGTGGGAATATTCCACAGCACCGCCAAGCGCAACAAGGCTTTGATGTCGGGGTCGTGCGACATAGGTTCGAGCGGATCCCAAAAAAAGATGAGCACGTCGATTTGATTGATCACAATCTGCGCCCCAATTTGCTGGTCGCCGCCCAACGGCCCGCTTTGAAAACGCGTCACGTCAAAGCCTAACGCATCGTGAATCATTTTGCCCGTCGTGCCCGTGGCGACAAACTCGTGCGCCGCCAACGCGCCACGATTGTACGCGCACCACGTGAGCAAGTCGGCTTTTTTGTGGTCGTGCGCGACCAATGCGATTTTTTTAGCCATCATTCAATCGTCCAATACAAAAACAGGTCATCAATTTGTAACTCAATTTCTCTAAGATGGGCACACCTTACCTCCACAGGAAAAAATATGTCCATTCAGCAAAAGCCAATCAACCGCCGCTCGTTCCTTAAATTATTGGGTGGTGCGCCATTGTTACCGCTTGGCACACTCAGCGCAAGCGCATTGCTGTTCAGCAGCACAACGGCACAAGCCAAAAGCTCCCGTGGTGCACGCTATGTGGCGTCGTATTTTACCAGCATGGCCGCTCCGACGTTGGATCAACCTGAACAAATGGCCAATATCACGGTCGGCTCACGGCTCAACATCACCATGAGCGATGGTCGCACGCATGAATACACGCTCAAACACGAGCCGTTTTTTGTGACAGGCGACATGGTTTCTGATGGTCGTGGCGGCAAAATACTGGCGGGCGGTTATTGGGACATCCACAATCAACCCATTTTGGACCGCTCGGTGGCTGGCCAAGAACGGCAGGTCTTTTCAGACGCGCCCGATGGCACATCGCTGGTGTCATTGCCCAATGCTAAAGTCGCAGGCGTCAAAGGCAACCCCGTTTTTGCCGCCGTTCAATTTGAATACACCACGCGCAACTTGGCGGGCGAGCCGATTTATGGCACATTGCCCTCACCGATTGCCATTTTGACACTGGATCAAAACCCCGACACAGGCCAATTGCGTTTGGTGAAATACCACAACGTCGATATGTCAGCCGTTCATGGTTTGTGGATTACCTGCGGCGCGAGTTTATCACCGTGGAAAACCCATTTGTCTAGCGAAGAATACGAGCCAGATGCTTTTGCTGCGCCCGATTCAAAAGGCATGAAGCAGTTTAAAGCATTCAGCAAAAACCTATATGGCGACGAAAACCGCGCCAACCCTTACCACTACGGGCATTTGCCAGAAGTCACCATCCACCCCGATGGCACGGGCAGCGTCAAAAAACACTATTGCATGGGTCGGCTGTCTCATGAATTGATTCAAGTCATGCCCGACATGCGCACCGCTCTGATGGGTGACGACGCAACCAACAGCGGTTTGTTCATGTTTGTGGCCGACCGCGCCAAAGACCTATCCGCTGGCACTTTGTATGTGGCTCAAATGGGCGCAGGTTTTTCGATAGACCCCGCCGCATCAGGTGCAAAATTGAATTGGATTAAATTGGGGCACGCCAGCAGCGATGAAATCAAACATATGGCCGATACATTAAAGCCCAGCGACATCATGGAAGTGAAAACCAGCGACCCGATGGATACAAGTTTCAGCAAAATCTTCATCAGCGGCGTGGCCAATTGGATTAAGGTCAAACCAGGGATGGAAAAAGCCGCCGCATTCCTTGAAACCCACCGCTACGCTTACCTCGTCGGCGGCAGCATGGGTTTTACCAAAATGGAAGGGACAACCGTCAATATCAAAGACAAAATCGCTTACTCTGCGATTCAAAACATGGTGGACTCAATGGTGCTCAACGGCAAAGGCTGGAATGCGCACAGCGGCATTGCGTTGGACAAACCCCTTAAAGCAGGTGGAATTTTGCAACACAAATTAAGCGGCGGGCAAAAAGACCACAAAGGCGCACCGATTAAAAGTGAATGGGTACCCGTTCTGACCAAAGCCTTGCTGGTGGGCGAAGACATTGCCGCAGATGAATTGGGCAACCTATCCAACCCCAACAAAGTCGGCAACCCTGACAATATCAAGTTTTCAGAAAAAATGCGCACTTTATTCATCGGCGAAGACAGTGCCAACCATGTGAATAATTTTTTGTGGGCGTATAACGTGGACACCCAGCAACTCTCGCGCATCATGTCTTTGCCTGCAGGCGCGGAGTCAACGGGCTTGCATGCGGTCGATGAAATCAACGGTTGGACGTACATCATGAGCAACTTTCAACATGCGGGCGATTGGGAGTCGCCCCTACACGACAAAGTCAAAGCCACACTTGACCCATTGATTCGCGCCAACTTCAAAGACCGTTATGGCGCAGCAGTTGGTTATTTAACCGCTGACCCAACCAGCATCAAACTCGGTTGAGTTGAAATCTCCATCTTGACAGCACTGTATACAGTGCTTTTTTTATGCCGTATGTCCCTCTAAAAAACCCATCATGGTCTCCAACTGCCCACCAAAACCATTCAAAGTATGATCCCCGCCCTCAACCACGATTTGTCGTGCGCCCTTAAAATGCGCGCGCATTTGCCACGGGTTAAGCACCTCGTCACCCATCGCCACCAATAACAAATAGCGCGACACATCGGTGAGTTCTTCAACTTCATAATGCATCAACTCGGCCAAATAACGCACCGCGTCGAGTTTGGTGATTTCATCGACGTTGTAGCGGGTTTGCAAATGCGCTTTTTTGAGCTCTTCCCACGGCGTAATCGCAGGGTTAATCGTCGCACAGCGCAAATGGTATTTTTCAGCCAAATACATGGCATAAAACCCACCCAGCGACGAGCCGCAAACGGTATCAATGCCATGCTCTTGAATCAATTTTTCGCACAATTTGATTGAGTCTTTCGGCGAAATCGGCAGCTGCGGAATCACCACTTCGGGCAAGCCACGCGTTTTGCAGTATTGGGCAATATCCACCGCTTTGGGCGAATCTGGACTGGAGCGAAAACCGTGTAAGTATAATAATTTCATCATGTGCCTTTTTTAGCATTGGCCAACATCAAGCCAAACCCAATAAACGCCGTACCGCCGACTCGATTCATCAAGCGACCACCGCGCCCTGTTTTCAAAAAGCCTTGCACGCGGTGCGCAAAAAACGCATACGTCGCGTGAATCACAATCAACAACACACAAAACGTCAGCACCAACAGCACAAACTGCGCCACGTACGGGCGCGAATGGTCGATGAACTGCGGAAACACCGACAAGAAAAACACCAACGCCTTTGGATTGGACAACTGAAAAATCATGCCCTCAATAAACAAACGCCGATGCGAGACAGACCCCGCCGCCTCAAACTGCACGCCTGCCGCAGGCGCACGCCACATTTTAACGCCCATATAAATCAAATACGCCGCGCCACAGTATTTGAGCACATCAAACGCCGTCTGTGACGCCGCCAAAACCGCCCCCAAACTGGTCGCCGACAGGCTCGCCACGCAAAACACCCCGCACGACAAACCCAGCACACCGACAAATGCCGACTTAAAGCCATAATTAAGTGAATTGGTCACCGACTTCAAAACGCCAGGACCTGGACTTAAAATCGTCAACACCGCCATCAGAATAAAGAGCACATACAAGTCCATTGATTTTCCTTTAAGTAATTTTCTACACATCAAGCCGATTGAATCAATTGTTTTAACAGCTCTTGAGCACCCTCGGTTTTACGCCAAAAACTCATATACTCTTGTACGTAAATATGAGCCTCTTCAATGCTACCCAACGAGTAATGCGCCACTTCCACCCATTTATAAGGTTCAATCCCCGCCAAATAAGGTGCTAAATGCGGGTTGCGCTTAACTGCTATTTTGTAAGTGGCCTTAATTTTGTTCAAAGGAAAAGACTGCATGATTTCAGCCAACAACTGATGAAAAGCCATGAACGCATTATCGTCAGGATAGGCATTGAATAGCTTGGTCACCTCGTCGAATTGGCCTTGAATCATATAGTTAGGGACTAGATCGTAACGCACGCCTAAATTATCATTCGGGCACAACTCAAGCATTCGCGCCTGTAATTTAATCTCATCATCGTAACGCAATTTCATGCCGTAACGCACCGATAAACTATGCAAAGCCCGCATGTAAGGGCGGGTCTCCAAAAGTCCCCAAAAATGCCCAGCATTGGCTTCAAAATAAGCAGCCCCATAACGCTCTTCAAATAAAGCAATGCCTTTTTCAAGATATTTGATTTGCAACGTGAGTTGCGACACACAATCAGCAAGCACCACATAGGCATCGGTACACCATGGGTCAATGAGCAGGGCTTTGCGTGCCAAAGCCTTGGACTCATCCCAAGAGTCGGAGTCGTATGCATCAAAAATCAAGTCTTGCGCTTCAAACTGATGCTCTTCAGATACCTCATGGGGCAGTTTGGGTTTGCGTTTTGCGACAGTTTTTTTGAGTTTTACTTGAGTTGCCATGAAGTTTTCCTATTGAAAAAATTGATTTAAAATACCGCATTTTGCCATGAACCACCCCTGCACCACCTGCGGCGCGTGTTGCGCCACTTATCGAGTCTCATTTTACTGGGCGCAAACCACCGCGCACCCACAAGGCCACGTCCCCGAAGCCCTCACCACCCCCATCAGCCCACACTACGTCGCCATGCGCGGCACAGAACGCAAACCCGTGCGCTGCGTCGCCTTACAAGGCGAAATCGGCCATTCATCCATCTGCCAAATTTACGAACAACGCTCCAGCACCTGCCGAGAATTTGCGATGGGGGATGAGCGGTGTCAGCAGGCTCGCGTGGGGCATGGGTTGACGGAGTTGTCACAAGAGGTTATCGCCTTTTGGACAACAGAGCCACAATCATAAAAAGCACCGACAATACCCCAAAGCAAAAAACAAAGTTCACAATATATAAAACATTCAAAACCTTTCTCTCGCATGGTGAACTCGTAGGGGCGATTCGCGAATCGCCCAGTGCGACGCATGGTCTGGGCGACTACGTAACCCGCCATGAGCGCAGCGAATAGCGGGCGGCGTCACACCTGCGTTTCGCCTGCGGCTCAAGGCAGGCTACGGCAAACTACGCCAACGCTTTAAGCAATTTATCATGCACCCCACCAAACCCCCCATTGCTCATAACCAGCACATGGTCGCCTGCTTGCGCGATATTTTTTACTGCCAAAACCAACGCATCTAAGTCGCTAAACGCCTGCGCTACTGCGCCCAGTGGCGCGAGTGATTCGCCCAAGTCCCAGCCGAGCGACTCGACGCTGCCGTAGCCAAAAACCATGTCGGCGTTGACCAGTGAATCAGGCAGTTGCGACTTCATCACGCCGAGTTTCATGGTGTTGGAGCGCGGTTCGAGCACGGCCAAGATTCGCGCCGCGCCGACGCGTTTGCGTAGACCCGCGACGGTTAGGGCAATCGCGGTTGGGTGGTGGGCGAAGTCGTCGTAGACCGTGACGCCGCCTGCCACGCCTTTGATTTCCATGCGGCGTTTGACCATTTCAAAGCGTGAAAATGCGTCAATCGCGTGGCGCGGCTCAACCCCGACGTGCCGCGCAGCCGCGATGGCGGCCAGTGCGTTGAGGCGGTTGTGCTCGCCCGTCACGCTCCAGTTCACGCGGCCTTGTAATTCGCCTTGGTGCAGCACATCGAACGAGTCGTCGTCGCCGACGTTGGCGATTTGCCAGTCGCCCATGCCGTCGCCAAACCGCGCGACTTCGCTCCACGCGCCGCGCTGCAAAGTGTCGTCCAGTGCGGCTTCGTGGGCGTTAGAGACAATCAAACCGTTGCTCGGAATGGTGCGCACGAGGTGATGAAATTGGGTTTGAATTGCGGCAAGGTCGGCAAAAATATCGGCGTGGTCGAATTCAAGATTGTTCAAAATCGCGGTGCGCGGGCGGTAGTGCACAAATTTACTGCGTTTGTCAAAAAACGCGGTGTCGTATTCGTCGGCTTCAATCACAAAAAACGGGTCGTCGGTCAGCCGCGCCGAAATGCCAAAATTATTCGGCACGCCGCCAATCAAAAAGCCAGGGTTCAGCCCCGCATCTTGCAAAATCCACGCCAGCATCGACGATGTGGTGGTTTTGCCATGCGTGCCCGCCACGGCCAAAACCCATTTGTCGCGCAAGACGTTTTCGCCCAGCCATTGCGGGCCCGAAATATATGGCAAACCTTGGTCTAAAATCGCTTCCATCAGCGGATTGCCACGCGAAACGACGTTGCCAATCACGTATAAATCAGGTTTAAGCTCGGTTTGCGCCGCATCAAAGCCGCTAATCAACGCAATGCCTTGCGCTTCGAGCTGGGTGCTCATCGGCGGATAAACATTGGCGTCGCAGCCCGTGACGGTGTGGCCCGCCTGTTTGGCAATCGCGGCAATGCCGCCCATGAATGTACCGCAAATACCGAGAATGTGAATGTGCATAAAAAAACCGTTTGGATAAGTAAAATAGAGATGACCTCTCAAAATGTATTTTTCAAAACAGAGCGGGATTAACAACAAACCTCCCGTCATTCCCGCACGGGTTTAGCGGGAATCCAGCCAAACGCAAAGCGTTTGATTGACCTTTGCAAACAAGGGCAAAAGGTGCGCTTCGCGCCCCTCTGGATTCCCGCTAAAAGCACGCGGGAATGACGGTACGGATTGTTTTTGGCCTGCAAACTCTATTTAAGTCATTTTTTAGAAGTCTCCTAGAGCATTTTTGCGGATAAACGCTGTCATGCCGCCTGCGCGGGAATAACGGATGCTACAATTGACGCATCACCCGCACAACAAAATTGCCGTATTTTAGCGCACTTCGCGCCGCACAACCACGCAAAACCCGACAAATGAACGACAACCAACTGCTGCGCTACGCCCGCCACATTCAACTGCCCGAAATTGACCTGCACGGCCAACAGGCTTGGCTTGACGCGCACGCACTCATCATCGGCGCGGGCGGCTTGGGCTCGGCGGCGGCGATGTATTTGGCGGCCAGCGGCGTGGGGCGCATCTCGCTGGTGGACGACGACGTGGTTGAGTTGTCCAATTTGCAGCGGCAAATCATCCACACCACGCCGCATTTGGGGCAAAGCAAAGTCAACTCCGCCCGCGCCATGCTGCACGCGCTCAACCCCGAAGTTCAAGTGCTCACCCACGCGCAACGCGCCGACGCGCCGCTGCTGCGCGAACTCGCGCCCGCAGCCGATGTGGTGCTCGATTGTTCGGATAATTTCACCACCCGTCACGCGGTCAATCAAGCCTGCGTGGCGGCGGGTAAGCCTTTGGTGTCAGGCGCGGCAATTCGTTTTGACGGGCAAATCAGCGTGTTTGACCCGCGCCACGCCGACGCGCCGTGCTACGCCTGTTTGTTTGCGCCGCAGCATGGCGTGCCCAACGAGCCATGCGCCAGCCTTGGCGTGTTTGCGCCGCTGGTTGGCATTATTGGCGCCATGCAGGCGGCGGAGGCGTTGAAGGTTGTGGCGCACGTCGGTGAGCCTTTAACCGCTCGCCTGCTCATGCTCGACGCACGCAGCATGACGTGGCGCACGCTGAACTTTGAGCGCAACCCCAATTGCAGCATTTGCGGATAAATCATGAAAACAGCCTATAAACTCACCCTCCTCGCCCTCATTATGGGCGCAGCAAGTATTTTTGCCAGCCGCGTGAGCACCGCGCAAAAGGCAGTTGCCCCACCTGCGACACCGCCAGTGGTAGCCGCCACGCTGGCCGACCTCAAACCGCTGTCCACTCAAAAACTACCCGTCAACGCGCAAGTGGACAAAGTCGTGGTGCACAAAGCCAAACGAGTCTTGTCGGTTTATCAAAAAGGTGTTTTGCTCAAACAATATCCCGTGAGTTTGGGCTTTAACCCCGTCGGTCACAAACAATTTGAAGGCGACGGGCGCACGCCCGAAGGCGTTTACACGCTCGACTGGCGCAACCCCAAAAGCTTGGCGTATTTGTCACTCCACATCAACTACCCCAATGCACAAGACGTGCAATACGCCAAGCAACACGGCCACTCGGCAGGCGGCGACGTGATGGTGCATGGTTTATGGAATACGTTCAAAGGCCTAGACCCCGCCCGCATCAAAGCCGATTGGACCAACGGCTGCGTGGCGGTAAGCAATGCCGACATGGATGAATTGTGGCGTGCGGTACCCGATGGCACGGTGATTGAGCTGCTGCCATGACGCGCCCCGCTTGCGTGTTTTGGCGCCAAGCCGATTTACCGTTTGTCGAAATGCGCACGGTGGCCGATGGTCGAGCCGTGTGTTACGAGTTGCACAGCCATGATGTGTTTGCCATCGGCGCGATTACCGCTGGGGCTTGTGATTATTGGCATATCAAATCCAGGCAGACGATTGCCGCTGGCACGGTGGTGTTGATGAACCCGCATGAAGCGCACGCCTGCAATCCGCTCCTCAACCAACCGTGGTCGTATGTCATGTTGTACGTAGACATGGCGTGGCTGCGCGACTTGGGCTTTGCCACGCCCTTTGATGCGTGCATGAGCAACGACGAAACCGTGTTAGCCGCCTTGCTGACGCTGCACGCAACGCTGTCCAACGAGCACACAACAAGCGCGGTCAAACGCCGTGCGCTGGTGGATTTTTTCACCTTACTGCACCGCACCTTGCCGCATGAGCCACCCAAACCCCACAATGCCAAGCTCATCCGCGCCGCAGAGTTCATAGATGCACAATACGCCAATCCTGTGCGTTTGACCGATGTGTGCGTCGCAGCCAATCTTAGCGCGGCTCATTTGGTACGCGCCTTCAAAACGCAATACGGCATGACGCCACACGCTTACCTCATCAATCGCCGCATCAACCATGCGCAAAAGCAACTCAAGCAAGGCGACTCAATTGCCCAAGTGGCGCACCAGTTGGGCTTTGCCGACCAAGCGCATTTTCAACGCCGCTTCAAACGCGCCACCGCCGCCACGCCCGAACAATACCGCACCACTACGCCCACAGCACATACGCCGCACTGGCCAACAGCAAAACGGCCATCAGGCGATTGAACCTGCGCACATGGCGCGGCTCATGCACATACGCACTCAAAAAACCGCCCGCATACGCCCATGCCGCGATTGACGCATAACAAATCACAAAATAAAGCAGCGCAAACTGCACCACCAAGCCCACAGCACCGTTGGCCGCATACGCCCCCATCCCCGCCACCGAAGCCAACCATGCTTTCGGGTTAAGCCACTGCATCAAAGCACCCGCCCAATACGACGGCAAGCTCTGCGCCCCGCCGCGCCCCATCTGCCCAGCATCGCGCAGCAACTGCACCGCCATATACAACAAAAAGGCCACCCCAAAGTAACGCAAGCCCACCACCAATTGCGGATAACGCGTCAATATTTCATGCACACCCAGCCCAATCACAACCAACAACAGCGTAAACCCCACCGTCGCCCCCGTCACATGCCGCAAACTGGCGCGAAAGCCATGTTGCACCCCAGAACTCAAGGCCACGAGATTCACAGGCCCTGGCGTGATGGATGCCGCCAAGGCAAACGCGCTCATGGATAAAAACAATTGGATGTTCATACGTTCTCCCTAAAAAGCCTCATCTTAAAAAAATGGCTTAAGCGTGTATTGAACGAAATTGCTTTTAACCCCAAACGCTCAAAAACACACCATTTATGCATCTTTTACGCAACATTTCTGCAAAAAACGCATGAAGAGCGGTTGTTATCCATCCGAAAGCAGTCAAATTAAGTAGAATTACTAATTCTAGATTTTCAACCTTTTTGAGGACACTATGAATAAAATCCTGTTAAGTTTAGCGGTTGTGGGTGCATTGAGCAGCACGGCTCAAGCGGCCACTAGCGTACAGTTGTATGGCCAATTGGATGTGGGTTATGAGCATTGGCACACCCACAAAAAAGTGACCCAAAACAGCAGCCACGACAGCCACATTGGCCTTAAAGGCTCTGAAGACCTTGGCAATGGTTTAGCGGCCACGTTCAACCTTGAAGCGGACATTGCTTTGGACTCAGGTTCAATGTCATCTGGCTTCAACCGTGAATCTACGGTTGGTTTAAAAGGCCGCTTTGGGCACGTCCGCGTAGGTGTGTCATCTAGCGCGATGGACACGGCGATGGATGACTTGCAAGACGAAGGCTATGGCTTTGTGGAGTATCCCAATTACACTTCGTTGGAGACGGTTTCCAATAGTTTGTTTTATGATTTTGAAAAAAATGGCTTTATGGCAGGGGCGCACGTCAGCACCAAAAATGGCTATGACACCGATTTGACCGAAGCGGCAAAAGGCGGCAAAATCGGTTGGGGTGCTTATGCAGGTTATGAAGCAGACACTTACCGCGTGGCTGCGGCATATCAACGCGATGGAGAGGCCAAGGAATGGGGCGTATCAGCGGCATATCAACCCAACATCATGAACTTTTTTGCCTCATACGCCAGCCATAAAGAAGATGGGCTCAAAACCAATGTGCTTGAAGCGCGTGCAGGCGTTGACGTCACGCCACGAGACAACATTTCGCTGCGCTACAACCACACTCAAGAAAAAGAAGAAGGTGAATCCAGCCGAACCCACAACTGGGGTTTGGGCTACGCGCACGCATTCAGCAAACGCACCAGCCTTTACAGCGAAGTGGCTTATCGCAAAGGCGACACCAAAGGTTTTGACTACGGCATTCGACTGCGCCATAGTTTCTAAACCATCTAAAAAGAGACCCGCGGGTCTCTTTTTTAAGGCTATGTTCCAGTTAGTTAAGGGTGTTTTTGATAAAGCCCGTCATTGCGGCCTTGAGCCGCAATCTCCTTATTCTAGGAGATGCCGCGTCACGCGCGGCATGACGAAAATTTTCAACAATTAACTGGAACATAGCTTTTTTAATCACCACGCCAAATTGCTGCTGCCCATCAGGTATTTATCGACTTCATACGCGGCTTGGCGGCCTTCTTTAATCGCCCAAACCACCAACGACTGCCCACGGCGCACATCACCTGCGACAAAGACTTTATCGACGTTGGTCTGATACGCCGTGTCGCCGACGGTGAGGGCTGATGCGTTGTTGCGCGCGTCTTTGTGCACGCCAAACGCATCAAGCACCGACTGCGCGGGGTGCACAAAACCCATCGCAAGCAGCACCAAGTCGGCTTTGACCTCGAACTCTGAGCCTGCGATTTCCGTCATTTTGCCGCCCACAAACTCAACCCGCACGCATTGGAGTTTTTCGACTTTGCCGTTTTTACCGACGATGGCGCGAGTATTGACGGCCCAATCGCGCTGTGCGCCTTCATCGTGGCTGCTGGACGTGCGCATTTTCATCGGCCAATACGGCCAAACCGAGGAGGTGGATTTGTCTTCAAGCTCGCGCGGGCGCGGCATGACTTCAAACTGGGTGATGCTTTTCGCGCCGTGGCGATTGGCGGTGCCGACGCAGTCGCTGCCTGTGTCGCCACCGCCGATGACCACAACATGCTTGCCTTTGGCATTAATCGGGTTGTCGCCGTCGCCTGCGGTGGCTTTGTTTTGGGGAATCAACCATTCCAGCGCGAAATGCACGCCGCTCAATTCGCGCCCCGCCACAGGTAAATCGCGCGGGGTTTCTGAGCCGACGGCCAAAACCACGGCGTCAAACTGCGCTTGCAGGTCGGCCGCGCTGATGGTGGTTTGTGCGTCATTGGCGCAACCTTGCGGAAAGTCGCTGGTGGCAATCGTCACGCCCGTTTTAAAGGTCACGCCCTCGGCTTGCATTTGCCCCATGCGGCGGTCGATGAGCCATTTTTCAAGTTTAAAATCAGGAATCCCATAGCGCAACAAGCCGCCAATGCGTGAATTTTTTTCAAACACGGTCACGTCGTGGCCTGCGCGCGCCAGTTGTTGGGCGCACGCCAAACCCGCAGGGCCCGAGCCGACCACAGCAATGGTTTTGCCTGTTTTGACCGCAGCGACTTGCGGCGCAATCCAGCCATTCGCCCAGCCTTTGTCGATGATGGCGTGCTCAATGGATTTGATGCCCACCGCGTCGTTGTTGATGTTGAGCGTACACGCCGCTTCGCATGGCGCGGGACAAACCCGCCCTGTAAACTCTGGGAAGTTGTTGGTCAGCGACAGCACCGCCAGCGCGGCTTGCCAGTCTTGCTGATAGACCAAGTCATTGAAGTCGGGGATGATGTTGTTAATCGGGCAGCCATTGTGGCAAAACGGAATGCCACAATCCATGCAACGTGCACCTTGCTTGCCCGCGTCGGCGTCGTTGAGCGCGTAAACAAACTCTTTGTAGTGCTTGATGCGCGATTCAGGTGCTTCATACGTTGGCGTGATGCGCGGTTGTTCTAAAAAACCAGTAATCTTGCCCATAATTTTCTCCTTAAAATCAGTGATATCCGTCATTCCCGCGTAGGCGGGAATCCAGTCAAATGCGCAGTATTTGTAACATACTCATGCAGCGACGGTGCGCTACGCGCCCCACTGGATTCCCGCATTCGCGGGAATGACGCTTTGGTTACGCCGCATCGACGGTTTTGGCACGTTCGGCCAAGACTTTGCGATAATCGGTCGGCATGACTTTGACAAATAATTTAAGTGCCGCATGCCAGTCGTCCAAAATCACTCGCGCCCGCTCTGAGCCTGTGAATTTGAAATGCTGCTCAATCATGGTTTTAAGGTTGGCTTCATCCGAGGCGGGTTGTGCGTCGGCATTAATCGCGTGCCACACCGCGTCGTTTTGCGCTTGCGTGGCTTCGTCGGTCACCGCCAACAACTCAACCATTGCAGTGTTGCAACGTGTTTTAAACACCTCTTCTGGGTCATACACATACGCCACGCCGCCACTCATGCCCGCCGCAAAGTTGCGCCCAGTCTCGCCAAGCACAACCACCGTGCCGCCCGTCATGTATTCGCAACCATGGTCGCCCGTGCCTTCGACCACGCACGCCGCGCCTGAGTTGCGCACCGCGAAACGCTCGCCCGCCACGCCGCTAAAAAACGCCGCGCCTGCAATCGCGCCGTACAAAACCGTGTTGCCGACAATAATATTGCGGTGCGCCGCGCCACGGAATGAGTTGTTCGGCCGCACAATAATCCGCCCACCCGACAAGCCTTTGCCGACGTAATCATTGCCCTCGCCGACCAAATCAAAGGTCACGCCGTGCGCCAAAAACGCACCAAAACTTTGCCCCGCTGTGCCATTCATCTGAATGTGAATCGTGTCGTCGGGCAAGCCCGCGTGGCCGTAACGCCGCGCCACTTGGCCTGAGAGCATTGCGCCCACCGAGCGGTTGAGGTTGCGCACGTTTTGGATGAACGATACGGGCTTGCCGCCGCTCAACGCAGGCTCGCACTGCGCGATGAGTTGCTGGTCGAGCGCACCGCTCAAACCGTGGTCTTGCGTCAAAGTTTGATAAGACGTGTCGCCAGCAGCGTTGGGCACTTGGTGGAACACGCGGGAGAAATCCAACCCTTGCGCTTTCCAATGCGAAATGCCTTGGCGCATGTCAAGCCAATCGGCGCGGCCGACCAACTCATCAAAGGTGCGCACGCCCATTTGCGCCATGAGTTCGCGCACTTCTTCTGCGATGAAAAAGAAATAATTGACGACGTGTTCGGGCTGCCCTGTGAACTTCGCGCGCAACACAGGGTCTTGCGTCGCCACGCCGACGGGGCAGGTGTTGAGGTGGCATTTGCGCATCATGATGCAGCCTTGCACAACGAGCGGCGCGGTGGCAAAGCCGAACTCTTCCGCACCGAGCAACGCGCCAATCACCACGTCGCGCCCTGTTTTAATCTGCCCATCGACCTGCACACGCACTCGCGAGCGCAGGCGGTTGAGCACCAAGGTTTGTTGGGTTTCAGCCAAGCCGAGTTCCCACGGCGCACCCGCATGCTTAATCGAGGCAATCGGCGACGCACCCGTGCCGCCGTCGTGCCCTGCAATCACAATGTGGTCGGCTTTGGCTTTGGCCACACCTGCGGCCACCGTGCCCACGCCTGTCTCGGCCACCAATTTGACCGAAATCGACGCGGCGGGATTGACATTTTTCAGGTCATGAATCAGTTGCGCCAAGTCCTCAATCGAGTAAATATCATGGTGCGGCGGCGGTGAAATCAAACCCACTCCAGGCACCGAGTAACGCAACGCGCCGATGTACTCCGACACTTTGCCACCGGGTAATTGACCGCCCTCACCTGGTTTTGCGCCTTGCGCCATTTTGATTTGAATCTGGTCGGCGGACGATAAATACTCGGCATTCACGCCAAACCGCCCTGAAGCGACTTGCTTGATTTTAGAGCGCAGCGAGTCGCCGTTTTTGAGCATAATCGGCGCGACAATGCGGTTGTGACCGATGATGTCACCAATGGTTTGCCCATCGACAATCCCCGCCGTGCCGTTTTGCATCTCGGCGCGGTAACGCGCAGGGTCTTCGCCGCCCTCACCCGTGTTCGACTTGCCGCCGATGCGGTTCATGGCCACCGCCAGCGTGGCGTGCGCCTCGGATGAGATAGAGCCTAAACTCATCGCGCCTGTGGCAAAGCGTTTGACAATCTCGGTCGCGGGTTCGACTTCATCTATCGAAATCGCGTTTTTCGGGTTGAGTTTGAACTCAAACAAGCCGCGAAAGGTCATGTGCCGCTTGGATTGGTCGTTAATCAGTTGGGCGTATTCTTTGTAGGTTTGGTAGTTGTTTTGTCGCGTCGCGTGCTGCAATTTGGCAATCGAGTCAGGCGTCCACATGTGCTCTTCGCCGCGCACGCGCCACGCGTATTCGCCGCCCGTCGCCAAGCGGTCGTGCAGCGCATGTTTGCCGCCAAACGCATGGGTGTGCAACAAAAATGCTTCTTGTGCGACTTCAAACAAGCCCATGCCTTCAATTTGCGTGGGCGTGCCTTTGAAGTATTTGTCCACCAAGGCTTGAGTCAAACCGACCGCTTCAAAAATCTGCGAGCCTGTGTACGACATGTAGGTGCTAATCCCCATTTTGGACATGACTTTGTTCAAACCTTTGCCGACCGCTTTGATGAAATACGCAATCGCTTCGTTCGGGCGTTTGTCGGTGATTAAGCCGCGCTGCACCATGTCGGTCAAGGTGGCAAACGCAAGGTACGGATGCACCGCTTCCGCGCCGTAGCCGCCGAGCAAGGCAAAATGATGTACTTCACGTGCGCTGCCCGTCTCGACCACCAAGCCCGTCGAGGTGCGCAAACCTGCCGCAACCAAATGCTGATGAATCGCCGAGGTGGCGAGCAAGGCGGGAATCGGCATCATGTCTTTGTCCACACCACGGTCGGAGAGCACCAAAATGTTATGCCCCGCCTTAACCGCATCGACCGCCTGTGCGCACAGCGAGGCCAGTTGCGCCTCAATGCCGTTTGCACCCCATTTGGCGGGGTATTTCATGTCCAGCGTGTGGCTTTTGAATTTGCCGTTGGTGTATTTTTCGATGTGGCGGATTTTCGCCATTTCGTCGTAACTCAACACAGGCTGCGAGACCTCCAAACGCATCGGCGGATTGGTGTTGTTGATGTCGAGTAAATTCGGTTTGGGGCCGATGAACGAGACCAGCGACATGACCATTTGCTCGCGAATCGGATCAATCGGCGGGTTGGTCACTTGCGCGAACAGTTGGCGGAAATATTGATAAAACGATTTGTGTTTGTACGACAGCACCGCCAGCGGCGTGTCGTTGCCCATCGAGCCCGTGGCTTCTTCGCCGCCTTGGCCCATCGACTGCATGATGGTTTTGATGTCCTCTTGCGTGTAGCCAAACGCCTGTTGGCGGTCAAGCAACTCCGACTTGGGCAGTGGTCGCTCTTCAATTGGGGTCAGAACATGATCAAGTTTGAGCGACAGCCGTGCGTTCCACTCTTTGTAGGGTCGCGCATTGGCGAGGCTACTTTTGATTTCTTCATCGCTAATGATGCGGCCTTGTTCGGTGTCAATCAGCAGCATTTTGCCAGGTTGCAAACGCCATTTTTGCTTGATTTTAGAATCAGGAATCGGCAAAACCCCAGACTCAGAAGCCAAAACCACCAAGTCATCATCGGTCACAATAAACCGCGCAGGGCGCAGGCCGTTGCGGTCGAGCGTCGCGCCGATTTGGCGACCGTCGGTGAAGCACAACGCAGCCGGGCCGTCCCACGGCTCCATCAGCGCGGCGTGATACTCGTAAAATGCGCGACGCGACGCATCCATCTGCTCGTGCTGCTCCCACGCCTCAGGCACCATCATCATCATGGCGTGCGCCAGCGGATAACCCGCCATCACCAACAACTCAAGACAATTGTCAAATGACGCGGTGTCGGACTGCCCTGGGTAAATCAGCGGCCACAGTTTGTGCAAATCGTCGCCCAAAACCGCCGATGAAATCGCTTTTTGGCGGGCGCGAATCCAGTTCACATTGCCTTTCACCGTATTAATCTCGCCATTGTGCGCAATCATGCGGTACGGGTGCGCCAATTCCCACGCGGGAAACGTGTTGGTCGAGAAGCGTTGATGCACCAGCGCAATCGAAGAAATGGTGCGATTGTCCGACAAGTCTTTAAAATATCGCCCGACTTGCTCACACAACAACAAACCCTTATAAACCACAGTACGCGCACTCATCGACGGCACAAAATACTCCTTGCCATGCTGCAACTTGAGCGACTGAATCCGATGCGACGCGGTTTTGCGAATCACGTACAACTTGCGCTCCAGCGCATCGGTCACCATCACATCCGCGCCACGGCCAATGAAAATCTGCCGAATCACAGGCTCGGTCGCACGCACCACAGGCGACATCGCCATCTGCGCATCCACAGGCACATCGCGCCAACCCAGCACCACTTGACCTTCGGCCTTAACCGTACGCTCCAACTCTTGCTGGCAGGCCAGCCGCGAAGCCTCCTCTTTCGGTAAAAACACCATACCCACGCCATATTCACCCGCAGGCGGCAACATCACGCCTTGCCGTGCCATTTCTTCACGATACAAAGCGTCGGGAATTTGCAACAAAATCCCCGCCCCGTCGCCCATCAACGCATCCGCCCCGACCGCGCCACGGTGGTCTAGGTTGTGCAAAATCAACAACCCCTGCTGCACAATCGCATGCGATTTTTGCCCTTTAATGTGCGCCACAAACCCAACCCCACAGGCATCGTGCTCGTGTTCAGGGTTGTACAAGCCGTTTTGTGCGGCATCTTGGCGTAAATCTTGAATACTAGACTGCGTGTTCATCGTGTGTAACTCCAGTTGTACAGGGATATGTTAAAAACTATACGAGGTTTTGACGTGCAGCACAAATTTTTTAATTGGGGTCGGGTTAATTAAAAAAATAAAAAATGTAGTTTTTCCTAAAAAAGGGGACATATAAAATAAGTCTCCATAAAAATACACAAAATACTCAAAAGAACCACAAACAACACAATTATCTTGACAAACTTTAGGAATGAATTACAATTCAACCACCCTATCTTTAGTCTTTTTTTAACACAAGGAGAGCACCATGAGCATCAACAGCAAATTAGCCGCCAGCGGCTTAATCATCAGCTTGTTAACCGCCTGCGGCAGTGGTGGTGGCGGTTCGGGGGCGACACCAACTCCCACTCCCACTCCGACACCAACACCAACACCAACTCCAACTCCAACTCCAACTCCCACTCCAACTCCCACTCCATCGGCAGGCCTGTTTTACGAGCCTTTGGCCGCATCAACAGCAGCGACGCCAAAATTGGCAGGAACCACATTCAGCATCACGTATCCTGACGGCACGAGCCAAAACGTTTCGGGCATCAGTGCAGGTGGTTATAACACCACAACCAGCGGCGGAAAAACATTGGTTTTGGGCGGCACAACCTACAGCGACATGCGTCATGGCGTGTGGAAAACGACAGATAACGCCCAAGGCGGCGCATTTGTAGTGGGTACTCCGACGGCATCTTTGCCACAACAAACCACAACTTATGCTTACAACGGCAAATCCGCTTTCGTCACAAGCAATGGCACGGTGTACACAGGCTCTTCTAATGCCTATCTTGACTTATACAATCGCACAATTAATGGCAATATGGTGCTGGAGGATGGCCGTATAGGTGCAATCACTTTCGGCTTAATGCCAATCGGGGCTACAACTGGCGCGTTTTCAGGTGCTGTATGTACGGGCAACTCACCTTGTTATGGTATTTTTAAAGATGGAACGGGTACTGTAACAGGGAACACCTTTGGCTCTACTGCCAGTTTCATCGGTGGCGTGGTGCGCATGAACGACTCAACAGGTGCATACTTGGGCTCTGGCTCATTTGGCGGCGCACGTTAATCGTTTGAGCATTTCGCAAAAACGCCCTCATCTCAGTGAGGGCGTTTTTGTTGATTTTGCCGTCATGCCGCGCCTAGCGCGTTTTTCGCGTGCGGCATCCCCTTGATTGGGAGATTGCGGCTCAGAGCCGTAATGACGGTGTTTGTCACAACCCACTTTTCAGACTTTTATGCCACGTAAACTCTTCATACTCCCCTTAGTTATCACATTTAACGCTCACGCCCAAACGCCACCACCCTTTGATCCTCAACCGCCGCGTGTGTTGGAGCGGGCGACGGTTTTGCCGCAGCCTGAGGCTAGTTTGCCTGCGGCTGTGGTTGCGCCGACCGCTGCTGCGCCTGCTTCTGCTGAGAGTTCAAGCACAAGCATTGATGCGCTGGTTTCGCAGCCTGAGTTGTTCACGCAGGTGTTGACGCAGATGATTATCAATGGGCAGTTAGCGGCGGTCGAGAAGTCGTTGCCGTATTACGAGAAAGTCACGAAGCGCGATGAGACAATTTATCGTTATGCACGCGGTTTGGTGGCGCGCTCGCACGGGCGGTGGGCGAGTGCGATTAAGGATTTTCGCTCGATTTTGGCCGATGCACCGCAGTACACAGGCGTGCGTTTGGATTTGGCGACCACACTCATGATGAGCGGGGCGGATGAGTCGGCGACCTATCATTTTGAACAGGCCTTGGCCGATACAAAGTTGTCGCCAGCGACGCGCTCGATGGTGGAGGCAAGTTTGGCGCAGTTGGCGAAACGACGCAGCTGGTCGGTGAGTGCGGGGGCGAGTGCTTTGTATGACGCGAATGTGAACAATGCATCGAGTGCAGAATATGTAACGATTTGGGGCTTGCCGTTTAAGAAGAACGCGGAGAGCATGCCGCAAAAGGCGCGCGGTTGGCAGGCGTCAGTCGATGCGAGTCAGTTGTTCACGCTGCACGACCGTCATAAGTTGCGGGTGGGTTTGTCGTTGTCCAGCAAAGATTACAATTTGAATGCGTATGACGCGCAGGATGGCCGTGTGGATGCGGGTTATGTGTGGAACGATGGCTTGAGTTCGATCTATGCGGGGCTGTATGGCACGGGGCGGGTGCTCGACCGCAAGGTGTCGGAGCGCAATTTAGGGGTGCGGGTGGCGGGTTCGCGCTATCTGTCGCCGCGCTGGTCGGTGAACGGCAGTTATGATTATGTGCGCAACCGCTATCCGAGCTATGCGCGGTTGAACGGCCATGCGCAAACGGTTTCAGTCGGGGCAAACTACGCCTTAAAACCAACTATGAATCTGTCGGCGGGCGTGGATTACACCCACCGCCGTGCAACCGATGAGAGTTTGTCGCGCAATGAGTGGTCAGGCCGCTTGGGCTTTGGGCAAGATTTGCGCTTTGGGGTGAGTTACAACGTGGCGTTGCGCTATACGCGCAGCCGTTATGATGGCGAAGCACCGTTTTTTGGCGGGACGCGCCGTGACCAAGAGTGGTCGCCACAGGTGACGCTGGCGTGGCGCAAGCTGAACTTTTATGGGTTTATTCCGCGTTTGACGGTGGGTTATACGAAACACACATCCAATTTGGCAATGTATGAGTTTAAGAAGTGGAGTAGTTTTGTGACGGTGGATAAGCGGTTTTGAGATGCGGGTAGGGGCGGGTTTGAAACCCGCCCGTACAGATAGTGTGTCCAGAGCAATTTTGATTGCACCCATCCCACGTAGGGGCGAGTTTTAAACTCGCCCTTTTCGGCTATAATGTGGCATCTTTTTATTTCACCACGGAGCACACCATGAGCAGTACACAAGAATTCATCCAAAAAACCATTACCGACCACGCGATTGTTTTGTTTATGAAAGGCACGGGGCAGTTTCCGCAGTGCGGCTTTTCGGGCAAGGCGGTGCAGTTGCTCAAGGCCTGCGGCGCGACGAATATTGCGACGGTTAACGTGTTGGACGACGCTGAAATCCGCCAAGGGATTAAAGACTTTTCACAGTGGCCAACCATTCCACAGTTGTACATCAACGGCGAATTTATCGGCGGTTCAGACATCATGAGCGAGTTGTTTGAAAACGGCGAGTTACAAGAGCTGGTCAAAAACGCGCAAACCGCTTAATTCAAGGCTCACATGAACGCCAACGCCCTCGCTCGCTTTGTCGCCCTTGCCGCCATTTGGGGCGCGTCGTTTTTATTCATGCGCATACTCGCGCCTGAAGTGGGGGCTTTGTGGACGGCGCAATCGCGGCTGATGATTGGTGCGTTGGTGTTGTGGGTGTATTTGCTGCTGCGCAAAACGCCGCTCAACGCACAGCACTGGCGGCATTATGCGGTGGCGGGCTTTTTAAACTGCGCTTTGCCGTTCACATTGTTTGCGGTGGCGGGTAAATTGATTCCCGCCAGTTATTCGGCGGTGCTCAACTCGTCCGTGCCGCTGTGGGCGACGGTGTTTGGCGCATTGTTCATGAACGATAGCATCACACCGCAAAAAATGCTGGCTTTGGCTTTGGGCATTGTCGGTGTGGGATTTGTCGCCAGCCCCAGCGCAGATGTGGCGTGGAGCGCGGCATTGCTGGGCGGAATTGTGGCCTGTTTGCTGGCCAGTGCCTGCTACGCGCTCAATGCGATTTACCTCAAAAAATACGCGCAAGGGATTGCGCCGCAGCCGTTGGCCGCACTGTCGCAAGCAGTTGGGGCGTTGCTGCTTTTGCCAATGGCGATGGTTGGTGGCCTGCCGAGCAGCATCAGCCCTGCCGCGCTGTTGAGCGGGTTGATTTTGGGGGTGATGTGTTCGGGCGTGGCGTTTTTGTTGTATTACCGCTTACTGGAAGAAATCGGGCCAGTTATGGTCGGGAGCGTGACGTTTTTGATTCCACTGTTTGGTATTTTTTGGGGGCGGGTGATTTTGTCTGAGTCGATTGGCTGGAACGTGCTGGCAGGCTGCGGCCTCATCATTAGCGGAGCGTTTTTGTTGTATCGCAGCAATTTGCCCGCCAAAAAGGTGGCGGCATGAAACGCTTGATTGTGGCGATTTCGGGGGCGACGGGCGCGGTATTTGGCGTGCGTTTGCTCGATGTTTTGCGCGGTTTGCCTGAGGTTGAAAGCCACTTGATTGTCTCGGACGCAGGCTGGTTGACGATTGAGCACGAACTGGGTTTGAGCAAAGACGAGGTGCGCGGCCGCGCCGATGTGGTGCACGCGTACCGCAACATTGGCGCGTCGATTTCGAGTGGCTCGTTTGATTGCGACGGCATGATTGTCGCGCCGTGTTCGATGAAAACCTTGGCCGCCGTGGCGCATGGTTTTTCGGACAACCTCATCGCCCGCGCCGCCGATGTGACGCTCAAAGAACGCCGCCGTTTGACTTTATTGGTGCGCGAAACGCCGCTGTCGCTGATTCATTTGCGCAATATGACCGCAGCGACCGAGGCGGGCGCGGTGATTTTTCCACCCGTGCCCGCGTTTTACCACCAGCCGCAAACGCTGGACGACATCATCAACCACACGGTTGGCCGCGTGCTGGACGGCCACGGCATTGACGCACAACTGACCCCCCGCTGGAGTTCCATTCATGACAGCCAACGCTGACGCTATTGAGTTAACGCTCACCGACATCATCGCCCGCCTACCCGCAATCAGCCCAACCACCCTCACCGCCGCCACGCTGGAGCATTACCTCAACGAATTGTATGCACTGGGGCGATTGCGGCTCGTCCCCAACATCAGCCCCGCCAACACCGCCTTTTTGCAAGGTCTCATCCAAACCCGTCGCCCGCAACGCTTGCTCGAAATCGGTTGCGCGAATGGTTACTCGACCCTGCGTTTTTGGCAAATCGCCCGCGCGTGGGAAGCACACATCACGACAATGGACATTTCACGCCCGCCGTTTGAAGAAGCCAGCCATCATTTTGCGGTCACGGGCGCGGCGGCGGACATTGCGGCGCACCTTGGCCACGCGCTGGAGGTTTTGCCGACTTTGCCGCGCGAACCGTTTGATTTTATCTTCATCGACGCCCACAAAGCCGTCACGCTGGATTTTTTCGTCCGCGCCCGCAAATTGGCCGCGCCTGACGCGCTCATCGTGGTCGATGACGTGGTCAAGTTCAAACACAAAATGCAGCGGTTTTACGATTACCTCGCCACCCACAAGATTGTTTACAACATCGAACAAGTCGATGCCGACGACGGCGTGATGCTGATTGATTTGGCGCAGCAGCCATGAGCACGCTGGTGCTGCTCCCAGGAATGGACGGCACAGGCGAATTATTCGCGCCATTTTTAGCGCAACTGCGCGGCGTGCGCACCCACAGCATCACTTACCCCACCGACCAAGCTCTGAACTACCACGAGTTGACCGCGCTGGCCGCCCGTCAATTGCCACCCAACGAACCGCTGATACTGCTCGGTGAGTCCTTCAGCGGGCCGATTGCGATTGAATTGGCGCGGCAATTGGGCGCACGGTGCCGCGGTTTAATTTTGTGCGCCACCTTTGCCTGCTCGCCGCTGCCCTTGCCCGCTGGCGTGTTGCGCGGCGTGCCGTTGGCGCTGTTACCGTATATGCCGTTTGAACTGGTGATGGGGCGTTTGCCGCCACCACTGGCCGCGCAATTCAAAGAAATCGTGCGCCAAACCCCCAGCCACGTGTGGCGGGCGCGGTGCGACGCGGTGTTGCGCGTGGACGTTCGCGCGGCGTTTGCGCAGTTGAGAATGCCGATATTATATTTATGCGCCGAGCAAGACCGCTTGGTGCGCCGCCACGCGCTGCGCCAACTCTTGCGTTTGCAACCCAACATGACCGTCAGCCACCACCCCACCGCGCACTTTTTACTGCAAAACGACGCGGCCAATGCCGCGCGGTGCGTCGCAGCCTTTGTTCAACGTTGCGCCAACGCATAAAGCCCTTGCACCACTTGCGCCATGCGCGGGTAATTGAGCTTGTCGTGTGTGTCGCCCGCCAAATGGTATTGATGATTGCGGTAAAAAGACGTATCGGTCACCATCACCGCCGAATAGCCTTGCGCCCAGTAATTCAAATGGTCGGAAAAATCCACGCCCATCACAAACGCGGGCGCGTTAATCGAACGCGCAGGCAAGCCCGCCACGCCGCTCATAGCCGCTTTGACCCGCCGCGTCGCGCCGATGTCGGCATATCGCCCGACCACAGCCACAAAGTCACCCGTGCTCGGATAGACCGCTTTCATAATCGACAACGGAAAACTTTGTGAATTTGGCGTATCGGTGAAGTAACCAATCATTTCAACCGACACCATCAAATCCACCTCGCGTTTTTGCGCCGCCAACTGCCGCGCGTGCCACGCGCTGCCCATGTGCTCGGTGCGGAAAAATGGCGGCTCTTCCAAAGTGTAAAACACAATTTCAACGGGTCGTGGCGGCGCATTGCGCTGCAACAACTTGGCCAACTCCAGCAAACCCGCCACGCCGCTGGCGTTGTCGTCCGCACCTGGCGTGTGCGTGTTCAGCGTAAAACCTTGCTCTGAGGCCTGCTCGCCGCGCACGGCGTCGCCGTGCGAATCATAATGCGCACCGAGCACGGTCGCTTTGCCATTGGCAGGCCCAAACCGCACCACCAAATTGCGATACCGCTCGCCTTGCACCTCAACCGCTTGCTCGTCCACCGCCACGCCCGCCGCGCTTAAATCGCGTTTAATGTAGTCCGCCGCCGCGTTTAAGTTGTCTGGAAAATCAAAACTGCGCGGATAAACGTCACTTGACAAAAACTGCACGTGTTGGCGCAACGTCGCCGCGTCAACGGCAGGCGCCTCAACCGAGGTTGAACCTGCCAACGGCTGCGTGGTCAGCCCTGCCAACAACAGCATGCCGAAAAGGCCACCGAGCATCATGTTGCGTAATTTTGAATTCATAAAAACCTCTAAAAACAAACCATCTCTTTGTTGTCGCAACCCGTCATGCGTGGCGGCTGCGCATCGCAGGTTGTTTTCATTTTGCAGTCGCGCTGTTTGAGCCGCAAAGCGGCGAGTTGCGCGACAATCTAACCCAACCGAGAAGCACAAGCGGGTTGCGCCACGCTTGACTTGATTTTTTGCCTCCTTTTGCATCAAGGCAAAAGGAGGTCGCCTGTCGGGGCGAGTCCCGACGTGTGTGCTGCCAAAATGGCTTTCAATCCAATTCTCACCACTGCGCACATCATACACCACCGCCGTTTTTAAATCGCCGCCCACAGGCTTTGCGCTATAATCACGAGACGATTGATGACCGAGGTTTTTTATGAGCATTACCCTAGACGACGTACGCAAAGTGGCGCGGTTGGCGCAACTGGAACTCGCGCCCAGCGAAGAGGCACAGACCCTCACGCACTTGAACAATATTTTTGCCTTGGTCGACCAAATGGCCGCGATTGACACCACGGGCGTTGAGCCACTCAACCACCCGATTGGCCTGATTCACGACATGGCGCAACGCTTGCGCCCTGACGCGGTGACCGAAGCCGACAACCGCCGCGCCAACATGGCCAACGCGCCCGAACAAGACGCCGATTTATTTTTAGTCCCCAAAGTGATTGACTGACATGCTGCATACTTTATCCATCTCTGAATTACGCGCCCAATTGGCGAGCAAGCAAGTCTCGGCGGTTGAAGTCGCCGAACATTTTTTAAGCCGCGTTGAGTCGCTCAACCACCTCAACGCGATGATTGGCGTGGATGCGCAAGCCACGCTCAACCAAGCAAAAACGGCCGATGCGGCGATTGCCAGTGGTCAAATGCAAGCCTTAACAGGCATTCCGATGGCGTACAAAGACGTGTTTGTCACCACCGATTTTGTCACCACCGCAGGCTCGAAAATTTTGACCGACTACAAAAGCCCGTTTGACGCGAGCGCGGTGGCGCGACTGCGCAGCGCGGGTGCTGTGTGCGTGGGCAAGGCCAATATGGATGAATTTGCGATGGGTTCATCCAACGAGAACTCATACTACGGCGCGGCCAAAAACCCGTGGCACACCGATTTCGTCCCTGGTGGCTCATCGGGCGGCTCGGCGGCGGCGGTGGCGGCGGGATTGTGTTTGGGCGCAATCGGCACGGACACGGGCGGCTCGATTCGCCAGCCCGCTTCGTTCACGGGCATCACGGGCATCAAGCCCACTTACGGGCGCGTGTCGCGCTACGGCATGATTGCCTACGCCAGCTCGCTCGACCAAGGCGGGCCGATGGCACGCTCGGCGCAAGACTGCGCCACTTTACTCAGTGCCATGGCGGGGTTTGACGAGAAAGACTCAACCTCGATTGAGCGGGCCGATGAAGATTTTGGCCGCTTGCTCAATCAACCGTTTTCCAACGAAGCGACCGAGTCTTTGCCGCTCAAAGGCTTGAAAATCGGCGTGCCGCGCGAGTTTTATGGCGAAGGCTTAAACGCCGAAGTCAAAGCCGCCACCTTGGCCGCGATGGATCAATACGTCACACTCGGTGCGGTGCTGGTGGAAGTGAGTTTGCCCAAAACCGAGTTGTCGATTCCGACGTATTACGTGATTGCGCCCGCTGAAGCGTCGAGCAATTTGTCGCGCTTTGACGGCGTGCGCTACGGCTACCGCGCCCCCGATTACACCGACCTTGAAGACATGTACCGCAAAACCCGTTCGCAGGGCTTTGGCTGGGAAGTCAAACGGCGGATTTTGGTCGGCGCGTATGTGCTCTCACACGGTTATTACGACGCGTATTATCTGCAAGCCCAGCGTTTGCGCCGCATGATTGCCACTGATTACCAAAACGCTTTGGCGCAATGCGACGTGATTATGGGGCCGGTTGCGCCAACCACCGCGTGGCAGTTGGGCGAAAAATCCGACGACCCCGTACAAATGTATTTGGCCGACATTTACACGCTGTCGCTCAACTTGGCGGGCTTACCCGGTATGAGCGTGCCGTGCGGGTTTGACGCACAAGGTTTGCCGATTGGCTTACAAATCATCGGCAATTATTTTGACGAAGCGCGTTTGCTGCAAGTGGCGCATGCCTACCAGTCGCACACCGATTGGCATACGCGCACCCCTGAAATGGCTCAATAATATGTGGAAAAAACTCAAACTGGCCGTGCTGTGTGTGCTGTTAAGTGCTTGCCAAAGTGGCCTCACAGCCAGCGTCAACCGCAAACCCACAACAATGCCACCTCCACCTGCTAAACCCAGCACGGTGAGCATTGAGGGCAATTGCGAACAAAAGAGCGTTGACGGTTATCGCGACCAAATTAAAATCTCGGTCAAAGACAACATCGTCAACGCACTGGATTGGACCGCCAACCCACGTGCGGGCGCGTGCCGTTTTGAGTTGAAAAATTTCACACAAGTGGCCAGCCAGCCACAGGCTGATTTGCAGTCCAAAAAGGACAAAAAATGCCACATTTATGTCTGGAAAGACGAACGACACGTCACCGTTGCCATGTACGGTTGCAAAAAGATTTGCGCACAAAACGACCGCATTTTGCCTGTTTTGCTTGAACCCAAAACAGGCGCATGCAAACCTGCGGGCAACGACAACTTAACCAACAAATAAACTAGGATTACCATGAGCTGGGAAGTCATCATCGGGTTAGAAACCCACGCACAACTGTCAACCACATCCAAAATTTTTTCAGGCTCAAGCACCACCTATGGCGCGGCCGCCAACACGCAAGCCGCCGCGATTGACTTGGCCTTACCCGGTGTTTTGCCTGTGCTCAACCGTGGCGCGGTCGAAAAAGCGATGGCTTTTGGTTTGGCGATTGACGCCACCGTCGCACCGGTCTCGGTATTTGCCCGTAAAAATTATTTTTACCCCGATTTGCCCAAAGGCTACCAAATCAGCCAATTTGAACTGCCCGTCGTGGTCGGTGGCAGCATTTCGTTCAACGTCAACGACAAAACGCCGTACCGCAAAACCGTGCAATTGACCCGCGCCCACCTCGAAGAAGACGCGGGTAAGTCCAATCACGAGTTGTTTGAGCACGCCAGCGGGATTGACCTGAACCGCGCAGGCACGCCGCTACTTGAAATCGTCACCGAACCCGTCATGTACAGCGCCAAAGAAGCCGTCGCCTACGCCAAAACCCTGCACGCGCTGGTGGTCTGGCTGGGCATTTGCGATGGCAACATGGCCGAAGGCTCATTCCGCTGCGACGCCAATGTCTCGGTGCGTCGCGTGGGCGAAACCGAACTGGGCACGCGGCGCGAAATCAAAAACCTCAACTCGTTTAAATTTTTAGAAGACGCGATTAACTACGAGATTGGCGAGCAAATCCGCATCCTCGAAGACGGCGGGCGCATCACCCAAGCCACGGTCTTGTTCGACCCCAATTCAGGACAAACCCGCGTCATGCGCACCAAAGAAGACGCGCACGACTACCGCTACTTCCCCGACCCTGATTTATTGCCGCTGGTCATCTCCGACGAATGGCGCGAACGCGTGCGCACCAGCATGCCTGAGTTGCCCGCCGCCTTGCAAAAACGCTTGGTCGAGCAATACGACTTGTCCGCCTACGACGCTGAACAAATGACCGCCAGCAAAGCGCACGCCGCGTTTTTTGACGCGACCATCGCCGCCATGGCGCAACCCGACGCCAAACTGGTTGCCAACTGGATGATGAGCGACTTGGCCGCCGCGCTCAACAAAGACGAGCTAGAATTCGCCAACAGCCCCGTCAGCGCGGCGCAACTGGCTCAACTCATCAGCCGCGTGCAAGACAAAACCTTATCCAACAAACTGGCCAAAGAAGTCTTTGCCGCGCTGTGGGCGGGCGAATCTGACGTAGACACCATCATCGAGGCCCGCGGCCTGAAACAAGTCTCCGACAGCGGCGCGATTGAAGCCATCGTCCTTGACGTGATGAACGCCAACCCGCAAATCGTCGAAGACTACCGCGCAGGTAAAGAAAAAGGCTTTGGCTTTTTGGTCGGCCAAATCATGAAAGCCTCCAAAGGCAAAGCCAATCCTGCGCAGGTCAATGAGATTTTGTTGGGTAAACTGAAAGAATAAAAAACAAAAGCCCCGTAATATCAACATATTATGGGGCTTTGCTTTAATCATTGGTGGAGGCGGGGGGAATCGAACCCCCGTCCGCAAGCCCTCTACGAAGAGCTCTACATGCTTAGCTGGTGTTGTTTCTACTTTAACGAGAGTTGCACCAACCCAGCTGGCGCTTCACCCGCGATTGACCTTAGGTTTAAACCACATTTAAGTCACCCAAATGCAGTCGATTCTTTGTAAATGACGCCAGTATCTAAGCCAAAGACAACCCAGAGAGGCGGCTAGCGAGCGATTAAGCTGCTAATGCGAACGTTTTATTGTTTGCGTTTAAGTTTTTCTATTGGATTTACGAGGTGAATAGTCCTCGGCATGCCCTCATCCGCTTTGTAACCCACGTCGAAACCAGGTCGCCCCCGTGTTATTGCGATTTCAGAACTGGCATTTTAGCACATTTACGTTAAAATGCAGATATGAAAAAATTATTGATTTTGGGCTTGGGCGATGTGGCCAAACGGGCGTTGTCATCGTTGACCGATTGGGAGATTACCGCCCCAATGCGGGTGCAGTTTGACCTTGACACACCTGACTTTACCTATTTGCCACGCGAGGCGGCGGCATTGCTGTATACCGTACCGCCACGTGCGGATGGTGTGGCTGATATGCGCCTGATGAATTTGTTGAAATATTGGCGTGCGCATGGCGGCGCACCTCGCCATGTGGTGTACATCAGCACATCTGGCGTTTATGGCGACTGTGCGGGTGCTTGGGTGGACGAAAGCCGCCCGTTAAACCCAGAAAGTGAGCGTGCGGTGCTGCGGGTCAATGCGGAGCGACAATGGCAAAATTTCGCGCACGAATTGGGTTTGAGTCTAACGATTTTACGCGCCCCTGGCATTTACGCTGCGGGACGTTTGCCATTGCAGCGTTTGCGCGATGGCGTGCCGATTTTGCATGCAGATGAAGATGCCTTCAGTAACCACATTCACGCGGATGATTTGGCGCACATGTGTGTCGCTGCTCTGAATCGACCGCGTGGCGTGGTAGTGTACAACGCGTGCGACGATCAGCCGATTAAAATGGGGGATTGGTTTTGCGCCGTGGCACAAAAAACAGGCTTACCCATGCCAATACGCATGAGCAAAGATGAAGTACAACAACAGGTAACGCCTACGCAATGGAGCTTTATGCGCGAATCTCGCCGCTTGAGCAACCATAAAATCAAACGCGATCTGCCCATTCGTTTGCGTTATTCGACCGCGCTGGATTTTTTATTGGATTTTTGAATCACGATGTTCAGCTGTTTGAGTTTGCGGTACAAATGCGTGCGCTCCAAACCCGTTTTTTCGGCCACGCGCGTGATGTTGGCGGACTCTTGTTGCAAGTGGTAATCGAAATAAATCCGTTCAAACACATCACGCGCCTCGCGCAAAGTCGCTTCTAAATTGATGTTGGCCAATTCAGTGGCTGCAGGAGACAACACCACCCCAACACTGGGTGCAACAGGCTCTGCCACCACTGGATTGCTGTCAAAATGAGGTGCAGGGGCAGGTGAAACTTTAGAAGCCACCGCTTCCGCAGTACTTGGTCGTGCCGATTTCAATAACCCGTGTTTGACGGTGTGCAGCAACTTTTGCAGCGTAATGGGTTTTTCTAAAAAATCCAAAGCCCCAATGCGCGTCGCCTCAACCGCGGTCTCGATACTGGCGTGTCCGCTCATCATGACCACAGGCATGTTGAGTTGGCCATTGAGCGCCCACTCTTTAAGCAAAGTCACGCCATCGGTATCAGGCATCCAAATGTCCAACAACACCATGTCAGGGCGACCTGCATTGCGGGCTTGGCGCGCTTGCTCGGCATTTTCTGCCAGCATCACCACATGCCCCTCGTCGTATAAAATCTCCGAGAGCAGCTCACGAATGCCCATTTCATCATCAACGACCAGAATATTTGCCATTGCATCACCTACGATTAGTTTGTTGCTTTGTGTTGAACCAAATGAGAAAACAGTATATCAATTTGTGCACCTAAAATCTCATTATGCTCATTATTTTCGTCATTGCTCTCAAAATGATTTTGCACACTGATTTTAGCATGATGCGCATCAATGATTTTTTTCACCACAGGCAAGCCCAATCCCGTGCCAGTGGCTTTGCTGGTATTGTACGGCTCAAACATGCGTGCCAGCACTTTTGGGGCAAATCCTGCGCCGTTGTCTTTCACGCGCAAACGCACGGCCGACTCTGCGGCCACATACACTGTACTCACTTCAATTTCAGGCAAAAACCCTTCGGGCGCGGCTTCCAAAGCATTTTTAAATAAATTGTGCAGCACTTGGCGCAACTGCTGCGCATCGGCCACCAGCGCAGGTAAGTTGGCCTCTAAACGCTGCACAATCTGATATTGCGTGCCTTGCCCACTTTCGTACAGCACCAAAACCTCTTCAATCAGTGCATTTAAATCAACAGGGGCAAAGGCCACTTCGGGCGCACGCGCATAGTCACGAAATTCATTGACCATGTTTTGCAAAGCCTGCACTTGATTGACAATCGTACGCGTGCTGCGCTCAAGCAAATTTTGGTCGTTGTCGTCCAACTTGTCACTGAGTTTCATCTGCAAACGTTCAGCCGACAATTGAATCGGCGTGAGCGGATTTTTGATTTCGTGCGCCAAGCGTCGCGCCACTTCGCCCCATGCCAAGGTGCGCTGTGCCGACACAATTGCAGAAATATCATCACACACCAGAACATAACTGTCGTGGCCATTTTGCGCCACAAAGCGTGTGCCTTGAATCGACACGGTCAAGTCGTCGCTGCGCCCCGCCAAATTGAACGTAATATTTTCTTGCACGCGCCACGGCTGGCTGTTGGGACGTGCCATCGCGCTGTGAATCGACTCGTAAATACTGCTCAACGGTTCAATATCATGCATATGCCGCCCCAAGTAGGGCTCTAGCTGCGTGTGAAACATGCGGTTGGCATAAGCGTTGTACGACTCCAAGCGCAAATCACCATCAAACACCAAAACACCCGCAGAGAGGTTTTGCAAAATCGCTTCTGAGTACGCTTTGGCAGCGTTGAGCGAACTTTGCGTCACATCCAATTGCTGCGCCATGTCGCCAAACGAATCGACCAGCTGAATCAACTCATCCGAGCCTTTAACCCGCTGCGGCACCAATTCATAGCGGCCTTGCGCCACCATGCGCGTGGCTTGCGCGAGCCACAAAATCGGTTGAATCATGCGATTGGCGATTAAAAACGCCGCGGCCACCGCGGCCAGCGAAGTGACCAGCAAAACAATCCCCAATGTGACGCGATATAGATTTTTAAGACTAGAGCGCGATGATTCGGTGGCCTGATAATCGCGCAACCCCGCTTGAATCGCGCCCACTTTTTGGGTGAAATCATCGGGCATGGCGCGTTGTACGTAAAGATAAGCCACCTTGCCGTGGCCACCTACGGCTTTAAGAGCGTGGATTTTAGGCGCTACCGCCGCATCAGACTCGTCTTGTGTATCGGACTCGTCTTCTATCACGCTCCAACCCGTTTGCGCCGCTTGGCTCATTTCGGGCGTTAAGCGCGGCACATCGACCACCGCATTTTTGGCATTGAACTGCCAAACCAGCCCACCTTGTCCGTCCAATGCAGCTACCGTTTTCCAACGATAGCGTTTGAGCCAATCATTCACCAAAGCCGCATCTGCACCATCCAAAGTCCCTGACTCACGCTCAACCAAAGCCGCCAACTGGTCAACCGCCTGCTCATTGACCCGCGCCAAACCTTCACGTCCAAAGCCAATCCCCGCCTGTAAGGCCCCATCCAACTTGAGGTTGAACCACGAGTCAATCGTACGCGCCACAAACGTGGACGACACGGCAAACAACAGCACACTGGGCACAATCCCCAATAAAGCAAACGACAGCGCAAAACGAATCAACAACCGCGTACCAAACACTTGCTTGCGAAAACGATGCCACAGCCAGCCACCGAGCACCACCAACAGCACAATCATCACCACAATCACGGCAATGTTGAGCATCAATAAAGTACCATATTGACTTTCAAAGCCCTTGTTAGAGCGCGTGGCTAAAGTCAAAGCCACCAGCAGACCTGCACCCAGCAGCATTGTGCCGACCAAAATCGCTTTGAGGTATTTGTTCATGATATTAACGCGGCGTGAAACTGAATCGATACCAGCCTGAAGACAAGCCCCAACCTTGCTGCGTCAACGAGTTCAATTGATAGGTGCGGGGCAATTTAGACGTATTGAGCATCATGCGCACACTCGCCTCATATTGTTCGCCCGAAGTGTATTGCGAACTGCCCAAAACCCGCCATTGGCTAGAGCGTGAAGCAAATAAAATCGACTCACTGAGCGTATTGAAACGATACTGGTCAGAGCCGACCGCCACACGGTATTGCTGGGTCAAACTGTTGTACGAAATCCGATATTCACGCTGTGCGGAAACCACGGCTTCGTCCGTCCAGTACCAGCGCGGCCGTGCCAACTGATAGTCCACCGTAAAATACAAAGCCGTGCCATGATTGACCGCATCTTGCAATTGGTTGGGCAGACTGAAGCGAAAATCAGCATTGACCGCATAAGCCCCATCACTCAAGCGCGTCATCGTCGCATATTGCGTCACAATCGCCGCATGCGCACTGCCAACCCACACAGCGAGCAACAGCAAAACACAAGCCACAGGGCGGCGCAAAGCGGCAAACAGACAGCGATTGAACAACATCATGTAACGTTACCTACAGTTTCAATTAAACAACAGATTAAAGTGGCTTGATTGTAACACTGTCGTCGTCCCAATAAGGCACAGGATGTATGAGAAAAACAACATAAAAGCACAACTCACAAGACAGAATAAGTATTTATACGTAAAATACACTCATCTACACCTGTGCTGCTCCGATTAATTGACCCCTCGTGCGTATGAATAAACCCACCCCCTCCGAGCCATCTTTCAGTCTCAAAGAGCACGCGGCAAAAATCCGCGAGCAATCTGCGCTGGCAGAACAACAACGCGCCGCGGCTGCGCTAGAAAAAACGCCTCAAATCCCCAAGACCACGATTTTTTGGTCTCGTCACAAAAATTAACAAAGGAGGGCTCGCCCTCCTTTGTCACATCTTCTTCAGCACCGCACTGGCCACGCCACGCAAAAAATTCACTTCATTATCACTCAACTGCGTCCGCGCAAACAACGCCCGCAGCCGCGCCATGGTTTCGGTCGGCGTGTTTGGGTCAAGCATATTCAACTGCGTCAACATCTGCTCCCAATGCGCGAGCATGCCGTTGAGTTTGCTCAAGTCTGCCGACTCCAACAACGGCGTGGCTGCCACGGGCGCAGCGTGTCCATGCAAGGCCGCTTGGCGCAGCGAATACGTCATCACCTGCACCGCTTGCGCCAAGTTGAGCGAGTTGTACGTCGGATTGGCCTCAATTTGGCACAACCGCTGGCACAACATCACCTCATCATTCACCAAACCGCTGCGCTCCGCGCCAAACACAAAAGCAATTTTGGGCACGGCCTGCCCGCTGTCCAGCGCAGCCTCAAATAAAGTCATCACTTCAGCGGCCGCCTCGCCCGAACTGCGCAGCGGCGGCGCAAGATCGCGCGTGCGTGCGCTGAACGCATACGCGCAGTTCACGCCACTCAAAGCTTGCGCCAAATCGTCCACAATCACCGCGTGCTCCAGCACGTCGGTCGCGCCCGAAGCCAGCGCAATCGCGTCAGGCTGGGCGCACATGTCGGCAAAACGTGGCGAGGTAATGTACAACTCGCGCAAGCCCATGTTGGCCATCGCACGCGCGACTTGGCCGACGTTGCCAGGGTGGCTGGTGCGCACCAAGACCACACGAATATGAGAAAGATAGGGAGTAAGGTCGATTTTCATGCCGCCATTGTACCGAAAAGCACGGTTTTTCGGCTACAATCGGCACGTAAAACCCATTCAAACCACGGAGGAATCATGCACAAACACTTGGCCTTAACCTTAATTTTAAGCACTTTAAGCGCAACGACCTTAGCGCAGACCACGCAAATCGTCAAAATCGGCAGCGGTGCGCCCACGTCAGGCGGCATTGGTTATTTAGGACAAGACAACGAACTCGGCGCACAGTTGGCGGTGAATGATATTAATGCCAAAGGCTTGATGATCAACGGGCAAAAAATCGTCTTGGAACTGGTGGGCGAAGATGATGCGGGCGATGCAAGGCAAGGTGTAACCGTCGCTCAAAAAATTGTTGATAGCGGTGCGGTGGCAGTCGTTGGTCACCTAAACTCTGGCGTGTCGATTCCTGCCAATAAAATTTACGCAAAACACAACATGGTGCAAGTTTCCCCTTCATCGACCAATCCTCAATACACATTAGGCCGCCCCAATCTCACCCAACAAGGGCATCGCACCGCCTATCGCCTTGTGGCATTTGATATTCAACAAGGCAAAATGCTCGCCAAATGGATGCAACAAAAACAAGCCAAGCGAGTAGCCGTGTTGGATGACAGCACGCAATATGGATACGGCTTGGCCAATTATGTCGCCGATGCACTTGACGACAATCAGATTAAAACGACGGTGCGAGAGCCATTAACCGATAAAACCACCGATTTCAAAGGCGTTTTGACACAAATCAAAAAAACCAATGCCGATTACATTTTTTGGGGCGGCATGGACGACACGGGCGCAATTTTAGCCAAACAAATGAAGCAACTCGGTTTAAAAGCCAAGTTGTTGGGCGGTGATGGCGTATGCACCAACAGGTTTATCGAATTGGCAGGCAAAGCAGGTAAGGGCATGGTCTGCTCACAAGCGGGCGCACCTTTAGCCAACCTCCCGCGCGGCGCATGGTTTCGCACGCACTTTGCGCAACAATCAGGCCGCGAAGTAGAAATTTACGCGCCGTTTGCCTACGATGCGGTTTACGCCATCGTCGAGGCCATGAAAATCGCCCAATCGACCGAGCGTGAGGCGATTGCCAAGGCCATGCCAAAAGTTGATTTTGAAGGCATCACGGGGCGAATTCGTTTTGACAAAAACGGCGACATTCAAAACGGCCCAGTCACGATGTCGCGCGTGGTCAATGGCCGCCTTGTGGTTGACGAGGTGTTGCGCTAAAACGCTATCCAAACCGCGCAAACTCCAGTAAAATGAGCAGGTTGCGCGGCATTTGCCGCCTTGCTCATTTTGACGACCGAACGATGAAGGAAAATCCATGTCCCCGATGCTCAACACGGCATTTGCTGCCGCTCGCGCTGCTGCTTTGCTCATCAACAAAGCCAGCCATAACCTTGACGACGTTAAAGTCGGCCGCAAGTCAACGCACGAACTGGTGACCGAAATCGACCAAGCCGCCGAAGAAGTGATTCGCGAAACTTTGCTGGCCGCTTACCCCAAACACTCGTTTTTGGGCGAAGAATCGGGCTTTACGGGCGAGCAGTCGGCCAACCACCGTTGGATTGTCGACCCGATTGATGGCACATCCAACTTCATCCACGGTTACCCGCACTTTGCGATTTGTATCGCGCTCGAGGTCGATCGCAAAATCGAGCACGCCTTGATTTACAACCCCGTTTCTAACGATTTATTCACCGCCACCCGTGGCTCTGGCGCGTTTCTCAACAACCGCCGCATTCGCGTGTCCAACCGCATTCGCTTTGGCGAGGCGTTGTTGTCCAGCGCGATTCCTGCGCGTGAGTTGCGCGCCAATCCCGCGTTGATTGACTTGCAAACCCAATTGCGGTTTGAATCGGGCGGCTTGCGCTGCACGGGTTCGGCGGCGTTGGATTTGGCGTATGTCGCGGCGGGCTACCTTGACGGCTTCGTTGGCGTGGGTCTCAAAACGTGGGATGTCGCGGCAGGTGCGTTGTTGGTCAAAGAAGCGGGCGGCTTGCTCACCGATTTGACGGGCGAGGGTGACTTCATGAGCGGCAACATCATCGCCGCCACCCCCAAAATTTTGCCGCATCTGCTCAAAGAAGTGGGCGCTGCAAACCCCGCATAAACCGAAGGGTGGGCATAGCCCGCCTTTTTTTGACTCTTTTTTCACACCCGCCATGACCCCAACCGCCAAACACACGCCGATGATGGCGCAATATTTGACCATCAAAGCCGATTATCCACAGACCTTGCTGTTTTACCGCATGGGCGATTTTTACGAGTTGTTTTTTGATGATGCGGTGCAGGCCTCGCGTTTGCTGGGCATCAGTTTGACCGCGCGGGGTTCAAGCAATGGCGAGCCGATTAAAATGGCGGGCGTGCCGTATCACGCGGCGGAGCAATATTTGGCCAAGTTGCTCAAACTCGGTCAATCGGTGGCGATTTGTGAACAAATTGGCGACGCGGCGACGGCCAAAGGCCCCGTTGAACGCAAAGTCATGCGCGTGCTCACCCCAGGCACGGTCTCGGACGCGGCCTTGCTCAACGACAAAGCCGACGCGTATTTATTGGCACTGGCCGAGCGCGGCCACGGCACGGCCAAACAACTCGGCTTGGCGTGGCTCAACATGGCCAGCGGCGACTTTTATGTGACCGAAATCGCCGCGAGCGACTTAGCCGCGTGGTTGGAGCAAATTCGCCCGTCCGAGTTGGTCGCCTCCGACAAAATCACTGCGCAGTACGCCAGCGACACGCTGCTGGTCTCGCCACTGGCCGACAAATATTTCAACAGCGACAAAGGCCAAGCCGCGTTGCTCGCGCAAATGAACGAGCAGCACTTGACCCAACTTGATGCCGAGCACCTGAGCGTCGGCTTGGCCGCCATCAATGGATTATTAACCTACGCGCAGCACACGCAAGGCCAAGTGCTCAAGCATTTGCAACGCCTGCGCGTGGTGCGCAGTGAGCAGTTCCTCACGCTAGATGCCACGACGCGGCGCAATCTTGAGATTTCTGAGACTTTGCGCGGCCAAGAGTCGCCAACCTTGTTTTCGTTGCTCGACCAAACCGCAACCAGCATGGGGGCGCGATTGCTCAAACGCTGGCTGCACCATCCGCTGCGCGACGCGACGGTGGTGCGGGCGCGGCAAAACGCAATTACTGAACTGCAACATGAGCGCACTTACGCGACGTTGCGTCCAATTTTGCGTGACATCAGCGACATTGAGCGCATCAGCACCCGCATCGCGCTCAACTCGGTGCGCCCACGCGAACTCGCCGCCTTGCGCGATTCACTCGCCCAACTGCCGCTGCTGCCGCAAGCCTTGAGCCACGCGCAGTCCGACTTGCTGCGTGAATTGCAAACGCATTTGCACACGCCGCCCGAACTGTCCGACCTTTTGCAGCGTGCCCTGCAAGCCGAGCCGTCGGTGGTCGTGCGCGAAGGCGGCGTGATGGCCGATGGTTTTGATGCGGAACTCGATGAATTGCGCGGCTTACAAACCAACAGCGGGGAATTTTTACTCGCCCTCGAAGCCCGCGAACGCGAGCGCACAGGGATTGCAACGCTCAAGGTTGAATACAACCGCGTGCACGGCTTTTACATCGAAATGTCCGCCGCGCAAGCCCTGCAAGCCACGCTGCCGACCGATTATCAACGCCGCCAAACGCTGAAAAACGCCGAACGCTTCATCACGCCCGAACTCAAAGCCTTTGAAGACAAAGCCCTGTCGGCCAAAGAACGCGCCTTGGCGCGCGAAAAATGGCTGTACGACGCGCTGCTCAACGCCTTGCAAGCACACGTGCGCGATTTACAACGCGTCGCGCAAGCGATTGCGCAAATCGACGTGCTCGCCAATTTGTCAGAACGCGCCTACACGCTCAACTGGCACTGCCCCGAATTGGTCGCGCAGCCGTGCATTCACATCAACAAAGGCCGCCACGCCGTGGTTGAGCAACAAGTCACGCCGTTCATCGCCAACGACTGCCATTTGTCCAGCGACGAGCGGCTGTGGGTGATTACGGGGCCGAACATGGGCGGTAAATCAACCTTCATGCGCCAAGTCGCCTTGATTGCCCTGCTCGCCTATTGCGGCAGTTTTGTCCCCGCAGAACACGTGCGCATCGGCCCGATTGACCGCATTTTCACCCGCATCGGCGCGGCCGACGACCTCGCGGGCGGGCGTTCAACCTTCATGGTCGAGATGACCGAAGCCGCGCAGATTTTGCAGCACGCCACCCCCAACAGTTTGATTTTAATGGACGAAATTGGCCGCGGCACATCGACCTTTGACGGCCTCGCGCTGGCCTTGGCGATTGCGCAGTCTTTGCTGCAAACCCAACGCAGTTTGACCTTGTTCGCCACCCATTATTTTGAAATCACCCAACTCGCGCACACCCTGCCCAACGTCAAAAACGTGCATTTATCCGCCGTCGAGCAACGCGACGCGATTGTGTTTTTGCACCAAGTGCAAGACGGGCCGGCCAGTAAAAGTTACGGCCTACAAGTCGCCCAACTCGCAGGCGTGCCCCGCCCCGTCATCACCGCCGCCCGCAAACACTTGGCGCAACTCGAAACACAACAAAACCAGCACACCCAGTTTGACCTATTCAGCGCACCCGCGCTCGAAGTCGAACCCGCGCCGCATCCATTGTTAAGCGAGTTTGCGCAAATCAACCCCGACGAACTCAGCCCGCGCGAGGCGTTGGCGGTGTTGTATGAGTTGAAGAAGCGGTTGTAAATTGGTGGTGAGCGCAGCGAACCCAACAACTTTTGATATGCAGGTGATGCGGGTGTTTGAAATACCTGTATGACATGGTTGATTTGCACGGCAATTCACTATTGCCTTGCAAAGACATATCATTCATTTTTCGAGTAGCAATATTTAATTAATACCATACAAATATTGCGATACAATTTGAATGCGCAATTGTTAAATGCGCAATTTTTTATACAATGTCATTACTCAGACTCAAAAGGAATTATTATGCCAAGACGCCGTTCGTTCCCAAGCCCAGATGACCGTAGTGTAAACCAGCCATCAATTATTATTGAGAGCTCTGATGTTCTTGGTTATTACATCCAAGAAACACAAGATGATAAAGAGCGTGTTGTTGAATCAGTTAAATCTTGGTACGTAAAAAAAGCAAAAGAATTAGGTTGGAATTCAGCAGAGTTTCATGGAAACCAATGTATTTTGACAGCAAAAATTGAACGGAAATAACTTTTCCGTAATATCAATAGTTAAAAAGTAAATCAGAGAACTTGAATAAAACTCAACGTTCATACCTTAAAGAAACAATAACCGCCCATATTCATTGGGCGGTTATTGTTTTTGCTTGCAACTGTTGGGGTTCGCTGCGCTCACCACCAACCCACACCCATCACTTACTTTCTTTAACCAACTCAGGATTCAACGTCTTGTCGTTGTACATTTTGAACTGGCGATAGATTTTGTAGTAGGCACGGCCTGCTTGTACGTCAGCCAGCAGGCCATCCAAACACGCGCCAAGGTCGCTGCGCTGTTCAAGCAGGGCGGCCAGTTTGGCGGTGCAGTTGGCGATGTGTTGCGCGTCAACGTCGGTGCGCTGGGTTTGCGCGCGCATGGCTTTGATTTTGAGGCTCATAATCGACATGCGGTCAATCATGGCGCCTGCGGTTTCAGAGTGCAGGCGTGCGTCGGGGTTTTGCGTGCCCAGACGGACCAAAATTTCTTCGTCAATCCGTTCGGTGGCATCGTTACGGGCTTGGTTAAAGCCATCAATGTGGCGTTTGTTGAGTGCGATTTCGTCGCTCGATACGGTGGTGCGGCGGGCGAGGTCTTCTTCGGCCCAGAGTGAGGCGTTGTTGAAATGGTTGTTTTCAATCCATTGCCACACGCCGCCGTCGTTGTGCAGGCGCGGGCCGTGCGGGAAGTCGGCGTTGTGTACCCGCTCGTCGTGAAAAGCGATAACCGCAGTCGAATGAATACTGGTAAAAAAGTCCATAAAAACTCCGTTAAGGTTGGTATTGGGGAAATAACTCGCGCAGCAAAAACTCTGGCATGGTGTATTTTGAGAAACAGCGTGCGGTGGAATTGGGGTGAATGATGTGCAGGCAGTCGCGGGTCGCGTCGTTGGTGGCAATCAGTTTGTGGCCGTTGGCCAAAACGCGTTTGGCAAAACTCTCGTCGTCGCACAGGTCGATGTCATCAAAAAACGCGCCAGAGCAAATGGCTTTGCGATACACGTATGAAAAGCCATAAAACACTATAAAATCCGCGCCGATTTGCATTTTAGAGTGAAACTCAATCGGGCGGACTTGGTTGCCGATGAGCTCAAAATGCAGCCCTGTTTTGGCATTTAAATCCATGTAGCCGAAGAATGGCACTTCGGGCGCGTATAAGTAAAACCCCGACAACTTAACCATGTCGGCCTGTTCTTGCGCCAAAAGGTCTGTCATGTTGCGCAAATACTGCGGCGCGTAGTAATCGTCGTCGTCAAAATGCGCGATGACCTCGCCCGTGGCGGCGGCGATTAAGCGGTTGCGCTTCTCGCCAATCGACAAGGGCTCGGCGCTGTGCGTGTAGCGCACGCGAGCGTCCACTTGGCTCAACTCTTGCAAAAAATCGCTCGGCGCGGGGCTGTCATCCAAAATCAGCCACTCCCAGTCGACAGTTTGCTGCGCCACGCACGCGGCAATGCGCGGCAAAAATGCCGCGCGGTTTTTGGTCGGGGTGATGATGGAGACGCGCATCACATTGAAAAATCTTCGCCCAGATACACGCGGCGCACAGCATCGTTGTTGACGATTTCGCTGGCGTTGCCGTGGGCGAGCACGTGGCCGTCGCTGATGATGTAGGCGCGGTCGCAAATGCCCAGCGTTTCGCGCACGTTGTGGTCGGTGATGAGCACGCCAATGTTGCGGGCGACCAAAAACTTAATGATGTTTTGAATGTCGAGCACCGCAATTGGGTCAACGCCCGCAAATGGCTCGTCAAGCAAAACAAAGCGCGGCCGCGTGGCCAGCGTGCGGGCGATTTCGACCCGTCGTCGTTCACCGCCCGACAACGATGGCGCGGGGCTGTGCACGATGTGGCCGATTTGTAAATCAGACACCAGTTGATGCAGCTCGTGGTTGATGGCTTTGCGCGACAATTTACGCCCTGCCTCATCGCGCTGCAATTCGAGCACGGCGCGGATGTTTTCCTCAACCGTCAATTGGCGAAAAATCGAAGCTTCCTGCGGTAAATACGACAAACCTAAGCGAGCACGTTTGTGCATGGGCAGGCGGCCAACGGCTTGACCATTGAGCGTAATCTCGCCCGCATCCGCCCCCACCAAACCAACCACCATATAAAAGCAAGTGGTTTTGCCCGCACCATTCGGGCCGAGCAAGCCAACCACTTCGCCACTGTTGACAGAAAAAGAAACATCTTTAACGACCGTTCTTGCGCCATAGCGTTTTTTGAGGTTTTGAGCACCCAATTGAAAATGTGAAGTATCCATATTATTTCGCCTGAGTCTTGGGTGTGATGATGACCCGCGTCCGCTCATGGGTATTGGGGTTGTTGTGCGATTCAAACACTTCTGTGAGTTGGTTGTACACCAATTCATCGGCATCAATTTTGTCAATCAAACGACCTTGGGGGGTTAGGCGTTTCATTTGTGCCTGCCCCGACAAAACCACTAAGTTTTGCCGACCGTCATAAATCAATTTTTGCCCTTGTGCGGTCAAAATCTCGTTCGTGCCTGCGCGTGTTTGCTTGAAATGCACCAATCCCGCACCATTCATGGTGGCCGTAGCGTATTGATAACCTTCAGGGTCAACAATGGTTTCAACATGATCGGCTTCGATGCGCGTGCTGCCTTGCGTCAAAATCACACGTCCTTTAAACACTGTGGTTTGCGTGATGTCGGTATAAGTGGCTTCGTTGGCCTCAACCACAAACGGCAAGCGTCGATCCATCTTTTGTTGAGCCCAAACGACACTGCTGAGCCATAATGCAGCCGCAAGCCACGCGATGTATTTTTTCATAATTGCCTTTATTTCTTAATCTCTCGTCCATAAACCACGGCTTTGATGCGCTCGGCGGCCGTTGACTTGAGCGTCAAATTGCGCAGCTGGTAGTCGTATTCAAACCCAGTGCCTGTCATTTCGCTTTTGCCTTGCGTGAGTTTAAAGGGCAAAGTTGTACGCGCCAAGCCATTGTACAAGTCCACATCCAAGCCTTCGGTCAATAAGACCATTTCATCAGCCTCTTCGCTGCCCGCGCGCGTCAACTTGACTTGCCCTGTCAAACGGATGGTGTGCTTTTCATCAGACCATTCACCATCATTGGCCACCGCGGTCATGGGCGGCTGGCCGACTGGGGTAGCCACCAAACTTACGGTTTTAACCGTGCCATCTTGACTGCCATAGTGCAAGATATCTTGAGCGGTCAACACATAGCCCACACTGCCGTCTTTATTGGTGCGATTGATGGTCAAACCTTGCGCAAACGCATCCACCAACTCAGGGTGTTTTTCGGGCACAGATTTGCTGGGCTTATCCTGCTTAATCCACCAATAACTACCCGCCGCTGCCGCCAACAAGAGCGACACATACACCAAAGCAGGCAAATGAAACCGCGTCCAATACCGCCAGCGCGAAAAAACCGAGGGTTTACTCATTACATCACTTTCAATTCTGTCGTGGCCTCATCGTACAAATAAGCGCGGTAGGCATCGGCCAAGCGGTTTTGCGCGAACAAAATCATTTCGCTCAACTCACGCACCGCGCCCGCGCCGCCGCCTTGCGTGCTGACCCAATGCGCAGCGTTTTGCGCCAAAAAATGCCCGTTGGGCACGCTGCACGCCAAACCGACACGGCGCAAAATCGGCAAGTCAATCACGTCGTCGCCCATGTACGCGCACTCGTCAGGTCGCACTTGCGCAGCGTCCAGCATTTGCGCCAAAGCCGCGCCTTTGTTCTGCGCACCTTGCAGCACATGGTGGATTTTTAAATCCCGCGCCCGCGCGGCGGTGACTTTGGAATCGCGCCCGCTGATAATCCCCAGCAAAATGCCGCACTGGCGCAACAATTGCAAGCCCAAACCATCTTGCACATAAAACGATTTGACCCGTTCGCCTTGCGCGTCGTAATCAAGGTAACCCGTGGTCAACACGCCATCGACATCCAAAATCAACAGTTTAATTTGACTGGCGCGCGCCAAAACCTCGGCACTGGGCATGACCTGCGGTTGGTATAAATTGACATCCATTACATCACCTGTGCTGCGAATAAATCGTGAATATTGAGTGCGCCGACGAGCACTTGGTTCTCGTCAACCACCAAAAGTTGGCTGATGTGGTGGGTTTGCAGCACATCGACCGCCATGACCGCCAACACATCGGGCGCAATCGTGCGCGGTGCGCGGCTCATCACTTCGTCAATCGACAGCATGCGCACATCGTGATTTTTTTCAAACAAACGGCGCACATCGCCATCGGTCAACATACCCAGCACGCGCTGCGCCGCATCAACCACCGCAACCATGCCCATGCGTTTTTTACTCATTTCAACCAAGGCGACGGTCAACGGCGTGCCGCTGGCCACCTGCGGCACATCGTCGCCCGTGCGCATGACGTGCGCCACATCGGTGAGCAATTTTTTGCCAATCGCGCCACCAGGGTGCGAGCGAGCGAAGTCGTGCTCGTCAAACCCGCGCACTTTGAGCAAAGCCACCGCAAGCGCGTCGCCCAACGCCAGCGCAGCAGTGGTGCTGGCGGTGGGCGCAAGATTAAGCGGACAGGCCTCTTGCGCGACTTGAACCAACACATGCACATCGGCAAGCTGCGCCAAGGGCGAGGCTTCGTCGCCCGTCATACTGATGATGCGCGTGCCGCAGCGTTGCACAATCGGTAAAATCGCCAGCAACTCGTCGGATTTACCCGAATTGGACAAGGCCAAAACCACGTCTTCGGGCATAATCATGCCCAAGTCACCGTGGCTGGCCTCGGCGGGGTGCACAAAAAACGCGGGCGTGCCCGTCGAGGCCAAGGTGGCGGCAATTTTGCGGGCAATATGGCCAGACTTGCCCATGCCCGACACCACCACACGGCCCGTGCACGCGAGCAACAGGCGCACTGCGGCGACGAACGGCGCACCCACTTGATGGGTGAGCGCGTCCAACGCACGCGCTTCAATGCGCAACACGTCACGCGCCTGCGCCAAAATCTCAAGATCGCTCAAAGGAGGGTGGTTTTTTGCTATCATAAGCCAGCAGTATAACGGTTTTATCCACCCCACACAACGCAAGCCCCTATGAGCGGACTCTCTTTAATTGTTGTTTTATTGACCATTGCGGTAATGGCCGTGGTCTTGTTTCGCCTCATGCATTTGCCCCCGATTTTGGGGTATTTGTCGGTCGGCGTGCTCATCGGGCCGCACGCTTTCGCGCTTTTGCCCTCATCTGAAACTGCCACCCATCTGGCGGAATTTGGCATTGTCTTTCTCATGTTCAGCATCGGGCTGGAGTTTTCCTTACCCAAACTCAATCGCATGCGCCGCGTGGTTTTGGGCTTGGGCGGGGCGCAAGTCGCCCTGACCATGCTCGCCTGCGTGCTGCTGGGTTTGGCGATTAACCCGCTTTTGCCCAGCGGTTTGCACTTGTCCGCGCCCAGTTGGCTGGCTTTGGGCGGCGCGTTGGCGATGAGTTCAACCGCGATTGTGCTGAAAATTTTGACCGAAAAACTCGAACTCGATGCGCCGCACGGGCGCACGATTTTTGGCATGTTGTTGTTTCAAGATTTGGCGATTGTGCCGCTTCTGATTGCAATTCCCGCACTGGCGCGAGACGACGGCAACATGTGGGTTTTGCTTGGCATGGGTTTGCTCAAAGCCGCCGTGATTTTGACGGTTTTGCTCAGCTTGGGGCAAAAGCCGATGCACGCGTGGCTCACGCTGGTGGCGCGTCGCCGTTCGCAAGAGTTGTTCATGCTCAATTTGTTGCTCATGACGTTGGGCTTTGCGCTGTTGACCGAGGCGGCGGGCTTGTCGCTCGCACTCGGCGCGTTTATTGCGGGGATGCTGATTTCAGAAACCGAGTTCAAATTACAGGTGGAAGAAGACATTTTGCCGTTCAAAGATATTTTGCTCGGTTTTTTCTTCGTCACCATGGGCATGCAGCTGAACTTTCCGCTGATTTACCACGAGTGGCCGTGGGTATTGGGCACATTGGTGTTTTTGCTGCTGATTAAACTGCTCATCATTGCCGCGCTCACCCGCGCGTTTGGGCAAACGGCGGGCAATGCCATCCGCACCGCTTTGGCGCTCGCCCCCGCGGGCGAGTTTGGCTTGGTGCTGCTCACCTTGACCGTACAACACGAATTGCTGCCCGACGCGGTGGCGCAATGGGTGCTGGCCGCCATGTTGATGTCGATGTTCATGACCCCGTTTATTTTGCAGTACAGCGACAAAATCGTTTACCGCCTCGCCAGCAGCGAGTGGCTGTTGCAATCGCTGCAACTCACGCACATTGCCAGCCACAGCATTGAAACGCACAACCACATCATCATCGCGGGTTTTGGCCGCAGCGGCACGGATTTGGCGCGTTTGCTGCGCGAGCAAAATTTAACTTATATCGGCATCGACAACGACCCTGAGCGCGTGCAAAAAGGCGGCCAACACGGCCACGACGTGGTTTATGGCGACATCACGCGCACCGATACGTTGATTGCCGCGGGAATTCAACGCGCCCGCGCCGTGGTCATCACCCACACCAACTCGCGCATGGCCTTGCAGATTTTGCAGCACACCAAAAGCATTGCGCCCACTGTGCCTGTGATTGTGCGCACTTTGGACGACGCGTATTTAGAGCAACTCCAACAAGCAGGTGCGGTCGCGGTTGTGCCCGAAATTTTAGAGGGCAGTTTGGTGCTCGCCTCGCAAACCCTGCTCAGCGCAGGCGTGGCGGCACCCGACGTGCTCACCTTCATTGCGCGACAACGGCGCACGCGCTACGATTTGCTGCGCCATCATTTTGAAGACATAGATGAACCTGAACCATCGCCGTTGCCCACCGAACACACCGACGCAGTGGTGTTGCGCGACGACAGTTTGTGGGTCAACCAAACCATCGACACCTTGCCGCTGGCCGCGTGGCGGGTGAGTTTGCACCAAGTGGCACGTGGCGGTGAGGTTTTGGACTTGACGGGCAACCCTGTGATTGTCGAGCACGACGTTTTGACCTTTGTCGGCAGCCCGTCAGACACGCTGCACGCCGCGCAAGCCCTCAATGGCGAAATTTAAACTCACTCGGCCTCTAAACTGACTTTGCCTGGCGCAAAAGCAATCTCAATGCGCACAGGCCGATAATCGACTTCAGGCGCGAGCCACGCGGTCAAACTGTCAATCCCCGCTTCAGGCATGACCATGCGCACAGGCACGGCTTGCGCAAAATGCCGCTCACCAACCGTCACCGCCTGCGCCGCCCCCAGTTGAATGGATTTGGGCGTCACAACGTGCGCCAAAGCCATCGGCACGGTCACATTCGGCACGCGGCCTTTTTTGCTGTGCAGCGCGGCCTGAACATACAATAAGGCTGACAACGGGTCAAACACCGTGTCGTAGGTCAAAGCAGAAACCTTGCCCTCGCTGCGCGAAAAACTGATTTGCCAAGCGGCGTAATCCACCGCAAAAGTGCCGCCAAACCCGTGGTTATCGGCATTGAGAAACTTGGTGCGCCCGCCGAATTTGAATGACTCGCTGGCCAAAGTTTGGCGGCGCACCACGCCGCGCGACGTCCAGTTGAAATGCGCCAAGGCTGAGGTCAGCGACAGCACCGCTTGATAGCGCTCCCCCGTGCGCTGCACCAGCAAACGCGCCTGCCCTTGCGCCCGCACATGGTTGGCATCCCACACTGAGTAAGTCCACGCAAACCCCGCTTCATCCATCGACACATCCAACGGTGCGCCGCGCTTCAAAGCCGCGGATGCGGCGGGTTTTGCAGATTCGGCCTCGCCAATGCCTAAAGGCTTAGGCGGCTTTTGGGCGAGTTTCGGCGTGGGCAGGGCGACAGGTTGGGCGGGCGTGAGCGCTTCAGCCACTTGCGCAGGGGCAGACGACTCGCGCACGGTTTCAACCCACAGCACTGCATCTTTATCGGCCACAAGCCAATGCGGCGCGTGCAGCCATTCGTGCAGCCCCCAAGCCACATGCGCCAGCAACACACCCAGACAGACTTTGCCCCACCGCGTCATTTTGCCTCCCCCAAAATACGGTGTTCATCATACCAATATCTAGCGTGAAAAACGTTTAGAATAAGGCCTCAACTCACTTTGGAGCACGCCATGTTTGCCAACTTTACTCAGCTGTTCAACTTACCACAAGCCGCTGCAGGCGATACACCGCCGATGTTTGCGGGCGTGCCGCTGGTCAACCCGTTGCTCAACGATGCGGCCACCAATCTTGAAGCGATTGACGAGCGCATCAAGCAACTCGAATCGGTCTCGCAGTGGCTCAACATGAATCTGCAAATGGTCAACGCCTCCGTGCAGCAGTTGCAGGTACAAAAACAAACGTTGCATGCCTTGGCCGAATGGCAAAAACTCTCGCAAAGCGCGCTGGAAACGCCGCCCGCCAACCCCGACGCGCCCGCCGCCTTTGAACAAATGGCGCAGGCATGGTGGCAAGGTTTGCAGCAGCAATTCAACCACATCGCCCAAGCACAGGTTCAGCCCGAAACCGAGACAAAAACTGAACCCAAAGCCAAACCCACCCGCAAACGCACAACCGTATGACGCCCGACTTATACATCCACCAAATTTATTACAACGAGCACAGCCGCACGCAACTGGACGCAGGCTTCATCCCGCTGGACAACCGCCACGGCCGCCCCGACTGGTACGAGTTTGCCGCCATCCGTGATTTTTTGCACCGCGAAACTCTGCTGGAACACGCGTATTACGGTTTTTTCTCTCCCAAGTTCACCGCCAAAACGGGGCTAACCGCGCAGCAGTGCAGCGAGTTCATCCACAATCGCCATCAGCCTGATGTCGATGCGTTTGTCATCTCGCCCGTGTGGAGTCACACCGCGTTTTTTCGCAATGTGTTTGAGCAAGGGGAGTTTTTTCACAAGGGTTTGTGGGCGGCAGCGACCGAGTTTTTTCAACGCGCTCAATACAACATTGACCTGACACAACTGGTCACGCATTCGCAAAATACCGCCTTTGCCAACTACATCGTCGCCAAGCCCGCGTTTTGGCGGCAGTGGCTGGCATTGGCCGATAAACTATATGCTCTAGCCGAAGCCGCCGCAGATGACTACGCCCGCAATTTGTCCCAACTGGTCTATTATGGCGGCCGCCCCGAAGCAGGCATGAAGGTATTTTTGCAAGAACGCTTAGCCACGACACTACTGGCCACCCAGCCGTTTAAAGTGGTCGCCTATGACACCAGCCGAGGGCCGCTTAATCTTGACTTGGTCAACAATAATGATTACTTTATAACTGACCTGCTCGCCTGTGATGCTCTAAAAATCGCGTATACCCAATCACAACAACCCTCATTTTTACGTGCTTACGAAAAACGTCGCGCGTTGATTGAGTTGAATTTTCAGCAGATGAGTAATCCATAAAAAACGGGTCGCTTACTAGCGACCCTTTTTTTATGCCAACGCCAACACCCGCTGACGCATGCGCAACAACAACCACAACCCTGGAATCGCCATAATCGTGGCAAAAATAAAGAAGTTCGGCCAACCAATGGTTTCGGACAGCACGCCCGAAATCGGCCCGACATAAATTCGCCCAATCGTCGCAAAGGCCGACAACAACGCATAATGCACCAAACTGTGGCTGCTGCTCGACAAACCCATGAGCAAAGCCACAAAAGCCGCCGTCCCCATGCCGCCCGTGATGTTTTCAAAACACACTACAAATAGCAGTAAATTATCAATCAACACATCCACACCGACGGTTTTACTGCCCGTCAACACCTGCGTGATGACCCCCGTTGGCAAAGCAAAATGCCCCCATGCGTCTTTACCGTACTGCGCCAAAACCCAAAAACCCATATTCGACAAGGCTTGCAACACGCCAAAAAACAACAAAGCCCGAAACAAGCCCAAGCGCAACATCAACGCGCCGCCCAAAATCGCCCCAACAATCGTGGCCACCATACCAAACATTTTGTTGACCAAGCCGACTTCAGTTTGCGTGAATTGCACACCTTTGAGTAAAAACGCTGTGGTCAAATTGCCCGCAAACGCGTCGCCCAATTTGTAAAACACAATCAACAGCAAAAACAACCACGCCGCATCGCGGTCAAAATAATGCCGCAGCGGGTTGAGCAGCAGCTGAAACTGACTGAGTTTCGCGCCCCAATACGCCCCAGGAATCGCAAAGGCCAGCACAATTAAGGTGTCGACCAAATCCGCCCATTTGGGCACAAATGCGGCAGCCATGCCCGCCGCCGCAAAACCACTGCTAACGGCAGGTTTCAATGACTGCGCCACCGCGTCACCCACAAAATAAGCCACCAAAATCCCCATCAACATATAAATAAAGCCATTGATGTCTTGTCGTGCACCAAACTTGAGCCACTTGCCCGCTAAATTGGACGCCGCCAACGCCACCAAGAGCGGCGGCAAAGCCAATGCCGCAGAATACCAAAGCCCCAATGCCTTCGGGTCCGTCAACACCCACGCGCTCAACGCCCAACGCGCCGCATAAAACGCACCGCAGGCCACTACAACCATCGCCACAAATCGGCCAAAATCACGCTGCCGCTGCGGTTGCTGCGCATCACTGGGAATCATCGGCGTGAAGATTGAGAACACCGCCAAGCCGACCATAATCATGGCAATCAAGCGGTACACCGCACCCCAGCCCCATGAATCGGCCAAAATAAATGCCACGCCCCCCGATAAAATCATCCCCAAACGATAGCCAAACACGCCCAAACTGGCCGACAAGCCGCGCTCATCAGCGGGCGCAATGTCGGTGCGATACGCATCAATCACAATGTCTTGCGAGGATGAAAAAAATGCCACGCCCACCGCCATGAGCGAAAACTTCACCGTATCCGCCACAGGGTCAAGTTGCGACATTAAAAAAATCAAACCCGCCAAAACCAACTGCATCAACACCAACCAACCGCGCCGCCGCCCCAAAAATGGTGGTTCAAAGCGATCCATCAGCGGTGCCCAAATGAATTTGTAGGCGTACGGCTGCGTGACCAAACTGAACATCCCAATCGCCGCCACCGACAAGCCCGCCGTGGTCAACCATGCCTGCAACGCCTGCCCCGTCAATGCCAGCGGCAGACCCGAAGCAAAGCCGAGCACCAATAAGCTACTCAAACGCCAAAAACGTCCTGTTAATAAAGTCACAGCATTCATAAGTCGTAATCCACAATCAAAGGGGCATGGTCAGAAAACATCACGTCGCGGTACACCGACGTGCTGCATGCGGTGGCGGCCAAATGGCTTGAGGCCAGTTGATAATCAATTCGCCAGCCAACGTTGTTGGCGCGGGCTTGGCCGCGATTGCTCCACCACGTATATTGCTCGGTTTCGGGGTGCAAATGGCGGTAAACGTCGATTAAATCGTTGTCCGCCAAGAATTGAGTCAACCACGCCCGCTCTTCGGGCAAAAAGCCTGAGTTTTTCAGGTTGCCTTTCCAGTTTTTGAGGTCGATTTCATGATGCGCGATATTCACGTCGCCACAAATGATAAGCTCGCGCCCAGCGGCTTTGAGCGCGGCAATGTGCGTCATGAACGCAGCCAAAAAGCGGAATTTAGAGGCTTGCTTGGCAGGCTCATCGTTCGAACCCGACGTGAAATACACGCTGATGACCGAACGCGCACCATAACGCGCCTCAACACAGCGGCCTTCGTTGTCAAACTCGCCGCCATTGTCAAAGCCAAAAATCACTTCGTCAGGCGTGGTGCGAGCGTACAAACCGACGCCGCTGTAGCCTTTTTTTTGCGCACAATGAAAGTAGCCCGACAAACCTGCGGGCGCACGCATGAGTTCGTCAAGGTCGGCGTCTTGCGCTTTGAGTTCTTGCACACAGACAAAGTCGGCATTTTGCCCCGCCAACCAGTCAAAAAAACCTTTGCGGCTGGCGGCGCGGATGCCGTTGAGATTGGCGGTTATCACTCGCATAAATGGACTTTCTAAAAAACCGCGAAAAACGCGGTTTATTTCACAAGTTTCAATGGGCTGGCTTTAGCTGCTGGCACAGGTGGTTCTGGCTCAGGCGGCGCATCCACGGCGGCCTCAACTTCGAACCCCATACCTTGCCCCGTTTCAGCGGCGAAAATCGCCACCACTTGGCCAACAGGAATGTCAATTTGGTGCGCCACTTCGCCAAAACGTGCCTGAAAACTAATCCAATCATTGCTCATGTCCAAGCCCTGCGTCGCTTCCATGCTGATGTCCAACACGATTTGACCATCGTCGTCATAGCCTTTGGGTACGCGCGTGCGCTCGTTGATTTTGACTGCAATTTGCGGCGTGTGACCTTGGTCAGAGCACCACTGCCACAAGGCACGAATGAGATAAGGTTTTTGGCTGCTCATATCAACGACGCATGACTTTTTCAGATGGGGTCAATGCCTCAATGTATTTGGGGCGCGAAAAAATCCGCTCAGCGTATTTAGACAGCGGTGCAGCAGATTTGGGCAACGCAATACCATAATGCTCCAAACGCCACAACAACGGGGCGAGCGCAATATCAGGCATGGTGAAATCATCGCCCAACATGTATTTGTTTTGCGCAAAAATCGGTGCCAATTGCGTGAGCTGGTCGCTGATGTGCTTGGCGGCGGCTTCGTGTTCGGCATGGCGACTCGCGGTTTCAAGCGTTTGCACATGGACAAACAATTCGCGTTCAAACGTCAAGAGCATCAAACGCACACGGGCGCGCATGACAGGGTCAGCGGGCATGAGTTGCGGATGTGGAAACCGCTCGTCGATGTATTCGTTGATGATGTTTGATTCGTACAAAATCAAATCGCGGTCGACCAAAATCGGCAATTGACCGTATGGGTTCATCATCATGATGTCGTCGGGCTTTTGGAATAAATCCACGTCGCGGACTTCAAAATCCATGCCTTTTTCAAACAACACAAAGCGGCAACGCTGCGAAAACGGGCAAGTCGTGCCAGAGTATAAAACCATCATATCCAATCCTTTCACATGAATAAGCCACAGTGTGGGCTTTTCAAACCAAAAAGGCAAGCGGTGCTTGCCTTTTTGGTTAATATTACTAATTAATGAATGTCTTTCCAGTAATTTTTATTGAGTTTGCGGACAAACACCAATAAGACCAATAAGAATGCCAAAACGCCAAAACCAATCATTTTACGTGAGTGCTGGTCAGGCTCTGAAGCCCAAACCAAAAAATTGGTCACATCACTGGCAGTGCGCTCGAACGCTTCTTTGTCCAGTTTGCCGCCTTTGGCCTCGGTGAATTTATCAAACACTTTAACCGTTTTGCTCGGATCGTTGTGGTCAGGCTCTTCTTTGAAAATCGCTTCTTTCACGCCCTCTTCTTGCCACAACGCATGCGGCATACCGACGTTTTCAAAGTAAATATTATTCCAGCCTGTTGGACGCGACTCATCCTTGTAAAAACCCGTCAAATACGAATAAATCCAGTCGGGCTTTTTGGCCGCCGCTTCGAGTGACAAATCAGGCGGTGCAACGCCGAGCCATTTTTTGGCGTCTTCGCGCTTCATGGCCACTTGCATGGTTTCGCCGATTTTATCCGCGGTGGTGAGCATGTTCAAACGAATGTCGTCTTCGGTCAAACCAATTTTGGTCAACTGGTTGTAACGCACCATCGACAAGCCGTGGCAGCTCAAGCAGTAATCGCGAAACACCGCGGCGCCGCGCTGCAATGACACTTTATCCGTCACGTCGATTTTGGCGTGTTTGTTTTCAATGCCGCCGTGGCCGCCAAAAAACATCAAATAGGCAATCCCCAACACCGAAACACCAAACAAACCATACAAAGCCTTAAGCAAAGTTTTGCGCACGCCTGACTTGCTCGCCAACGACACACCCAGCCAAAAGCCCAGTGCATAAACCAATGCACCGAGCACCGCCAAAGAGGCATAGCCATACGCGCCCGTGATTTTGTAGCCTGCAAACGCGCCCAACAAAACGCCAACCGCGGTTGCAATGGTGAGTTTTTTCTGCGCATCCGCATTTTTTTCAGCGCCATTGCCATGCGCCAACATCACAAACGTTGCCCCGACCACAGCCAAAATAAACGCGCCAATGGTCAAGTAAACAAATAGAGGGAAATAGTGGGTCAACATAAAAGTCCTCCGTTCAATGTGGTTTGAAAGTAACGCGTTCAGGCACAGGCTGGAAGTCTTGCTCCGCTGTGTCATCCACATCAAACTTGCCGATTGACGACCACCAAGGCATCAAGAACAAGTAACCAAAATAAAATAACGTACATGCTTGCGAAATGAAGCTACCCATGTCACTGGTCACCGCCACACCCAAATAACCCAAAATCGCAAAGTTAACCACAAAACACATCAACAAGCCAAAATGCCACTTCGGACGATAACGCATCGATTTAACAGGCGAGCGGTCAAGCCAAGGCAAAAACACCAAGGTGATAATCGCCGCGCCCATCACCAAAACGCCCCAAAACTTAGACTCGGTCAGATACATGAATGCCGACAAGGCCACTGCGCCAACCACAATTTTGAGTTTAGCTTGCTCCGACATCCGACCACGGACAAACGCCATACCTGCGGCCAATAAAATCAAAGCCATAAACGTGTATTTCATCGGGTCAGTCACCGCACGCAGCATTGAGTAAAACGGCGTGAAATACCAAACAGGCGCGATGTGGTTCGGCGTTTTGAACGGATCCGCTTGCAAATAGTTGTTGAACTCCAAGAAGTAACCGCCCATGGTTGGCGCGAAAAACACAATCGAGAAAAACACAATCATGAAACCGACAATCCCAACTGCATCGTGCACAGAGTAGTATGGGTGGAACGGAATGCCATCCAAGGGTTTGCCCGAAGCATCTTTGAGTTTTTTAATTTCCACGCCATCGGGGTTGTTCGAGCCCACTTCATGCAACGCAATGATGTGCGCCACCACCAAACCGAGCAAAACCAGCGGCACCGCAATCACGTGCAGCGCAAAAAAGCGGTTGAGCGTGGCATCGCCGACCACGTAGTCGCCACGGATGAAAATCGACAGGTCTTGCCCAATCACAGGAATCGCCGAGAACAAATTCACAATCACCTGTGCGCCCCAAAACGACATTTGCCCCCACGGCAGCAAGTAGCCCATAAACGCTTCGGCCATCAAGGCCAAGAAAATCAAGCAACCGAAAATCCACACCAACTCGCGCGGTTTTTTGTATGAGCCATACAACAAACCACGGAACATGTGCAGGTAAACCACCACAAAAAACATTGATGCGCCTGTTGAGTGCATGAGGCGGATGTATTTGCCACCAGGCACTTCGCGCATGATGTATTCAACACTGGCAAAGGCGACAGGAATCCCCGCTGCATTCAGCGTAGCATCAGGCTTGTAGTTCATCACCAAAAAAATGCCTGTGACAATTTGAATCACCAACACCACCATCGACAACACGCCGAAAATGTACCAAAAGTTGAAGTTTTTCGGCGCGTAGTACTCAGACATGTGCTCTTTGTACATTTTGGACAGCGGAAAACGCGCATCAATCCAGCCCAAAACGCCATCGGCTTGAGGTTTATCGTAATCAGCCATTATGCTTCACCTTTCTCATCTTTACCGATGACCAATTTGGTTGGCGATACAAACATATACGGCGGCACGTCCAAATTCACAGGTGCGGGTTTGTTTTTGAACACGCGCCCCGCCAAATCAAAACTTGAGCCGTGGCAAGGGCACAGGTAGCCACCGGGCCAATTGTCGGGCAGAGAACCACCGCCTTTGAGCTTAAGTTCAGGCGAGCAACCCAAATGTGAGCACACGCCAACCATGACCATCACGTCAGAATGGTCGGCACGGCAACGAAACTCATTGTTGCAATATTCAGGCAACGGCATGGTGAACGGCTTTTCAGATTTTGGGTCGGCCACCATGTCATCGGCTTTGCGCAATGACTCGGTCATCTCTGGCGTGCGGCGCAAAATCCACACGGGTTTGCCGCGCCATTCGGCGACTTTTTGCTCACCAGGCTTGATGTCGCTGATATCGACTTCAACGGGCGCACCCGCCGCTTTGGCCTTTTCGGACGGGGCAAAACTGCTCACCAAAGGCGCAGCAAACGCCGCCGCGCCCAACGCACCAATACCACCTGTGGCGATGAGCAGATTGCGTCGCTCAGCGTCCATCGGTTTTTTTTCGGGTTGATCACTCATGTTTGTATCCATTTTTCATCAAAAATTCGCGCAGATGCAGTGCAAATAACCCCGCCATTGTAGCGTAAACCACACCTTGAATAAAAGGCTTTTTGCAGCAAACGCCCGTTAAACCCGCGGCAAACATACGAAAAATGCGCCATCAACTTGACGACGCAAGCCTTCTGCTTGACAATACATGCGGGCGAAATTGAACGCCTGCAACAACATCAAGAGGATGAATATGTGGAAAGAATTTAAAGAGTTCGCACTCAAAGGCCAAGTTTTGAGCCTCGCAGTGGGTGTGATTATCGGCGCGGGCATGGGCAAAATCGTTGACTCGGTGGTCAAAGATTTGATTATGCCGATTATCAGCGCGATTTTGGGTGGCAAAATTGACTTTGCCAATATGTTTGTCGTGCTCGGTGACATTCCTGCGGGCACCGCGCATACTTACGAAGCTTTAAGCAAAGCAGGCGTGCCTGTTTTTGCGTATGGCAACTTCATCACCACCGCGATTAACTTTATTTTGTTGGCTTTTGCGGTATTTTTAATCGTGAAAGCGGCCAACAAGGTCAGCAAACCCGCTGAAGAAACTGCGGCCACCCCCGAAGATGTGGTTTTGTTGCGTGAGATTCGCGACAGTTTGAAAAAATAAAAAAACGGATGAGCTTGGCTCATCCGTTTTTTTAGGCCTTTTTCGGGCACGCGCCTGAATGCGCGGCCAAAATCAGTAAACCGCCTGCAATCGCCAAGTTTTTGAAAAACATGATTTGATTGACCATGACTTGGTCGGCTGGCATATACCAAAACGCGTGAAAACCAAAACCAGCCGCAACGGTAAACGCTGCCAAAACCAACGCCGCGCAACGGGTTTTGAAGCCAAACACAATCGCCAACGGCGCGAGCAACTCAACCGCAATTGCAACAATCGCAGCAACTGTCGGCATGGGCAAACCCGCCGAAGCAATGTAACCGACCGTGCCCTCAAAGCCCGTGATTTTGCTCAACGCGGCGGGCACAAACAATACCGCAATCAAAAGACGACCAATAAGGTCTAAAGGGTTTTTGCTGATATTCATAGTTTTCTTTCAAGTCGATTAAAGCAGACTGCATTGTAAAGTGCATCAACGCGCGAATAAACCCGTGTTACTGACAATGACCATTTCATATTTGCAACAATCATTGCGGCTGCGTGATCAATCCGACCTTATTCAAACCCGCATTTTGCAACGCTGCCATGACTTGAGCCACGCTCTGATAGGGCGTTTGTTGATCGGCTCGCACGTGCACTACGCTTTGCGCATCAGCGGGTGGCAAATGTGCCACATCAACGGGCCGCCCATTCCATGTCACCGCCCCTTGCGCGTTAATCTCGACATTGATGTCTTTTGGCGTCGCTTGCTGCGGCTGCGCAGTGGCCTGCGGCAAATTGATTTTGACCGCGTGCTGCATGATGGGCATGGCCACAATAAAAATAATCAACAACACCAGCATCACATCAACCAGCGGGGTCATGTTGATTTCGCTCATCACATCATTGTCGTCATTTGAGAGGTGAAAAGCCATTACACACCTGCCTTGTCGCTATTGACCCGCGAACCTGTAATGAAATAGGCGTGAATATCGTGCGCAAAATTGTGCAATTGCGCCACCACACCTTTGGTGCTGCGCAGCAACGTGTTGTAACCGAGCACGGCAGGAATCGCCACCGCCAAGCCCAACGCAGTCATGATGAGGGCTTCACCCACGGGGCCGGCGACTTGGTCAATCCCCGCCGAGCCGCTTGAGCCAATATTGAGCAAGGCGTGGTAAATCCCCCAGACTGTGCCAAACAAACCGACAAACGGTGCGGTCGAGCCGATGGACGCGAGCACCGACAAACCTCGATTGAGACGCGCAGAGCTGTTGTCAAGCGAGCGGCGCAAACAACTGGAGAGCCATTCATTGACGCTCAACGCACCGTGCAAATCATCCGTGCTGGCCGCGTGGTGCTGCACCGCATTGAGGCCATCTTGTGCCACATCACGAAACGGATTGGGCTGCGCCACATCGCCCAACAATGCCACGCCTTCGGTCAAGTTTTTGCTGTGCCAAAACTGCTGGCTCGCCACTTGAGCCTGCTGACGCGTCGCCCACAGCCGCCATGCTTTAACCCCCATCACCGACCACGACACCACCGACATCGTGAACAATATCACCGCAATGACATGCGTCACCGCATCGCCTTGCGCCCAAAAATGCAACAACCCATATTGTGCTGTGTTCATAAAAGTCCCATAAAAATAATGTTAAAACCGCCCCGTATTGGGCTATTCAGCCAACGCGACAGACACCATAAACGACAAGCCATCACACTCTGCACCTTTGTTGAAGAAGCGCAAACCACGCGCACGTTGCTCAATCAAGGCATCCAAACTTGAATGGCCTGTGCTGCCTTGCAAGTTCGCAGAAGCCACACCATTTGCATTGCGCCGCACCAACAAACGCACGGTCATATTGCGCTCAACCAAGTCGGAGGTGATGCGTAAAGGCACGGCCTGACTGCATTTAGCGGCCGAAGCTGGCGCAGGAGACGGCTTTGCCGCAGGTGGCATCACAGGTGCAGCCACCACAGGTTGCGCCGCTGTTGGCGGCGCAAGTGTGCTCGCGGTCGCAGGTGCAATTGCGGCAGGTTGAGCGGTTTGCTTGATGGGCATCTGCTCTTTCTCGCGCACTGCAGGCGTGGGCGACTGGCGTTCCACCTGCGGCTGCGTTTGTCGTTGCACTTGCGCTGCGACAGGCTGCGGCAACGTCGGCGCGTTGGCCTCCAAGAGCACTTGAGTCTCAACAAACTCTATGGGCGGCGGAGTCGACACAACCTCGCCAAGCAGCCCGAACAACGCACCCGCGTGAGCCAGTATAACTGCCACCACAACCCAACCACCTTTATCACGAAATACCCCCATCAACTGTCCGCCCACATTCTCAATAAATTGTGATAACAGCCCGTCAAACGCACCACATCTGCGCTGTCCTGCGTCTCGCTGCGCAGCCCCGCCAGCGAAACATCTATGTCAAACAAAAGTCGCCGCTGCTCGGTTGAGCGCACCAAACTTTCCAGCCACGTGAACATGCACAGCCGCGAGCCGCGCGTCACAGGCTCAACGCGGTGTACGCTGGACGATGGATAGACAATCATATCGCCCGCAGGTAGTTTGATGCGCTGCTCGCCCAGCAACTCGTCCATCACCAATTCGCCGCCGTCGTACTCCTCTGGCGCACTCAAAAACAACGTCATCGACACATCGGTGCGCACCCAGTCAGGATGCGCTTGGCCGCGAATCGCGTTGTCAATGTGATTGCCAAACGAGTTGGTCGCGCCGTCGTAGCGGTTGAACAGTGGCGGGTAGATTTTTTTGGGTAGTGTCGCGCTAAAAAACAAAGCGTTGCGCTGCAATGCGGCCAAAATCACCGCCCGCGCACGAATGGCTTCGGGCGCATCTTCAGGCAACTGGCGGTTGTTTTTGACTTGCCCTGACTGCGTGCCTGCAGTGATTGCGCCGTCAACCCACGTGGCCGATTCTATGGTTCGGCGGCACAATTGCAGCTCGTCAGGGGTTAACACTTGGGGGATGTGCACCAACATAATTCCATTGCCTTAAAATTTAGCTGTCAAATTCAGCTCAAACGTACGCGGTGTGCCTGGCAGAACATGACCACCATAAACCCCTTCATAATACTTTTTGTTGAACGCATTTTTGACATTGAGTTTGACGTTGAGCCACTTGTTGACATTGTACTCGACCAGCCCATCCACACGCGCATAGCCGCCCACCAACGTGGTATTGGTGTCATTGGCCCAGCGCTTGCCGACATACTCTAACCCAGCGCCGACTTTAAAACCATACGGCAACTTATAAGTCGTCCACAACGCAGCGGTGTGGCGCGGCGTATTGCGTGGCACGCGGCCTTGCGTGTTGGCGGCAGTCCCTGCGGCTTGGTCAATCTTTGACTTCATCAACGCGTAGTTGACAAACACCTCCCACTTGTCACTCAAGCGACCTGCGGCCTCCAGCTCCCACGCATCGGTGTGGCGTTGGCCTGACAACAAATAAACATTCGGATTGGCCAAGTCAGTGTTGCGCTCATTGGTTTTTTCAGAACGCGACAACGAGGTGCGCACAGACAATTGATCATTGAGCAAACTCCACTTCGCCCCCACTTCGATGTTGCGGGTTTTTTCGGGGTCGGTGTTGGCGAGGCGGTCATCCAACTGATACGCTTCAGCGGTTGAGTTAAAGCCCGTGCTGTACGACACATAATAAGTCGCGTCCACATTGGGTTGGTACAACAACCCCGCACGTCCACTCAACGCGCCCACATTCAGACTCAAATCGCCCCCCGTGCTGCGGGTGTAGTCGGCGTTGAGGCGGTCATAGCGCAAGCCCGCCAAGACTTTCCACTTGGGGATGAATTCAACTGTGTCCTGCACGTACAACCCGTAACTGTTGGCTTTATACGAATTGGGCGCGGTGCGCGTCCAGCCTGCCGCAAAGCCATTGGGTAAAGTCGGCGTGCTGTTGTCACTGCCCACCGTGGTGGTGGGGTTGGCGATTGAGTTGCTGTTCGTCCAGCGGTTTGACCGCTCGCGCGTCAACTCAACGCCTGCCAGCAGCTCATGCTTGACGCTGCCCGTGGCAAACTTAGTGTTGAAATCGCTTTGCAACACGGTTTGATGTTCTTTGCCGCCACGCGCTTGGCGTTGGCGGTTGACCACGGTGTTGGCGTTGACGGTCAAATCCGTCAAGCCAGCACCCAGCAAGCGCGGCGCGACTGCACGTAAATCACGGTCATAGCGCGAGTCGCGCAAGGTGGTTTTGATGCTTGAATCGTTGTTGAACAAATGCGTGTACGTTGCAGTGGCAATCCCTGTGCGGTTTTTCTCAAAATCGACTTGGCTCAGACCATAAAATCGACTGATGGGCACATCCAACGGCCGCGCAATCCCATCGGCCGCGCTTTTGACATACGGCACGCCGTAATCAGGCGTGGCGTTGGACTTGAGATAATAGTACGCCAAACTCCATTCGTCTTGCGTGCCCGCGCCGATGGTCAGCGTCGGCGCAATTCCCCAGCGGCTAGACTCAACGTCGTTGCGAAATGATTTGGCATCGGTTTTCATGGCGTTTAGGCGAAGCGACACATTGTCGGTCACGGCTTTGTTCAAATCCACGGTGGCGCGGGTGTAACGGTTTGAGCCACCTGTCACGCTGATTTCATTGCGATCCACAGGCTTGGCGACCTTGCTCACTTGGTTAATCACCCCGCCCGTTGAGCCACGGCCAAACAACATGGACGATGCACCTTTGAGCACATCAATTTGTTCAAAATTAAAGGTTTCGCGCGTGTATTGCGCATAATCGCGGATGTTGTCCATGTACAAATCACCCACCGCCGAGTAGCCACGCAAATTGATGTTGTCGCCAATTCGCCCACCCTCGCCCGCGTTAAAGGTAATCCCCGCGACATTGCGCAAGGCTTCTTTCAGGGTATCAGCGTTTTTGTCGTGCATCAATTGTTCGGTCACGCTGGTCACGGCTTGCGGGATGTCCTTGACCTTTTGCTTGATCTTACCCACATTGGTGCTGACGGGCTTTAAGCCAATCTGCTCACGGGTTTTCACGCCCTCTACCACAATCGTCGGCGCATCCGTCGCGCCCACATCCTGCGCCCAAACTGAATGACTGCCCATACTGGCCGCCAAGGCCACACTGGTTAACACTGCTTTTTTCATCTCAATCCTTAAAGTATGCGGCCAAACGCTCGGCCAAAATCATCAACAAAAACCCGAACCCAAAAAACAACACATGCGTCACGCTCGGCTGAGCCTCGTAACCGAGCAAAGCGTGTAAAAACGTGCCCATGCCACTGTCTGCGCCAATCCAACTTGAGCTGTCCCATAGCGGATTTAACCCGCTGGGCAACACATCGACTTGCACCAATTTGCGTCCAACCTGCCCCATCATGCCTGCCGCAAGCAGCACCACAAAAACGTTGGTGACGGCAAACAATCGCCCCACAGATATTTTTGCCAAGCCCCAATACAACCCCAGCCCGACCAGCACGCCGCTCGTCAAACCTGCCACGCCACCCAGCAGAACATCGCTCATGCTCAGCACGGGCGCAACAATTTCTGGCACAGCGACCACCGCCGCAGCGTTGGCGGTGTAATCCACCGCTTGCGGTAAAGCCTCCAGCATGGGGGCTGGCTCGTTACTGGCCAGGGCACTGCTGATGAACAACACAGTCTCTGAGCCTTCGCGCAGCACCATCAAAGCAATCGCCACCGCTATCGCCCACAGCGAACCTTGCGCCCCAACCCGTTTGGCCTGCCCCGCCAACTCGCGCCCATGCCGTTGCGCCCACACCACATGCCACAAAAGCATCGCAAACGCGCTCAGTAAAACCACAATATTGAACCAATCCGAACCCGCACCATCGGCCATTGCGCTGATTTGCCCCATCATGCCTGCCACCAATACCGAGCCGACCACCCCGCCCGCAATCCCCACCACAATCGCCCGACCACGCCCCGCCAAGCCACGCGTAGCGGCGGCCATAACCCCAATAAACAAGGCCGCTTCCAGTGCCTCACGAAAAACAATCAAACCTGTTGTCAACATGCCTTCCCCTTTTATTGCGCAACAAGATGACCTTGCATCGTTGCTGGATGAAATTCACCAAAAAAATCGTATGTGCCTGCCTTGAGCGGTGGAACAAAAAACGTTGAGCGCGTACCCGCAGGCATGATTTTTTCAAACCCCAATGCCTTGCTTTCAAACTCTTCTGCATTGGCATCCATATTGGTCACCACGAGTCGAAGGCTTTGATTGGCAGGAACTTTGATGAGCGCGGGATAGAACTGATGGTTTTTCATCGCAATCTGAATCTGCAGTTCTTGAGCCTGCGCCGCCACACCGAACACACATACCATGAGGCCACCGAGAATTGATTTTTTCATAACTCACACACAATTAATATTGTTAATGAGAATCATTATAATTTGTATATTTATATAAAGCAAGATTTTTATGAACCCATCTGAACTCACCCTGTCAGCGTCTCGTCAGTTAAACTACACACAATCCAATCAAAACCACTCTGGAGACACAGATGAATCACTCGCTTTACACCCCCAACGCTCAATCGGCGCAACACGCCACCATTCGCTCAATGGCCGATTACCAGCAACTGTCCACACACGCGCACAGCGACGAAAGCAGTTTTTGGGCACAACTCGCCCAACGCAACCTCGATTGGCACACGCCGTTTAGCCAAGTGCTGGACGAGTCCAACGCGCCGTTTTACAGCTGGTTCGCCGACGGCATGCTCAATGCATCGCACAACTGCCTTGACCGCCACGTGCAAGCAGGGCGCGGCGACAAAGTGGCGATTCGCTTTGAGGCCGACGACGGTGAAATGACGCTGGTGACGTACACCGACCTGCTCGCCCGCGTCAGCCGCATGGCCAATGCGTTGCTCAACTGCGGCGTCAAAACGGGCGAGCGAGTGATGATTTATATGCCAATGTCGATTGAGGGGATTGTCGCCATGCAAGCCTGCGCACGGATTGGCGCGACGCACAGCGTGGTATTTGGTGGATTTTCGGCCAAATCACTGTACGACCGCATTGCTGATGTGGGCGCGGTGCTGGTCATCACCGCCGACGAGCAACGCCGTGGCGGCAAGCATTTGCCGCTCAAATCGGTGGTCGATGAGGCGTTGAGTTTGGGCGACACCTCGTTTGTGCACACGGTATTGGTGCATCAGCGCACCCACGCGGCACTCACGCTCAACGATAAAGATGTGTTGCTTGAGCCTCTACTGGAGTTGCAAAGCGAGGTTTGCCCACCCGCGTGGGTTGGCGCGGAGCATCCGCTGTTTATTTTGTACACTTCAGGCTCAACGGGTGCGCCCAAAGGCATTGTGCACAGCACGGGTGGCTATTTGATGTGGGCAACGCAAACCATGAAGTGGACGTTTGACCTCAAGGACAACGATGTGTTTTGGTGCACGGCCGACATTGGCTGGATTACGGGGCACAGTTACGTGTGCTACGGCCCACTGTCGGCAGGCGCGACGCAAATTGTGTTTGAGGGGATTCCGACTTACCCCGACGCAGGGCGGTTTTGGCACACCATTGCCAAGCATGGTTGCACGATTTTTCACACTGCGCCGACCGCGATTCGCGCCCTCATCAAAGCCGCCGAAATGAACGAGGCGGTGCATCCCAAACAATACGATTTATCCAGCCTGCGCATTTTGGGTTCAGTGGGCGAGCCGATTAACCCCGAAGCATGGCAATGGTATTACAAAAACGTTGGCGACAGCCGCTGCCCGATTGTCGATACGTTTTGGCAAACCGAAACGGGCGGCCACATGATTGCGCCATTCCCTGCCGCCACACCACTGTTGCCAGGCTCGTGCACGCTGCCCATGCCAGGCATACAAGCGGCGATTGTCGATGAAGCGGGTGCAGATGTACCGCACGGGCAAGGCGGCTTGTTGGTGGTCAAACGGCCATGGCCATCGATGCTGCGCGGCATTTGGGGCAACCCTGAACGCTTCAAAACCAGTTATTATCCCGCCGAATTGGGCGGCACGTATTATTTGGCGGGCGATGGGGCGATGCAATACGCTGACACGGGCTATTTTCAAATCACGGGGCGCATTGACGATGTGCTCAACATTTCGGGTCACCGCATGGGCACGGCCGAAATTGAATCGGCGTTTGTCGCCCACCCGCTGGTCGCCGAAGCGGCGATTGTCAGCGCACCTGATGAACTCACGGGCGAGGCGATTGTCGCGTTTGTCGTGCTCAAACGCGCAGTCCCGACAGGCGACGAAGCCCGCGCACTGGCCAACGAGCTGCGCGACTGGGTGCGCAAAGAAATCGGCCCAATTGCCAAACCACGCGAGATTCGCTTTGGCGACAATCTGCCCAAAACCCGTTCAGGCAAAATCATGCGCCGCTTGTTGCGGGTGCTGGCACGTGGCGAAGCCATCACGCAAGACATTTCAACGCTGGAAAACCCTGCGATTCTGGAACAACTCAAGCAAGCCGTATAAGCCCGTCACGCATGTGCGCCATAGCGCACATGCACCCACAGCCACAGCCCGACCAGCCCCAGTGCCGCAGCAAACATCTGCACCGCCCCAAAGTGCGCATGAATCAACGCCCCGACCAACGCGCCGACAAACAACCCCAAAGCCTGCACTGTGTTGTACACCCCCGCCGCCGCGCCTTTGGTCTCGGGTGCGGCTTGTTTGGAGAGCAACGACGGCTGCGTCGCTTCGAGCACATTAAAGCCGATAAAAAACAACCACAAGGCCAGCGCCAAAACAGGCAAGCCACCCCAATCAGCGGCCAGCACAACCACCGCCAAGCCAATCAAACCAATGCTCCACGTCATGACCTGCTGCATTTTCTGGTGTTTTTCAGCGCGAATAATCAGCGGCACCATCAGCAGCATGCTCAAGCCAATCACGCCCGCATATAGCCACGCACTGCCCGCATGGCTCACGCCCAAAGCCAGCAAACGCTGCGGAATCACCACCCACAAGGCCATTTGCACCGCGTGCAGCACAAAAACGCCGCAATTGAGCCGCCACTGCCGCCCGTCGCGCAGCACCGCCAGCAAACCCGCTTTGCTGCTCACTTGCGCCGCCATCGGCTGGCTGGGCAACTGCGCAACCAGCCCAATGGCCAACGCTGCACACAGCGCAATCAGCGCAAAAATCCCGCGCATGCCCAGCCAAGCAAGCAGCACGGGCGCGGCAATCAGCGACAACGCAAAGGTTGAGGCAATGCTCATACCGACCATCGCCATGGCGCGGGTGCGCACTTCAGGGCGCGTATGGTCGCCCATCATGGCAACCAAAACGCTGCTAATTGCCCCCGCACCTTGCACCGCCCGCGCCGCGGTCAAGCTGTAAACCGAGTCGGCCACCGCTGCCCACAACGCGCCAACCATAAAAATCAATAAGCCGACAAAAATCAGCGGCTTGCGGCCGAATTTATCCGACGCCATGCCGTACGGAATGTACAAAAACGCCTGCACCAAGCCATACGCGCCCATCGCCAAACCGACCCACAACGCGCTCTCGCCGCCCGCCAAGCCATGCGCATACGGCACCAAAATCGGCAAGACAATAAACAAACCCATCATGCGCAAGGCAAACACCAGCGCAAGACGCGTCGAAATCCGTCGCTCTTGCGAACTCATCACCGCCGCCGAACTCACACCAAACTCCAACGCGGACGCACCGTAAAAGCACCGTTTTGCACCTGCAACAGCGACGGGTCGCGCTGCGCGGCAAGGCAGCCCGCCAGCGCAATCATCGCGCCGTTATCGGTGCACAAATGCAGTTCGGGGTAAAACACCTCAAAGCGGTGTTTTTTCGCCATTTCGTTGAGCCGCGCGCGCAGCTGCGCGTTCGCGCCCACGCCGCCCGCGACCACCAGCCGCTGTAAACCTGTTTGCTGCAAAGCGCGTAGGCTTTTTTTGCTCAACACATCCACCGCCGCCTCGACAAACGCGTGCGCAATGTCGGCGCGGTCTTGCTCGGTCATGTTGGGCAATTTTTTCGCCGTGGTCAAAACAGCAGTTTTCAAACCCGAAAAACTAAAATCCAAATCAGGCGAATGCAGCATCGGGCGGCCAAACACAAAGCGTTGCGGCACGCCGCGCGTCGCCAAGTTTGAGACCGCCGGCCCGCCTGGGTACGATAAACCCAGCACTTTGGCGGTTTTGTCAAACGCCTCGCCCGCCGCATCGTCGAGCGTTTCGCCGAGCAATTCGTATTGCCCCGCTTGTGTCACGCGCATGAGCTGCGTGTGACCGCCCGAGACGAGCAACGCGACAAACGGAAAACTCGGCGGGCGAGCCGAGAGCATCGGCGAGAGCAAATGCCCTTCTAAATGATGCACACCAATCACAGGTTTATTGAGCGCAAAACCAATCGCATGCGCACAGGCTGTGCCGACCAACAACGCGCCCGCCAAACCTGGCCCCGTGGTGCAGGCAATCGCATCGACCGCGCTCAACGCCACATCGGCTTGGCGCAACACGTCACGGGTGAGCGGCAAAACGCGCTGAATATGGTCGCGCGAGGCCAACTCTGGCACCACGCCGCCATAGGCGACGTGCATATCAATTTGTGAATGCAGCGCGTGCGCCAAAAGCCCGCGCTCGCTGTCGTACAAGGCCACGCCTGTTTCGTCACACGACGATTCAAATCCTAAAATAAGCATAAAAACACATCCAAAAGTTGCATCACCGCACTCAGGCGGCGTAGACTTAGCATTATCTCACAGCACAACCTTTTTCTAAGGCTCAATATGACATTCGCATGGCAAACGCTCAATGGACAAGCCCCCATCATCATCGCCCATCGCGGGGCTTCAGGCTATCTGCCTGACCACACGCTTGAAGGTTATACACTGGCCATTGAAATGGGTGCGGATTTTATCGAACCCGACTTGGTTGCAACTCAAGATGGCGTGTTGATTGCGCGGCACGAGCCGAATTTAATAGAAACCACCGATATTGCGCAACGGCCCGAATTTGCCGCTTACAAACGCACGGCCATCATTGACGGCGTGCCATGCGAGGGTTGGTTTGCCTGCGATTTGACTTATGCGCAAATCCAAACCCTGCGTGCGATTCAGCCACGCCCCGACCGCGACGCGCAGTTCAACGGGCGCTTTAAGATTCCCACTTTTGCCGAGATTTTGACCTTGCGCGAGCAATTGTCCGCTCGCTTGGGGCGCGAAATCGGGGTCTACCCCGAAACCAAGCACCCAACGTGGCATGCCGCGCAGGGCTTACCGCTGGAGCAAACCTTGATTGACCTGTTGCAGCAATTTGGCCTCAACCACGCCGAATCACCCGTTTACATTCAGTCGTTTGAATTGGGCAACTTGCGCTTATTGCAGCGCATCAGCGCAGTCAAACGAATTTACCTACTCGACGGCCACGAGGTGCTGCCCGACGGCACGGTCACCAGCGGCCAGCCATATGATTTTGCGGTGACGGGCGATGCGCGTACCTACGGCGACATGCTCACCGATGACGGCTTGCGTGCCATCGCTCAAGTCGCCCACGGGATTGGGCCATGGAAAGTCTACATCAGCTCGTATCAAACCGACGCACAAGGCATGCAAACCCGCTTACCCGCCACTGACCTAGTCGCCCGCGCCCATCGCGTGGGCTTGGCGGTGCATCCATACACCTTTCGCAATGAAACCAAGCACCTCACCTCCAGCGAAAACGGCGAGCCACAACGCGAATACGCTGTATTTTTCGCGCTCGGCGTAGATGGTTTGTTCAGCGACTTTACCGATACCGCAATTGCCGCACGCCATGATTATTTTTATCCCAAAACCGCACAAAATAGTGCATCATAACGAAAAACCACCATAGGAGACCGACCATGAATCAACCTTGGCTCAACAGCTATCAAGCAGGCGTTCCTGCCACCATCAACGTTGATAAATACGCGTCGCTTGCCGACGTTTATCAAGAAGCTTTCGAGCTACACGCCAGCCGCCCCGCGGCCAGCAACATGGGCAAAGACATCAGTTATGCCCAAATGGATCAATACTCACGCCACGTCGGCGCGTGGCTACAACAACTGGGTTTGCAAAAAGGCGACCGCGTCGCGATTATGATGCCCAATTGTTTACAATACCCGATTTTGGTCGCAGCTATTTTGCGCGCGGGTTACTGCGTGGTCAACGTCAACCCGCTGTACACCGCCAAAGAACTGACCCACCAACTCAACGATTCACAAGCGCGAGTGATTTTTTTGCTCGAAAACTTTGCGCATACTTTACAGACAGCTCAACCCAACCTCAAAAGTTTGCAACATGTCGTCATCTCAACCCTAGGTGACCTACTCGGCCTCAAAGGCCATGTAGTCAACTTGGTGTTGCGCCATGTCAAAAAAATGATTCCACAGTGGTCTTTGGAGCAATACACCTCATTCAAAAGCGTCTTGTCTCAAGGTGCAAAATTAACCCTCACCCCAGTTGCGCTGAATCATGAAGACTTGGCTTTTTTACAATACACAGGCGGCACAACGGGTGTTTCAAAAGGCGCAACACTCACTCACGGCAACTTAGTCGCCAACGTGTTGCAAGCGGATGCTTGGTGCACACCCGCACTTGACTTGGCCAACTCACCGCAACAGGTGTTTGTCTGCGCTTTGCCGCTGTATCACATCTTCGCTTTGACCGCTTGCGGCCTGTACTCCACCAAGCTTGGGGCGCGTTTGTTGCTCATCACCAACCCGCGCGATATTCCAGCATTTATTAAGGATCTGTCTAAATACCAATTTAGCATTTTGCCCGCGGTCAACACTTTATTTAATGCACTCATCAATCACCCTGATTTTGCCAAACTGAATTTCTCAACACTTAAGGTCGCATTAGGTGGCGGCATGGCCGTGCAGCATGCAGTGGCCGAGAAGTTCCAAAAAATCACAGGCGTGCCCTTGTGCGAAGCCTATGGTTTGTCCGAAACCAGCCCCGCTGCATTGTTTAACCCGCTCACGCTCAAGTCGTTCACCGGCTTTACAGGCCTGCCGATTTCCTCAACTGACGTCAAAATTCTAAACGATGACGAGACCGAAGTACCACTGGGTGAGGCGGGCGAAATCGCCATCAAAGGCCCACAAGTCATGCGCGGCTATTGGCAACGCGACGATGAAACCGCCAAAGTCATGACCGCTGATGGCTATTTCAAAACGGGCGATGTGGGCATCATGAACGAACAAGGCTTTGTCAAAATTGTCGACCGCAAGAAAAACATGATTTTGGTTTCAGGCTTTAACGTTTACCCCAACGAAATCGAAGAAGTCGCCGCAGGGCACCCCAAAGTGCTAGAATCGGCAGCGATTGGCATCCCTGATGAACACTCAGGCGAAGTGGTCAAATTGTTTGTAGTCAAAAAAGACAACAGTCTGACCGAAGTTGAACTGCTCAGTTACATGAAAGAGCGTCTCACAGGCTACAAACGCCCACGTACAGTTGAGTTTCGCAGTGACCTGCCCAAGTCTAACGTTGGTAAAATCCTGCACAAGGACTTGCGCGAACCAAAATAATGCTACAATTCGCGCTCCATGCCGACCAGACAATCGCTGCTGTTGCAAAACAGGGGAGGAAAGTCTGGACTCCATAGAGCGCGATAGCGGCTAACGGCCGTCCGCTGAAAGCCGCAAGGTATAAGGCGAGGAATAGGGCCACAGAGACGAGCGTATTTGGTTACGGTGAAACGCGGCAACCTCTATCGGGAGCAACTTCAAATAGGCACACATTGACGCGGCTCGCGTAAGTGTGCGGGTAGAAGGCACGAGCGACTGGGCAACCAGTCGCCTAGATGAATGATTGTCGCTCAACTTCGGTTGAGTCACAGAATCCAGCTTATCGGTCGGCATGGACTTCATTTTTCGCTCAAGGTGGCGTTACGTTTTAAGGGTTTGTATGTCAATTGAGCGCGTCACCATCATCATCGTCACTTACAACAGCGCACATTGCATCTCGACTCAGGCGCATATTTTAAAAAATGCACCGCATGTGATGGTGGTCGATAATGGCAGCAGTGACGACACTCTCCTCCAATGCCAGCAACTTTTGCCTCATGCAAGCATTGATGCCATTGGGCGCAATCTTGGCTTTGGTGCGGCCAACAACCGTGCGTTAAACCGCATCAGCACACCATATGCGCTTTTGCTCAATCCCGACTGCACCATTGACCTAGCCGCGATTGAACAACTGATTGCCGTTGCCGACACACAACCCAATGCCGCGATTTGCGCCCCGCAGGTGTTCAACCACAACCAGCCCACACTCAACTATGGCTGGCTCAAGCACCGCTGGTCGTCAAAAGGCGCGGCAGCAGATGGACTGCTGTGTGTCGGCTACGCCTCTGGCGCGGTGATGTTGCTCAACATGGCCGTCACGCGCCCACATGGTTTTTTTGACGAAGCGTTTTTCTTGTATTACGAAGACGACGACATCTGCGCCAAATACGTGCACGCCAATTTACCCGTCATCATCGCCCCACATATTCACGCACAACACGCCTCGCGCAACTCGGTCAGAACCCGCCACCCCGTTAAACAAGAATACTGGCGCGGCTACCACCACGCCCAATCCAAGCTACTCATTACTGAAAAATACAAAAACGCGCAAGCCGCTCGCCGCCTGCGCGTTGTTAAAATCAGCACTGCCGTATTGGCCGTTGTGCTGCGCATCATCACGCTCAACCCCCGTTTGTGCGCCCGCATGGTCGGGCGCGTGGTCGGCATGTGGCGCTACACCGTGGGTCAACGGTTCAAATAACGCAAACCAAAGTGTAAATTGGCCTCTAAAAACCCGACTTTATTGCCGCAGTCAAACCGCTTACCCGACAGCGGCACGCCGACCATGCGTTCGGTTTCCAGCAACTGCGCAATCCCATCGGTGAGCTGAATCTCGCCACCCGTGCCGCGTTGCACATCTTTCAAAATCGACATAATTTTGCCGCTCAACACATACCGCCCAACCACCGACCAGTTGCTCGGCGCAACCTCGCGCGAGGGTTTTTCGACAATCGACTCAATCTGAATCGGCATAGTTTCGCTGCTCGCAGGCTTAATCACCCCGTATTTGTGCACATCTTCCCACGCCACCTGTTCCAAGGCCAAAACACTACACTGATCACGCTCGTGCGCTTGAATCAATTGCTTGAGTGCACCGACGGGATAACCATCAATCAAGTCATCAGGCAGCATCACCGCAAAATGTTCATCGGGCGTAATCAACGGTGAAGCACAATGCACCGCATGCCCCAACCCCAAAGCCTCCGACTGACGCACGTAAATACACTGCACATGCGACGGAATGATGTTGCGCACAATTTCCAACGCCTCTTGCTTGTGTTTGGCTTCTAACTCATTCTCAAGGTCAGGGTTGCGGTCAAAATAATCCGCAATCGCGTTTTTCGTGCGCCCCGTCACAAAAATCAGCGTCTCACACCCCGCCTCAATCGCTTCACGCACCGCATAATCAATAATCGGACGGTCAACGACCGTCAACATTTCTTTTGGAATCGCTTTGGTGGCAGGTAAAAACCGCGTACCCATCCCCGCGACGGGGAAAATTGCTTTTTGAATTGACATGATTAACCTTTAGAATTAGGGGGTAAGGGTAAATTTTGTAAACACTTTTGATTCAAAACATCTCGGTTTTTGTCGACAAACCAACCCCATTTATTAAAATATCGAATAGCTGATGTAATATGCACAAACAGCATTCTATAGTTTTTATACGAGGCTTTTTGAAAATCATGCGTTACTGTCGCTTGAGGCACAAAAGTAACCCCATATTTATCAGCCATTCGCCTAGACAAATCCACATCCTCTAAATACATAAAATAACGCTCATCAAAACCACCGACTTCCAATAAAGCTTTGGCTTTAAACAACATAAAACAACCCGACACAGAAGGAACAAAAAATGATTGATTAAAATCCGCCTTTCTCAACAAATACTCTTCATCCAAATAGTTGGCAAACCAAGGCATAAAGCGACGCACAAACAAATTGGCGGGCGTGGGCAATAATTTGCACAACTCTTGTCTTTGCCCTTCTGGATAAAGGACTTGCGGCATAAACAAACCAGAAGGACTACAGTCAGCATATTTGCATAAAGCCACCACATCATGTGGTGAAAAACGAATATCTGGGTTGCAAATTAAAACATACGTCGACCGACCGACTTGTGCATGAATAGCTAAATTATGCCCAGCGCCATAACCTCGATTTTGCCCAGCATGAATCACGAGCACATTATGACGTTGAGCAGCATATTCCTCAATCCATTCGCTACCTCCATTGTTGACAAGACAAAGCGTAATGTCACATAGCGCTTCTAATTGGACAATGTCAGAAAAAAGCCCGATTAAATCACAAGGAGAGTGCTTATAAAGAACTATTGATATAGTAAGCATGTGGCAAAAATCCGCATTTGAAAACTAAAAAAGAACATCGCTTATAAAATATCTTGATGACTGCCAAAATTTTAACTCAATGGTTTGTTACTTTAAAAGTTGGGGATTTTTGGCTTTCAAAAATTTTCTATAATATTTTATCCAGTTGTTCAAACCGATTTTCCCACGAGTTTTCATTTCGAAACAATTCGATAGCCTTGTCACCCATATTATGACCAAGTGCAGCGTCAATGCACACCGAACAGTCCTCCAAGCCTAAAATCAATGTAACGCCGCCATACCGTGCATGCTCAAGCATTTCCCCAAATTTTGTAGAGACAATGGGAATGCCCAATGCTCGATATTCATAGTATTTAATAGGATCTACAGATTGAGTAAGATCATTCAGTTTGAAAGGAATGAGCGCCACAGAAAACTGAAGCATTTCTTTAATGGCAACCTCATGCGTACAGGCTCCTTTTAATTCAATATTATCAGGCAAACGGTACGGAGAAGGCTGAAACACAGGGCCTATTAATCTAAATAAACACTGAGGGTTTTGCTTGGCCATTTGCACAACCAACGCCCAGTCAAACCATTCACCAATCGTGCCTACATAACCGACAACAACAGAACTACTTGGTTTTGTGAACGCGCTTGCTTGTTGAACCAGTGTCATATCACATGCGTTCGGAATCAATGTCAGTTTTTTAGCCGATTGCAAACGATCCAGCTGTGAATGTGAGGAAGTAATAACGTGATCAACGGCAGCAACAATCAACTGCTCAACTTGAGATACGGAGACTCGCGATAACCCTGTGGAAAAGTGAGGAAAATTGTCCATTGCATCATAAAGCGTTGAAACAAAAGACAGTCTTTTCATCAACAAAAGAGCCAATCGACAAGGTTTGCCAATAGCCAAAGACAGCGTATCGCCTTGTGTCCTTTTGAGTAACTCCTGCAAAAAACTTCGCCAAACCCAATGGTTGAGTTGACTCACCACAGGAAGAGGCTCAATGGGCAGTGCAGACACCCGCACGACGCTCAACCACTCTGGTGCATCTGTTCCAGTATGTTTATCCGTGCTACCCATAACACGGCGCAAGTCTGACCATCTAGGTAAACGAACAGGGTAAGGCTCAATCCAAATGACTTTATTATTCGTGGCCTTGTGATAGCACTTAACAAACTGATGTGGTCGTTGAGCAAAGCTGTCCCAAGGCACGGGAGACACATAAATCAGAGTCATTTCGAGAAATTTTCACGTAAGATTTTTACAATTCTTTGTGCGGCAAGACCATCTCCATAAGGTGACACACCACGCGCTATTGACGCATAATAAGATGTATCGTCCAACAAACGCTGCGCCTCAGAAACAATGACATCAAAATTTGACCCCACTAATTTAACCACGCCCTCATCAACAGCCTCAGGTCGCTCAGTTTCATCTCGCAGCACCAAAACAGGCTTACCCAATGCAGGCGCTTCTTCTTGCACTCCGCCCGAATCGCTGATAATAATATACGCCCGCTGCATTGCCGCAACAAATGGTGCATAATCCAAAGGAGCACATAAAACAACATTAGCCAAATCAGCCAAGTATTGATACGCAACATCCTTAACATTAGGATTTGGGTGGACAGGGTATAAAAACTGTACATTTGGATTATTCAACGCCAATTGCTTAATTGCTTTACAAATTCGATTAAAAGGCTCGCCAAAATTTTCGCGTCGATGAGCAGTAATTAGAACCACACGCTTGTCTGCGGCCAAATCAACACCAATGGCTAAGTCTTGTTTTGCCGTTACAAGTAACGCATCAATAACAGTATTGCCCGTCACAACGATATGCTCAGGAGATACACCTTCTTGCAGTAGATTATCAGACGATTTTTGGGTTGGCGCAAAATGCCATCGCGCCAACACTCCTGTAATCACGCGATTGGCCTCCTCAGGAAATGGATTTGCAATATCCCACGTCCTCAAACCCGCCTCAACATGACCAATTGGAATTTTATGATAAAAACATGCCAATGAAACCGCCATTACTGTCGTTGTATCGCCTTGAACTAAAACAACATCAGGTTTTTCTTTTTTTAAAACCTCGTCAAGCTCGAGCAATAACCGACCTGTCAACGTAGTCAATGCTTGATTGGGCTGCATGATATTCAAGTCAATATCCGCCTTTATCCCAAAAAAATCCAAAACTTGATCCAACATCTGTCGATGTTGAGCCGTTGCCAGAACACAGACCTGTGCCCAAGGCTCTGCCTGAAGAGCCAATATGACGGGAGCCATTTTAATGGCCTCTGGCCGAGTGCCAACGACACACATAATTTTTTGTTTCATTGAAAAGCCTCAATATTCATCAATTGTTTAAAATCAACCTCTATGCTGATGTGGCAGCCACTCACCCCACTTAGCTTCATAAATCTGCTTGTTCCTTTCAAACAAAGCTTGGCGGTCGTGTTGCTTTAATTTATTAAATGAAGCCGACAAATGATGGTGAACAAATACATTTTCCGCGCACACCAACCGATAACCTGCTTGCTCAGCTCTGCGACAGTAGTCATCATCTTCAAAAAAGCCTTGCCCAAAAGCCTCATCTAAGACACCAATCTCCTCAACCAGTTTTCGACTAAACATCACGCAAAAAAATGCTAAGACTTTTAAATTTTTCTTTGAGCCAATGTGATGGCGAGTAAAAAGCATGGATTGTACAAGCATCTCGCTCATGGTGGCATAGGAAATATCTATCTTCGCTTCATTACCAATGTTATTGGTTACGGGGCCAACAATCCCAGTCGACGCATCAGACTGAAAACAACTTAGCATTGTCCGAATCCAACCTGGCGTGACGTAAGTATCGTTGTTTAATAACACGCAATACTCACCTGACGCCAAGGCAATACCTTGATTGTTTGCGGCCGAAAAGCCTTTATTATCTGTATTTAAAATCAGCTTTCTATTGTTCGCCCCAAGCACCCATTCTTTCAAGAATTGGTCTGAGCCATCCGTAGACTGGTTGTCAACCACAATAATTTCTTTATTGGCATAGTCACTGTACCGATCAATACTATGCAGACAATTTTTGGTCAACTCCAAATTATTATAGGTCACCACAACAATGCTCACTTTGGGCGATTGACAATTATTGATGTAAGACAATAGTTTTTCTGTGCGCAACCGCCATGTTTGCTGTTGCGCAAAATGCTGCCTTGCTTGAACAACATCATTGCTCAAAGGCATATCATTCAGAGCCAATTGAATTTGGTGAGCGAACTCGTCATGCGTTGCCGCAACTCGTACCAAACCCTCAAATTGAGACAACTCTGGTAAATCAACAGATACAACAGACTTACCCGCACTTAAGTACTCATAGACTTTAACTGGGTTGGTTGCTAATGTGAGCGGAATGACCAAAAACGGCAACAAGCACACATCAAAAGCATGCAAATAATAAGGCAGCTTGTGATAAGGCACTTCTCCTACCAACTCAATATTTGGCGCATTAAGTTGCTTGCCTGCATTGATTGTGTCATTTCCAATCAATAAAACCAAGCAGTCTGGAAAGTGGCGTGCTACTTTTTCAACCAATTCAACATCAAACCACTCGGCAATCGCACCGAAATAGCCAATTATTTTTCTGCCTTTAGGGTCAACAAACACCTCTTGTGGCGGCGTTGCAAAATGCCCATACTCCGTGGCATTACGAATGGTCACGACATTTGGGTTATGACCTTTCGCAAAGTCCTCTAACCAGCTTGAAGTTGTGATGACACTGTTGGATGTGGCCAATAGTTTGTGCTCTAGCTCAATGATTTCTTGAGGAACATTACCAAAGCCCTCGTGATGATCCATACAATCATACATTAAGAAATTATTAGGCAACCCATTGGCAGTTGGGTACCAATAAGCGTGTTGCACAATTGAAATGCTCGATACAATGCCAAAATCAATCAAAAACTTAGACATTGATGCATTAATGCTGTTGATATCATTTTGCGAGGGCCCCGCAAAATAAATGGCAGGCGCACCATTGACATGCAGTTTAATTTGATAGAGCTCCGCATTTTCATCTAAACGTTCCAACTCATAACCAGGCTCTGCGCTGTTCACAAAATGATTGCTAAAATAAAACACTCGTTTACCACACTGAGCCAATCCTTTTGCTAAATGTTGCGGCCGTTGCATTCTAAAATGCCAATCTATTACCGCGAAAACAAAAACATTACTTTCCGTATTCTCAAGGTTTTTCAATAAAAAATCATATGCAACGCCATGGTTAGGCACTGTCGGTTGAGACTTTATCATTGCGGCGCTGACGGGACGCTTACCCAACAGCACATTTTTAAGTGCTTGTTTGTTTTTATGCGACAGGGGTAAACGCGTGTAAATCGCTTTTGCCACTGCCCTAATACGTGCTTTAATGGTGCGCCCCCCCATTGTTCTACGAACATATCGAAATGGACCTGTTACCTGCCAAGAATTAGAACTCAATAAGGCATGAATCTTTGCCTCAAGTTCTGCGACTTGCTCCTGACTGTGCATCAAACTCTGTTCTAAACCATTTTTTTGAGCCATGTAATTTTGCAACTCTTGCTCCGCAAGCTTTTTTTGCGTATTAAGCTCTTGAGCAAGGTGATTTTTCGCTTCTGTTAACAATTGCAAATCTTCAGTAAACCGACCTCTCGTTTCTGTTAACAATTGCAAATTTTCAACAAATTGACTTCTCGCTTCTATTAACAATCGCAAATCTTCAGTAAACTGGCCTCTCGTTTCTATCAATAATTGCAGCTCTTCAGTCAGCTGACTTCTCGTTTCAGCCACTAATTGCAACCCCTCAGTAAGCTGACTTCTCATTTCAGCCACTAATTGCAACCCCTCAGTAAGTTGACTTCTCATTTCTGTTATCAATTGCGACCCTTTCGTTAAAAGCCCACTTTCCGCACCTGTACTCTGCTTTTCAGCGTGTTCGTATGCAAAACTTAGTTGAGCCGTAAAATATTTAGGCGAGTAAACCAACTCACCAATCAGCCCCCAAACATGAGTGGAAAAAAGCAAACATTCTTTTTCACAATTAAACGACTCTTGCTTCAATAAGAAATAGAGTTGTGTCAAAAGAGTGTCTTTAAGCGGTGCAGACTCAACGTTATAGGCCTTTTGCCAAACAACAGCATCCCAATAGTGCTGTTTAACATATTCAAATAAGCGCAACGCATCACTGCTCTGATGTGCTTTAAGTTGCTCAGAAAAAACATCCTCATCAACAACTGGCAAATTCCGTCCAGAAAAATTCGCTGCTGCAGCAATCGTAATATTCTCAAAGGAAACCAAACCGTTTATGCCGAGATTCCCTATTGAGCACACTGGTTTTTTGCAAAAAAGCCCCTCTAGCAACACTCGACCAATTCCCGCAACGCCAGAAAAATAAGGCATTAGAGTATATGCATTTTCCTTAAAGCCGTAAAACTGAACAAACTCTGATAAATAAACTGCCGCAATTTTCTTCTGTAAACTTTCCCGTTGCCCCCCATCACCTACAATGACCACTCCGACAATGCCCGCTTTTTTTGCTTTAACGATAAAATCAAAAACCCCATCAACCTTATCACTTTCCAACCGACTAACCACCAACCATCGAGGATCTACTTCATCCACCTTATCTTTAGCATCCAAGCCCAATGGCAACCCAACAGCATTAGGTACAATACTGCAATTGGAGTTTAAATAAGGTTGCGCAAGTTCAAACGACTCTTCTGACACACACACGACCTCAGAAACATGGGGCAGAAAAATATGCTTAAACAAAAAATCCACAAGATAGCCATACGGCTGCATGTTTAGCGAACTAGGCCCATGAACCGTGTATTTTAATGAGACCCCCTCAAGTGCAGCAGCAATGAACGATGGAATTGAGGGCGTAAAAGGGTGAACAAGAACACAAGATACATTCATGCTTCTGATTAAAAAACGCAGTCTCTCAACAGTCTCGCAAAAAGATTGCACACTAGGATTTGGGCTAAAATTGAGGCTCGTGGTTACACTCGAAAGTTTTTCAGGTAACAAGGAATGTATTAAACTCCCGCCTGTTGCCAAATGCACCTCATGTCCAAGGCTAGACAAATACGCCATTTCCCCTTGCAACCGAGTTTCCACCCCTCCGATAGTAAACTGCTCTGTAACAAATAAAAAAGACTTCATAATCACAACGCCTCCTGCACAGAGAGAGTGTTTTGTGTAATGATTTTTCCATGCTCCAAAAACACAATTTTGTTACAGGTTTTCTCGATGAGTTCCATCGAGTGCGATGCTAACACGAGGATGGCTGCTTTATCGACCATTTGGCTGAGACGTTCAGAGGCACGTTCTTGAAACTGAGCATCGCCAACCGACAACCATTCGTCCATTAAAATAATGTCAGCATGAATACTGGTAGAAACCGCAAACCCCAAACGCACAATCATTCCTGATGAGTAAGTACGCATGGGCATATTGAGATAATCCCCCAGCTCTGTAAACTCCGCGATTTCATCGGTCAGTGCGTCAATTTCAGCGAGTGACAGCCCCATAAGCAAACCACGGATGCGAATATTTTCGTATCCAGTGGCTTCACCATCCATGCCAAGACTAATATCGAGTAGAGTGGCAATTTTGCCTTGGACATCTAACTGTCCACGCACGGGCGCATAAATGCCAGACAACACGCGCAGTAATGTGGTTTTACCAGAGCCATTATGGCCATATAAACCCACGCGGTCTCCCGCTTGAATGTCGAGATTAATACCATCCAAAGCACGCACCACAACATGGTCTTTGGTGTCTTGTGCAACTCGTCCGCCTGTAGTGACGTTGAGAATGCTTTTTTTAAGAGAACGGTGACTGCTGTTGAATATAGGAAATTCAACATCAACATTGCGAGCGATAATATGAGTGGTCATGAAAGTCCTTATAACCAATAAGCAATGCGTTTGCGGTAGCGGTGGTGCATCAACACGGCAAGCAGCACACAAATCACCAACAAACCAATTGACCACAACCAAGATTCAAGCGTGGCCATTTGCCCCAACAAGGGCGCACGAACAATCTCAAACATATGATGCAGTGGATTGTAATCAATAACCCATTGATAATCTTTGGGCAAAATTTTAGGTTGCCACATAACGGGAGTGAAAAAATACAGGACTTGAATTAAACTTTGTACGATAGGTCCGATGTCTCGAAAACGCGTACATAAAATAGCAATAGGGATTGACACAAAAAACAAAATAACGGCAACCAAAGCAAAACCCAACATTGCCATAAGTAGATTAGGCAACCATGCAAAAGCAAAAAACGCCCACAAAGCAACAAACACCAGCATGTTGTGCGCTAAAAATATAATATTGCGCGACCAAACTCGCAAAACATAAAGCGGTAAAGGTAAATTGATTTGCTTGATGTAGCCTTCATATTGGATATAAGTGGTACATGACTCGTTGATTTGAGTGGACATGAAAGTCCAAAGGATTAAACCCGCCGCAAAAAACGGCATGAACTCTTCAATAGGTGTTTTGAATAATGACGACCACAAAAAACCCAAAGCACAGACCATAATTCCCGTACTCAAAGTAATCCAAAGCGGGCCAAGGCTAGAGCGACGATAGCGCTGCTTGATATCAAACAACGCCAAAGTCCACCACCGCTGAGGGGATAGAAAGCTTTTAATAAAATCGGACACACTCACTCCTGTAACCACTATTTTTGTGGGGGCTGCTTTCGATGACGATGCATCCAGCCAAACCAAAATGGTGACTTAAAATATACTAAACGGCGATAAACCCAAATATAACTGACACAAAAAATCACAATAAACAATATCAGCACCCATGTGTGCTGAAAAAACAAAGTTGCGGGCAAAACGGCCATTGATGACAAAATCCATAAATATGGCGAGGTCATCGCATTGCGCTGCCCAACAGTAAGGTGCTGATAACCCAAAACCCAGCGAATCATACGGCGATAAATCAAGCTGTGCAAGTGTACGCCATCAGGTACGCTGGCAGGTTTTCGCTTAAGACGGCGGCGATACATGGAGAAAAAAGTCTCCACTAAGGGATAAACAAACAGCAAAACGGGATACCACGGTGAAACTGAGTCATGGCGATTAACCAAAATCACTGAAAAATCGGCCACCAAAAAACCTAAAAGGTATGCGCCACCATCTCCCAAAAAAATATTACCGTTTGGGTAATTCCAAAGTAAAAAACCAAAAGTAGCACCCAATAATGCTAAAGAAAAAGAAACCACCAACACATCACCGACCATAAAGCCAACATACAACAATGACAACAGCATGGTACAAACCACTATTGATGAAAGCCCATTAAAGCCGTCAATAATATTTACTGCGTTGGCAATCCCTGCAACTGCGAATGCAGTAAAACACAAACTCACTAAATGGATTTGCACCCAAGCATCAAGTACAACAAAACCCAACCGTGTGATGGTTGCATCCACCCACATCCCCGATAAAACCGCAGCCAATGCGGTTGCAACAAGCCGAATAAGTGGTGAAACACGCCCTGTGACATCCTCCAAAAAACCAATTAAAAAGGCCACGCTTGCTGCCAACAACAACAACCCAATTTCTATCACATCAGGATGAGTACGAAGTAGCGACAGCAACAAAAAAGCCAAAAGGCCCGCCATAATGCCAACACCACCAATCCGTGCAACAGCAACTTCATGAAATTTTTGGGGGCCGTCAAAATTTTGGTCACTAGAAAATCGCGCATGTAGCCTGTGGCTGCGCACCAACCACAAAGTAACAAAAAACGACAAGGCAAATGAAATCGCAAAATAACTCATTTGTTAATCTACAAACCCTTATGCTTATACATCATTCAAATGCTCGTGAATGTTTAAGAGGCAATCCATTCACATCCTTGCCCGACAACGTCGGCTCACCCATCAGCGGCCATTCAACCCCAATCGCAGGATCGTTCCAAAGCACGCAGGTATCCGATTCGGGCGCGTAGTAGTTGGTGGTTTTGTACAAAAACTCAGCGACCTCACTCAAGGTATAAAACCCGTGCGCAAAGCCTTCGGGTATCCACATCATGCGCTTGTTGTCTGCCGATAAATTCGCGCCAACCCATTGGCCGTAGGTCGGCGAGTCAACCCGCACATCAACCGCCACGTCAAATACTTCACCGACCACACAGCGCACGAGTTTGCCTTGCGCATTGGGCGGGCGTTGGTAGTGCAAGCCGCGCAATACGCCTTGAGTGGACTTGCTGTGATTGTCTTGCACAAACGCGACTTCTCGGCCAATCGCGGCGTTAAATTGTTGTTGGTTGAACGACTCAAAAAAGAAGCCGCGCTCGTCGCCAAACACAGTCGGCTCGATGATTTTGATGTCGGGGATGGCGGTGTCGATGATTTTCATGTAGGTAAAGGTCTCGTTTATTCAAAATGACTCACAAGTCATTATTTAAGCCAAAAATAAGGTTCTGATTTTATCATTATTAAGTCGTGGAAAACTGCTTTACACCGTTAAACCCATCCACTCAAGAAAAAGTGCGAACAGCGTCAACCACCTGTTGCGCCTGCTCCAGCGTCAAACTCGGTCCCATTGGCAAACTCAAAACTTCTTGATGAATCCGCTCGGCAATTGGGAAATCGCCCGCCGCATAGCCCAACTCAGCATACGCTTTTTGCAAATGCGGTGGAATCGGGTAGTGAATCATAGAGCCTATACCCGCTGCGGCAAGGTGTTTTTGCAGTGCGTCGCGTTGTGGGTGACGTACGACAAACACGTGCCAAACGGGGTTGGCATTTTGAGCCACGACAGGCAGTACCAACGATGTGCCCGCTAACGCTTTCAGATAAAAATCTGCAATATTTTTGCGGTGCTGGGTTTCAGCGTCCAAATACGGCAGTTTCGCGCCCAATAAAGCCGCTTGCAGCTCGTCCAGCCGACAGTTGAAGCCCTGCACTTCATTGTGGTATTTCACTTGTGAACCGTAGTTGAGCAACACGCGAATTTTTTGTGCCAGTTCAGCATCATTGGTGGTGACCGCGCCTGCGTCACCTAGTGCGCCTAGATTTTTACCTGGGTAAAAACTAAACCCCGCCGCGTGGCCAAGTCCGCCGACTTTACGCCCTTGATACGTTGCGCCGTGCGCTTGCGCGGCGTCTTCGATTACTTTTAGGCCGTGTTTGTCCGCAATGGCCATAATCGCCTCCATCTGCGCCGCTTGCCCATACAGATGCACGACCATAATCGCTTTGGTGCGCGGCGTAATGGCAGCTTCAATTCGGCTGGGGTCAAGGTTGTATGTGCCTTCAATCGGCTCAACAGGCACGGGCTTTGCCCCCGCATAAGTGGCGGCGAGCCAAGTGGCAATATAGGTGTTGGACGGCACAATCACTTCGTCGCCCGCGCCGATGCCATAGGCCCGCAAAATCAAGTGCAGCGCATCCAAACCGTTGCTCACGCCAATCGCATGCTCTACTTGGCAATAGGCGGCAAAATCGCGCTCAAACGCTTTGAGCTCTTCGCCCATGATGTACCAACCTGAGTACAACACGCGCTCAAAAGCGGCTTTCAAAGCCGACTCATGCGCCAAGTTGATGGCTTTTAAATCTAAAAACGGAACGGTCATGGCAGACCTTTCTCTAAAGCACGCCGATTGACAAGCGCTTGAAAATCACCGTAATCGTGGTAGTAATCGTCTTTGTCATACACCGTAGAGGCAAGCACCAAGCACACACCACCTGATGAAAAATTGTCGACCTCACGCCACATCATTTTGGGAATATACAGCCCATAATAAGAGCGATTTAAGTGAAATTTTCGACGTTCACAACCGTCGTCAACAATCACATCAAAACTGCCCGACATGGCGACAATGACTTGTTGCAACTCTTCATGCCCATGCCCTGCCCGCGCCGAACCACCTGGCACGTCGTACAGATAATAAACCCGCTTGATATCAAAAGGGATGTGAACCCCGCCTTCAATTACGGAGAGGTTGCCCCGCACGTCATGGTGTTTGGGCAGCTCGATTATTTTGCACTGATCAATCATGTTTATTTACCAGCTCTTCGTAATGGACTCAGGATAGCCTCTCGTAAAATGGCTCGTCCATGGATAGGCATTGCGTGCTGTGCCATCTTTTAATTTAATCTTAGACGTTTCACAAATGAATTTTGCAGGACTTCCGCCCACAACCGAATGAGGGGCAACATCGCGATTGACCGAACTGTGAGCCGCCACCAAAGAGTGCTCGCCGACAGTGACGCCAGGTAAAATAATCGACATGGTGGCGATAACCGCAAAATCTTTAATCTCACACCCCACACACACATTGCTGGGTGGGTGCGGGTCGTTGGTAAGCACCACATAAGGGAAAATCCATACAAAATTATGAATTTTTGACTGGTGACCAATATGCACATTGCTGTGTGTGCGCACATAATCGCCGATTTCACAATGGCCTTGTATGTCGCCCAAAGTGCCAATTTGCAAATTTTTACCCGCCACAGTCAGCTCTCGTACCGTCACACGATGGCCTGTGACCAACTCATCGCCAAATGTAGAGCCCTCATAAAACACACTGTGCGAGCGAATCAAAGAGTTCTGCCCAATAATCAAAGGCTTGCCTTCTGCCAAGCGCGTTGGGTGGCCAATTTCACAGTGGTTTTCAATGGTCGTGCCGTCACCCACAATTACATTGTCGTGAATGATTGTGAAAGCGCCAATCGAGACGTTGGCGCCAATTTTAGCCAATGGCGAAACAATGGCAGTCGAATGAATCATGGTGCTCTCCTGTTGGTGATGTTTGCTCAAAACTTTATTCAGGCAAATAAATTTCCGCAGTCCCTGAAATAACCACTTTGCCGTCAACATAACAGGTCGTGTCAAAAAACAAACGACCCCGCGCCTCATCTATTTTTTGCAATACAACCTCTGCGGTAACGGTGTCTCCAATATAAACAGGGCGTTTAAATTTTAAATCTTGCGCCACATACACGCAGCCATTCCCAGGGAGCTTGGTGCCAAAAATTGCAGAAAAGAAACCAGCAGAAATCAGCCCATGAGCAATTCTTTTTTTATAACGCGTATTGAGACAATACGCTTCGTCAAGATGAACGGGGTTGTGATCGCCAGATATTTTTGCAAAAGCCCGAACATCCTCATCCGTTATGGTTTGCATGTGGGTTTCACGCATCCCAACTTGATAATCACGCAAGCGGTTGGCTGGCACATTTTCCATAAAGACTACCCCCATGAATTTAAATAAACGCTGTTACATGCTGTAAGAGTTTGCCTTGTTTGTCTTTTTCCGACAACGTCGGCTCACCCATCAGCGGCCATTCAACCCCAATTGCAGGGTCACTCCAAAGCACGCAGGTATCCGATTCGGGCGCATAGTAGTTGGTGGTTTTGTACAAAAACTCAGCGACCTCACTCAAGGTATAAAACCCATGCGCAAAACCCTCAGGTATCCACATCATACGTTTGTTGTCAGCCGATAAGTTCGCACCAACCCACTGCCCGTAAGTGGGCGAGCCAACCCGCACATCAACCGCTACGTCAAATACTTCGCCGACCACGCAGCGCACGAGTTTGCCTTGTGCATTGGGCGGGCGTTGGTAGTGCAAGCCGCGCAATACGCCTTGAGTGGACTTGCTGTGATTGTCTTGCACAAACGCGACTTCTCGGCCAATCGCGGTGTTAAATTGTTGTTGGTTGAACGACTCGAAAAAGAAGCCGCGCTCGTCGCCAAACACGGTCGGCTCAATGATTTTAATGTCAGGGATGGCGGTGTCGATGATTTTCATACGTACTCTTTCGCCACTTTGAGTAAATATTGCCCATAGTCGCTCTTGAGCAAGGGTTGGGCAAGCGCCATCAGTTGTTCACGCGCAATATAGCCCATGCGATACGCGATTTCTTCCACGCACGCCACTTGCAAACCTTGGCGCTTTTGAATCGACGCGACAAACGAGCCTGCATCGTGCAACGATTCGTGCGTGCCTGTGTCCAGCCACGCATAGCCTCTGTCCATCGCTTGTACTTTAAGTTGGCCTTTTTGCAGGTAAATGTTGTTTAAGTCGGTGATTTCGAGTTCGCCACGCGCGGATGGGACAATCGTTTTGGCGTATTCGACCACATGTTCGTCGTAAAAATACAAGCCCGTTACCGCGTAGTTTGACTTGGGATTTTTTGGTTTTTCTTCAATCGAAATGGCGTTTTTTTGCGCATCAAACTCAACCACACCGTAACGCTCAGGGTCGCTGACGTGGTAACTGAACACGGTCGCGCCACCCACTTGCTCGTTGGCCTCTTGCAGCATTTCGTGCAAATCGTGGCCATAAAAAATATTATCACCCAGCACCAGAGCAGCTGGGCTGCCCGCGAGAAATTCTTCGCCCAAAATGAATGCTTGTGCAAGGCCATCAGGTGAAGGTTGAACTTTATACTGAATATTCAAACCCCACTGTGCGCCGTCTTTGAGCAACTCCTCAAAACGCCCAATGTCTTGCGGCGTGCTGATGATGAGAATATCTTTAATTCCCGCCAACATGAGCACGCTCAATGGGTAATAAATCATCGGTTTATCGTAAACGGGCAACAACTGTTTGCTCATGGCGTAAGTAATCGGGTACAACCGCGTGCCTGAGCCGCCTGCGAGAATAATGCCTTTGCGTGTGGTCATATCATTGGCCTTTCAAAATTATTTTTTTGCATTGTGCAACATGGCAAACGCGTGATTCACGCCGTCTTGCCACGGCGGCAACAACAAGTCAAACACCGCCTGCAATTTTTCAACATTCAAACGCGAATTGGTTGGCCGCTTGGCAGGCGTTGGGTAGGCCGACGAGGGAATGCCTTGCACATCGGCGGCTTTAACCTGCAACGGCATACCCGCTTGTTCAGCCAAGCCAAGCACATGCTGGGCGTAGCCGTGCCAACTGGTCGCGCCTTGCGCGGCAAGATGATATGTGCCGCAGCATTCGTCGATGAATTCCTCGCCAAACGCCAAATAGTCGCGCACAATATGCGCGGTCACATCAGCAATCAGCGCGGCGGATGTCGGTGCGCCAACTTGGTCGTTGACCACGCTCAAAGTCTCGCGTTCAGCCGCCAAGCGCAACATGGTTTTGAGAAAATTATTGCCGTACGCACCAAACACCCATGAGGTACGCAAAATCACATGCCGATGGGTGAGATTGGTGACGACCTCTTCGCCTTGCTGCTTGCTGTGGCCGTAGACCGACTGCGGGTTGACCGCGTCTTCTTCCAAATACGGCTCAGTTTTTTCACCATCAAACACGTAATCGGTCGAATAATGCACCAGCAGTGCGTCGTTTTTGCGCACCCATTGCGCCATCGCGGCAGGGGCGCTGGCGTTGACAGCAAAAGCGGCATCGCGCTCAGACTCGGCTTTATCAACCGCCGTGTATCCAGCAGGGTTAACCACCACATCGGGCTGATGCTGGTTGAGCACAGCGGTGATGGCGGCTTCGTCGGTCAAATCCAACTGCGCCCGCGTCAACGCGACCACTTCGCCCAGCGGCGCGAGCGAGCGCGTCAATTCAAAACCGACTTGACCGTTCACGCCTGTGATTAAAATTTTTGCCATATGCTTTCTTTATTCGGTTCAATTTCCGTACTGCTTATCCGTCCATTCCCGATAACTGCCGCTGGTGACATTTTCAACCCACGCAGGGTTGTCCAAATACCATTGCACGGTTTTGCGAATGCCTGTCTCGAAGGTTTCGGCGGGTTTCCAACCCAATTCACGCTCCAGTTTACGCGCGTCAATCGCATAACGGCGGTCGTGCCCAGGGCGGTCGGTCACATAGGTGATTTGTTCGGCATAGCCCTTGCCATCGGCGCGGGGCTTGAGTTCGTCCAGCAAGGCGCAAATGGTGCGCACCACGTCAAGGTTGGCTTTTTCGTTCCAACCGCCAACGTTGTACGTCTCGCCCAATTGGCCCGCTTCGAGCACACGGCGAATCGCGGTGCAGTGGTCTTTGACAAACAACCAGTCGCGCACCTGCTGGCCGTCACCATAAATCGGCAGCGACTTGCCCGCCAGCGCATTCAAAATCACCAGCGGAATGAGTTTTTCAGGAAAATGATACGGGCCGTAGTTGTTCGAGCAATTGGTGGTCAACACAGGTAAACCGTAGGTGTGGTGCCACGCACGCACCAAGTGGTCAGAAGCCGCTTTACTGGCCGAATACGGGCTATTCGGCTCATACGGTGTGGTTTCGGTAAACGGCGCATCGGTTGGGCTTAACGTGCCATACACCTCGTCGGTTGAAACATGTAAAAAACGAAACGCAGCTTTAGCGTCAGCCGCCAAGTCGTTCCAATACGCCCGCACGGCTTCGAGCAGATTGAACGTACCGACCACATTGGTTTGAATGAAATCGCCCGGCCCGTGAATCGAGCGATCCACATGCGACTCGGCGGCAAAATTGAGTACAGCGCGGGGTTGGTGCTCATGCAACAAACGCGCGACCAGCTCGCGGTCACCAATGTCGCCTTGCACAAAAACGTGCTGCGGATTGTTTTTGAGCGTGCTCAAGGTGTCTAGATTGCCCGCATAGGTCAGCGCGTCCAAATTCACAATGGTTTCATCCGAACCCGCGCACCAGTCCAGCGCAAAATTGCCGCCAATAAAACCCGCACCACCCGTGATTAAAATCGTCATATTTCACTCATTCAAAAAATGATTACGTAAAAGCCGTAAGTATACACTGTTGTTGGCGTCAATTGCCTTGCCGTCCGTAAATATCATCGATGCGCACAATATCATCCTCGCCCAAATACGAGCCTGATTGCACCTCAATCAATTCCAACATCACTTTGCCTGGATTTTCCAGTCGATGGGTCACGCCGAGCGGAATGTAGGTTGACTCATTCTCGCTCAACAAAAACACCTCGTCGCCGCGCGTGACCTTACCCGTACCGCGCACGACAATCCAATGCTCGGCGCGATGATGATGCATTTGCAAGCTCAACGACGCACCGGGCTTGACCGTGATGTGTTTGACCTGAAAGCCCAAATCCGCATCAATCGAATCATACGCGCCCCACGGGCGAAACACTTTGCGGTGGTTGTCAGTCAAATGTGCGTACTGCGCCTTGATGGTATTGACCAATGGCTTTAAGTCGTGAACCTCGGATTTACGCGCCACCAACAGCGCATCGACCGTATCGACAATCACCAAATCATCCACCCCCAAACACGACACCACGCGGTGCTCGGCGTGCACCAATGTGTTGGTGGTGCGCTCAAACACCGCCGTGCCACGTGCGACATTGCCGCTGGCATCTTTGGGCAAAGCCTGCCACACCGCGCCCCACGTGCCGACATCCGACCAGCCTGCCGACATCGGCACAACGTAGCCATTAATACCCAAACTCGCGTCGTCCTGCAAATGCTCCATGACCGCGTAATCAATCGAATCGTTCGGGCATTGCGCAAACGCCGCCGCGTCAATCCGCACAAAGTCCAAATCGGTCGCCGCACCATCCAGCGACTGCTGGCACACCTCTACCATACTCGGTACAAAGCGGCGCAAGGCACGCAGCCACGTGCTCGCTTTGAGCATAAAAATCCCGCTGTTCCACAGATACTCGCCGCTATCCACGTAACCCTGCGCGGTCGCCGCATCGGGTTTTTCGATAAACGCATTAATCTGGCGCACGCCATCGTATGTGCTGTGCTCGCTGGTGTGAATGTAGCCATAACCCGTCTCGGGCGCGTCGGCCTGCACGCCAAAGGTCACAATCTGCCCGTCCAACGCCGCCGCCAAACCCGCCGCAATCGCCGCATGAAAACCCGCCACATCTTGCATCGCATGGTCGGACGACATGACCAGCAGCACCGCATCACCACTGTTTTTGACCGCCGCCTGCGCCGCCAAAGTCAGCGCGGGCGCGGTGTTTTTGCCAAACGGCTCTAAAATAATCGTCCCCGCCACACCGACTTCGTGCAACTGCTCGGCGGTAATGAAGCGATACTCCTGATTGCACACCACAATAGGCTGCGCCACAATCGGCAGCGGCAAGCGCAAATTCTGTAAACGCAGCGCGGTGTCTTGCAGTAACGAATGCTCGCCAATGAGCTTGAGCAACTGCTTGGGGTGTTTTTCACGCGACAACGGCCACAGGCGCGTGCCCGAACCACCGCACAAAATAACGGGTTGAAGAGATAACGACATGTGCCCTCATGAGTGAATGTGTATCATGGCATTTTACCGAAACTTCACTCCTTGACATGAGCAATCTCACAGATTTTTACATCATTGGCGACATCCAAGGCTGCGCCAATGCGCTCGCGCAGCTGTTGCACCGCATCCCCGCCCACGCGCCCATCTGGTTTTGTGGCGACTTGGTTAACCGCGGCCCCGACTCACTTGGCGTGTTGCGCCAAATCAAAGCACTCGGTTCACGCGCCAAAGTGGTGCTGGGCAACCACGACATTCACCTGCTCGCCGTCGCGCACGGCGCACGCACGCTGGGCAAATCCGACACGCTTGAGCAAATTTTAACCGCGCCCGACTGGACCGAATGGCTCGACTGGCTGCGTTTCCAGCCCCTCGCGCATTATGATGCAGGCGTTTTGATGGTGCACGCAGGCGTTTTGCCGCAATGGACGCTGAGGCAGACCATCGCGCACGCCCGCGAACTCGAAGCCGTCCTGCAAAGCGACGACTACGGCCAACGCCTCGCCACGATTTTTGGCAACCACCCCAACGCATGGCACAACGACCTAGCGGGCGACGAGCGGCTGCGCGTCATCACCAACGCCTTCACCCGCCTGCGCCTGTGCGACGCCCACGGCGCGATGGATTTTACGTTCAAAGGCGAACTCAACGACTGCCCCACCGACCGCCAACCATGGTTCGCCGCCCCCAACCGCCCAACCGCCACCACCCCGATTTTTTTCGGCCACTGGTCCGCCCTAGGCTTTCACCAGTCGCACAACACCACCTGCCTTGACACAGGCTGCGTGTGGGGACGCGAGTTGACGGCGTATCATTACTCCAGCGGGCAAATATTAACCGCTAGCGAGTAAGTTGACGGCGAGCAAAGCGAGCGCAAACAATGCCAAGCATTTGATATACAATCACAAAATGAACAGCATAAAATTCAACTTGCCCATTATCATTACGCGCCACGCGGCACTACGCATGGTCGAGCGCAATATCAGCAATGAACTGCTACTGGATATCATTGACACAGGCCACACCAAATACAGCGACAGCCATCATCTATGGGCGTACAAACATATCCTTGAGCGCGATGACAATTTTATTTGTGCTGTTTTGGTACTTGAAGACGCGATTGTAGTCAAAACCGTGATGCATCATTTTGAGATAAAGGATTAATATGAAAACCACTTATTACGATGTGGAAGACACCTTGGTCATTCATCTATCTGACAAACCCATCGTTCGCGAAGTGTCACAAGACTGGCACACCCATTTGAGTTACGCCGAAGATGGCTCAGCGGTTGAAATTGTGATACTCGAAGCACAAGCGCGAGGGGCTTACCCGTTGGAAATCAATCACGCGGCATGAACTGCGAGATGTGGGCATTGGAACTTTACACACACCCGTTGGCGGTGAGCGCAGCGAACCCCAACAACTGCGTGCAAACGGCGAAAAAATGCCCGACGAGCGGGCGATTGTTGTTTGTTGAGGTATGGGTTGCTGGGATTCATTTCATTCACCGCCAACTTACTTTTTACTCCAGTCTACTTGCTGGCAATTATGAATAAAAACTTACGACTTTGGTCTCGTGAACATTACGAGCAAACCTAAAATAATATCGCCAATCGCCCATAAAAACAAAATCATCATTGCGCCTAAACCTGTGCCTATGGCTGCGCCAGCTTTAGCGGCCTCTGAACTTGCATGATTAGCAACATCAGCAGATGCACCAACACCTGCAAACAACCAATAAATCATAAGCATATTAAAGCCAATGAAAAGCCATTTAATGATTTTTCCAATCGTACTACGCTTCGGCTTGTTGAGTTGTATGCCACAGTTTGGGCATTTAACAGCCGTGTCGCTCACATCTTTAGAGCACTCTTTACATTGAATAATTGCCATTTTATTTCCTTGGTTATTTTAAGCCCACTTGGGCTTTGTTAATGACTTTACCGCGCTGAAACATAATGTTCATATTTCCAAAATCACTGTCTGCGTGCCACATATGCATCGAGGTTTTAATTTTTCCAAACTCGCTTTCGGATAAAACCTCACCCTCGCCACCCATGATTGCATAAACATCCGCCTCCTTCATGCCATTTTTGATGGCCATAAATTTTTCCATAGTTGCAAAGTCGTTTTTTATTGCCCCTACTGGCTGTACTGGAGATGGGGTTTGAACTGCCACAGGTGCTGGCGGTTGAACCTTTATAGGCGCAGCAGGCTGTGTAGGTACGGACTGAGAAATCGGGGGTTCTGTTTTACCGCATGCTGAAAAAATGGCAACTGCTAAAAGAATAGCTAATCGTTTATACATAAACCCTCCATGATTAAAATGAGGCTTGATTATACAGAGGTTAATTAATATTGCACAGCAACCTATCTTCTTTGGATAGCACGAGGTTGGCGGTAAACGCCTCTCATGAACCCCAACACCCCATAACCTTAAACAGGCAACGGATTGTTGGGGTTCATTTCATTCACCGCCAACACCCTTGATTCCCCGCCTTTCACCCCAAAATAACCCACATCCCTTGATTATTTTGGAGTCATCATGAACATCGACAAATTCACCACGGCCTTTGCGCAAGCCTTGCAGGCGGCGCAGGCCGATGCGCAGGCGCGGCGCAATCCGAGCATGGATGCGGCGCATGTTTTGGCGGCGATGCTGGGCGATTTGGACGGCGGGTTGACGGCGTTGCTACGCTACACGAGCATTGACGTGGCGGCGGTGCGCACGGCGGTCAAGGCCGCTGTGGCCAGTTTGCCGACCGTTGAGCAGCCCAGCACGCCGATGCTCTCCAGCGAGTTGGTGCAAACGCTGAATTTGGCCGAGCAATTGGCGCAGACTTACGGCGACAGTTACGTGGCCTCCGAAATGCTGCTGCTCGCGTTGCTCGACAAAGACAGCCGCCATCCGCTCAAAAAAACCTTCAACGCCATGGGGCTGAACGACACAACCCTGCTGGCTGCCATTGAATCAATTCGCAAAGGAAAAACCGTGGACAACCCAAACGCCGAGAACACCCGTGAAGCCCTGAAAAAATACACGCTGGACTTAACCGAACGCGCCAAAAGCGGCAAACTCGACCCTGTGATTGGGCGCGATGACGAAATCCGCCGCACGATTCAAATTTTGCAACGGCGCAGCAAAAACAATCCTGTGCTGATTGGCGAGCCAGGTGTGGGCAAAACCGCGATTATCGAAGGTTTGGCGCAGCGCATCATCAATGAAGAAGTGCCCGACAGCCTCAAAGGCAAGCGCATTCTCGCGCTGGACATGGCCGCGTTGCTGGCGGGCGCGAAGTATCGCGGTGATTTTGAGGAGCGGCTCAAAGCGGTTTTGCACGAAATCGAGCAAGACGCGGGGCAAACCATTGTGTTCATCGACGAGATTCACACCATGGTTGGCGCGGGCAAAAGCGAGGGTTCGATTGATGCGGGCAATATGCTCAAGCCCGCGCTGGCGCGGGGCGATTTGCACTGCATCGGCGCGACCACGCTCAACGAATACCGCGCCTCGCTCGAAAAAGATGCCGCGCTGGAGCGGCGTTTTCAAAAAGTGCTGGTCGAAGAGCCGTCCGTTGAGTCGACCATTGCGATTTTGCGCGGTTTGCAGGAAAAATACGAAGTGCATCACGGCGTGCAAATCACCGACCCTGCGATTGTCGCGGCCGCCACGTTAAGCCACCGCTACATCACCGACCGTTTTTTGCCCGACAAGGCGATAGACCTTATCGACGAAGCGGCGGCGCGGATTAAAATCGAAATCGATTCCAAGCCCGAATTGCTCGACAAACTGGAGCGACGCATCATTCAGCTCAAAATCGAACGCGAGGCGGTCAAACGCGAAACCGACGACGCATCGGTGGCGCGGCTGCACTTGCTTGAGCAAGACACGCGGGCGCAAGAGCGCGAACTGGCCGATTTGGACGAAGAATGGCGGCGCGAAAAAGCCCAAGCGCAAGGCAGCGCACAGATTAAAGAAAAAATCGACGCGCTGCGCTCGCAAATGGTGGAGTTGCAGCGCAGCGGCAAACTCGACCAAGTGGCGCAGATTCAATACGGCCAATTGCCCGAACTGGAGCGGCAATTGTTGAGCAGCGAGTCCGCCGAGCCGATTAAGCCACGTTTGCTCAAAACCCAAGTCGGCGTGGACGAAATCGCCGACGTGATTGCCCGCGCCACAGGGATTCCTGTCGCCAAAATGCTGCAAGGTGAGCGCGATAAATTGCTCTCTATGGCCGCGCATTTGAGCGAGCGCGTGGTTGGGCAAACCGAGGCGGTGCAAAGCGTGGCGGACGTAATTACCCGCTCGCGTGCGGGTTTGAGCGACCCCAATAAACCATACGGCTCGTTTTTGTTCCTCGGCGCAACAGGCATGGGCAAAACCGAGTTGTGCAAAGCCTTGGCGGCGTTTCTATTCGACTCCGAAGAACACCTCATTCGCATCGACATGAGCGAATTTATGGAAAAACACTCGGTGGCGCGGCTCATCGGTGCGCCGCCAGGTTACGTCGGCTATGAAGCGGGCGGCTATTTGACCGAAGCGGTGCGCCGCAAGCCGTACAGCGTGATTTTGCTCGACGAGGTGGAAAAAGCGCATCCCGATGTGTTCAACGTGCTGCTGCAAGCGCTTGACGACGGGCGCATGACCGACGGCCAAGGGCGCACGGTAGACTTTAAAAACACCGTGCTGGTCATGACCTCCAACCTCGGCTCAACCGAAATCGCCCGACTGGCAGGCGCCAGCGCGGATGTGGTTCAAACCGCCGTGATGAACGAAGTCAAACAGTACTTCCGCCCAGAGTTCATCAATCGGATTGACGAAGTGGTCGTGTTCCAAAACTTAACCGCCACGCACATTCAAGGCATTGCCCGCATTCAGTTGCAACGCCTCGCTGCACGCATGGCCGACCAAGATTTGACCCTCAACGTCACTGATGCCGCCTTGGCCGCCATCGCACAAGCGGGTTTCGATGTCGCCTACGGCGCCCGCCCGCTCAAACGCGCGATCAGCCAGCACATCGAAAACCCGCTGGCGCGGGCGATTTTGGCGGGGCAATATCAACCCAAATCGGTGGTCACCGTGGACTTTGCCAACGAGTTTATCTTGCGTTAAACAAAACCCCCACCCAAATGGGTGGGGGTTTTCAATCAAGGGCTATTGCTTAAACGCAGCAACACATCGTTGCGGTCATCGGTGATGTAGACTTTACCGCTGGGCGAAACCCGCACCTCAACGGGTGCGCCCATTGGTTGCGTGTCGGTACGCGCCCAGCCGCTGATGACGGGGCTGCTTTTACCCGTCGGGCGGCCATCAACGCCGATTTTGACTTTAACCACTTGGTGGCCTGTGTCGCGGTAGCCGTGTAAGGCCAGCAGGTAGTGGCCGCGCAATTCTTTGATTTCACCATGGTCAGGATAGCGGGTTAGCCCCAAGGGTGCGCTGTGCGCGGGCAGTTGCATGAGCGGCACTCGTTGGCTTTTACACGCATTTTTACCGCGGTATTCAGGGCTGGTGCGGTTGGCGTCATAGCAATACGGCCAGCCGTAATGTTGGCCTTGAGTGATGAGGTTCAACTCGTCATGCGGCAGTTGGTTGTCGTTGAGTTTGGGGTCGGCTTGCGTAATGTTGTCGCGGCCATTTTCGGTGACCAAAAGCTCGCCTTGCGGGCTGAAAGTCATGCCCATGACGTTGCGCAAACCACGTGCCCACACCGAAATTTGCGGCGCAGCAAACGGCGAGCGCACGTGCCAAATGCTGGCGGTGGCGCGCGGCCCGATGGTTTCCGTGCAGGGCGCAGCGTGGCTCGGCTCGCAAGCATTGCTGGTTGCGCCCACGCTGATGTACAACTGCCCTGCCGCATCAAAGGCGAGTTGTTTGAGTGGATGATGCCCTGTGTTGGGCAAATGGCTGATGAGCGGACGTGCGGTGAGTTGAGCAAGGTCAAGCGTTGCAATTTGCCCCGCTTCGGCGAACACAATGGAGCCGTTGTTCGCTTGCACAATGCCGTGTGGGCGGTCGAGTTTGTCGGTAATGGTGCTGCGCTGATAACGCCCAGCTTGCCACGTCAAACGGCTCAACCGCCCCGTGTTTTTCTCCCACGAACCCATTTCGGTGAGCCAAATTTCTTGGTCGGACAGCGGCAAAACGCCGCGCGGCATTTTGAGGTCATGCGCGAGCACGCCAACGCAAGTCCCTGTAGGGGTTTTGAGATTAACCTTGGGCAGACCGCCGCACACGCCCGCGCTGGGGTACGGGTTTTGCGCCTGCGCAGCACCCGCCCACATCAGCGCAAGCAGCGCGGATGCCCAAAGTTTCATGGCTTGCGATACTCCGCGCTCGGCCACAATGGAATCCCGCCACGCGGCGTGAAGCGGCCTTCGACCTTAATCCACTTGGGTTGCAACAATTCGACCAAGTCGTTGCAAATGCGGCAGATGCACGATTCGTGAAACTCGCCGTGCATGCGAAACGAGCCTAAATACAGTTTGAGCGACTTGGACTCCACGCACCACTCGTCGGGCTGCATGTCGATGATGATGGTCGCAAAATCAGGCTGGCCCGTGACGGGGCACAGGCTGGTGAATTCGGGGCAAACCATATTGAGCGTGCCTGTCACACCGTGCGGATTGATGGCACTTTGCACGAACGGATTGGGGAAACGTTCGAGCAGCGACGCGTCGGGTTCGTCGTAGCGATAGTCGGTTTTTTTGTTGCCCAGCGATTGTAAGTTTTGATGCAAGTCCATTAGCGAATTCCTGTGAGTTTGTGGGTTTGCAGCGACAGTTGCCACTGCGGATGCGCTTGGCAATAGTCAATTGCCGCGCGTATGTTGTCATTTTGCAAGACATTGTCCATCGGTTGCAAGTAAAAATGCGCAAAGTCCAGATGGGCAAATGTTTCGGGCAGCGCGTCAAACTGCGGGTACACCAATTTGAGTTCGTGGCCTGAGGTTTGTACGAGCGGATTGCGGCTTTTGGGCGACACGCAAATCCAGTCAATCCCAGCGGGCGCGGCCAGCGTGCCGTTGGTTTCGACCGCGATTTCAAAACCGTGCGCGTGCATGGCCTCAATCAGTGCTGCATCCAGTTGCAACAAAGGCTCGCCGCCTGTAAACACCACATATGGCACGCCGCCCACGCCGCGCCACTCGTGCGCAATGCGCTGCGCCAAGTCGGCGGCTTGGGCAAACTTGCCACCGTCTTCGCCCGTGCCGACAAAGTCGGTGTCGCAAAAATTACACGCCGCGCTGGCGCGGTCTTGCTCGCGCCCCGTCCATAAATTGCAGCCCGAAAAGCGGCAAAACACCGCGGCGCGGCCTGCTTGGCGGCCTTCGCCTTGCAAGGTGTAAAAAATCTCTTTAACGGTATACGTCATATCGCGCTCCAACGTGCGCCGTTGCGCTGGTCTTGCAGCACTTCAATGGCCGATAGTTCGGGCAATTGCGGTGCGAGATGCGTGGCCAGCCAATCCGCCACATCGGCGCACTGGTAATGTGATAAATCGCGGATTTCATCGAGCGCAAAATGGTCGAGTTGGCGGTAAAATGGCTTAAAAATCGCTTTCACATCAGCAAAATCGCGTATCCAACCCGCTTGCGCATCGGGCGTGCCGCTCAAAAACAGCCGCGCCAAGTAACTGTGCCCCGTATAGCGACCGTGCTCAATCAGCGGTTGCGCGGCTTCAAAGCACTGCTCTTTCCAAATCGTCCAGCCGCTCGCGTCGCGCCGCGAGCCTGCGGTGCGGGTTTCAAACACCTCAACCGCGTGCAACTGCGGCAAGCGTTGCCACAGCCATTCGGTCAGGGTTTCGCTGGTCGGGTTGTGCAAACCATCAATGTCATTCAAATACGCATTGTGCAGCTGCTCGCGCAGTGGCTGCCACGCTTGGCGCAACTCGGCCAAGCTCATGCCCGCCAGCAAGCGTACTTTAAAGGTGTGACCGTGCAAACGCCCGCACTGGTGGCCTTGCGGCACGTTGGGCAAATAATGTGCCGCGCAAAACTCGTCGCTCAACCAATGCACCAGTGTACCATCGGCATTCAACTCAACCCCGCAGTCGGGCGCAGAGCGCAACATGACCGCATGCGCCACGCCCAAACGCTGTTGCAAGCCATCAAACACCGCATGCGCGAGTGTTGCATCGTCAGGCATGGGCCAAAACGCGCTCAAATCTTGGTGTTGCCACGGAGCGCAAATCTCGCGCAGCGCGGCTTGCAAATCGTCAGCGGCGCTCGCGCCGCGCACGTTGACCATAAAGCTGTGCCCATGATGCGCCTGCTGCGTTGCGTAACGCCGCGCCGCTTCAAAGCCCGCGCCCGCCAAAGACTGCATCATAATGCGCTCGTGCGCACGACCAACGGGTCGGGCACGCCTGCTTGCGCAAAACCTTGGGCGCGCAAAATGCACGCTGCGCACTCGCCGCAGGGCGGCACTGCGCCGTTGTAACAGGTGTGGCTCAAGGCCAGCGCATCCATTGCGCCGACTTTTTGCGCCAAATGCACGGTTTCGGCTTTGGATAAAAACATCAGCGGCGTGTGCAACTCAATGCGGCTGTCCATGCCCAAGCGCAAGGCCAATTCCAGCGCGTTAATGGTGTTTTCGCGGCAATCAGGGTAGCCCGAATAATCGGTTTGCGCCACGCCCGTCACCACATGGCGCAGATTGTGCTGATAAGCCATGGCGGCGGCGAAGGATAAAAAGATTAAGTTACGCGCAGGGACAAAGGTGTTGGGCAGCGCGTCATCGTCGCGCACGCCCGATTCGGGCGCAGCCTCGCCCGTGAGCGCGTTGCCGCCCAGTGCGGCAAAAGTGTTGATGGGCAAAACATGCTGCGACACGCCCGCCAAAGCGGCAATTTGCCGCGCCGATTCGAGCTCTACTCGATGGCGTTGGCCGTAATCAAAAGTCACGCAAGAGACGTTGTCACGCCCCCAACGCTCAATCGCCCAATAAAGACAGGTGGTGGAATCTTGGCCGCCCGAAAGCACAACCAATGCGCCGTGTGTGTGTGGTGTCATAAATGCCTCGAAAAACAGTCGAAGTGAAAAAATCAACGCCCTCCGCTCAAGTCATCGCGGTGCGTCGTGTTTATAATACTAGAAGCCAAACAAAAAACCCGTTAAACTCAGTGTTTTAACGGGTTGTTTGCTAACCATAGATGTTGCGGGTTAAGTGTTTGGCTCCCCGACCTGGACTCGAACCAGGGACCTGCGGATTAACAGTCCGTCGCTCTACCGACTGAGCTATCAGGGAATAGATTGTTATTATGGCGATTATTTTGGTTTGCGTCAAGCACTTTTTAACATTTATAATCACAAATTATTCAACCAAGGGCTTTTATGAACCAACCTTTTATTATCGGCATCGCAGGCGGCAGTGGCAGCGGCAAATCCACGGTAACGCGCAAAGTGATTGAGGCGGCAGCCAGCGAACACACCGCGGTGATTATCCAAGACAATTATTACCGCGACCAAAGTGACCTGACGATGGAGCAGCGCGTGACGACCAATTACGATCATCCGCGGGCATTTGACTGGGCGTTGATGATTGAGCAGGTGGATGATTTGCGCAACGGCGTGCCAATTAAAATGCCGCGATACGACTACACGCAACACACGCGTTCCACGCAAACCGAAACGATTGCACCTGCGACGGTGATTGTGGTGGAGGGGATTTTTGCGCTGTATGATGCGGCGTTGCGCGACATGATGTCACTCAAAATTTATGTCGACACCGACGCAGATGTGCGTTTTATTCGTCGTTTGGTGCGCGACATCAATGAGCGCGGCCGTTCGATGGACAGCGTGATTGAGCAGTACAAATCAACCGTTCGCCCGATGCACAACCAATTTGTCGAACCGAGCAAACGGTTTGCCGATGTGATTTTGCCGCATGGGGCGAACGACCCAGCGGTGGACATGATTACCGCAAAAATCAGCAGCCTGATTGATGCGGCATCGCAACGCCATTAAGCCACTTCGGGGTTGGGGTCGGTGCGCTCCAACTCCAATGAGGCGGCCAACATAGCCAAACGACCGACCACGCCGTATGAATAAAAACGGTTGTGGGCAGTGTTTAGGTCGTCCAAACTGCGCTCGCTTTGTTTGACAAACGAGAGCGGTTCAAAGCGCATCCCTGCGGAGTTGAGGTTTTCATCAATCCCTTTTTCGGTGTTGACCCGATAAAAACCACCGACCACATAACGGTCAATCATATACACCACAGGTTCAGCCGTGTCATTGCCCCATTTTTCGATGGTTGGCACGCCTTCTTGAATCAGCACATCGGCCACTTCAAGGCCTTCTTTAATCACCGCCATTTTGTTGCGTTGTTTGCGGTTGAGATCTTTGACGTCATCGGGGCTGCGCACGGTCATAATGCCCATGCCATAAGTACCCGCATCGGCCTTAACAATCAAAAATGGTTTTTCGTTAATGCCGTACTCTTTGTATTTTTTGGCGATTTTTTTCAGTTGCACTTCAACAATGTGCGCCATTTCTTCTTCGCCCACACGCTCGTTGAAGTTCACGCCCGAAAACTGCGCGTGGTACGGGTTAATCAACCACGGGTCAAAATCCATCGCTTTGGCAAATTTTTTCGCCACATCGTCGTAAGCTGAAAAATGCGTCGATTTGCGGCGCACCGTCCAGCCTGCATGCAATTGCGGAAGCAAAACCTGCTCTTTTAAGTTTTCGAGTATCGTCGGTTGCCCGCCCGATAAATCATTGTTGAGCAAAATCGTGCAAGGGTCAAAACTGCCTTGACCCAGCGTGATGCGGCGGCCATTGCGCTCTAATGGCTCAAGCGTCAGCGTGTCGCCATTGGGTAAAACCAACTCGGTCGGTGCGGTGATTTCATCCGACAGTGAGCCGAGGCGCACATTCAGCCCCGTTAAGCGCAAGATTTTGGACAGCTGCGCGACGTTTTGCAGATAAAACTGATTGCGCGTGTGTTTTTCGGGAATAATTAATAAGTTTTTCGCATCAGGGCAGTATTTTTCAACCGCCGCCAGCGCAGCTTGCGTGGCCAATGGAAACATTTCTTCCGCCAAGTTGTTAAAACCACCTGGGAATAAGTTGGTATCCACTGGTGCGATTTTAAAACCTGAGTTGCGCACGTCCACCGAGCTATAAAACGGCGGCGTGTGCTCTTGCCACTCCATGCGAAACCAGCGTTCAATCATTGGCGTGGCGTCAATGAGTTTGTGTTCAAGTTCTGATAATGCGCCTGTTAAGGCCGTGCGTAAGTGGGGAACCATAGATTATCCTTTAGAATACTTTTAAATGTGGACGATACGACTCAATTCAAGACTCAACCGAAGGCAGCTGATTGTGCAAAATCCATTGTGAAAACACCTCGCCTGCCTCCTCAAGCCCAATGCGGTTGGTGGAGGAAAATAATTGCACACTCGCCCCATCGCCCGCCAATTCTTGCAACTGCTTGCGCACTTTAAACAGCGTTTGATGCGCTAAATTTTTAGTCAGCTTATCTGACTTTGTCAACAGCACATGAATCGGCTTGCCCTGTGGGGCAAACCATCGAATCATTTCAATATCCAGTTCGGTTAAGCCACGACGAATATCAACCATCAAGGCCAATCCCTTGAGTTGCTGGCGGGTTTCAACATAAATACCGAGCAACTCATTCCAATGCGCTTTGACTTCGAGCGGGGTTTTGGCGTAACCATAACCTGGTAAGTCTACCAAATATCCAAAAGTTTCGCCGCGACGGCCCACAGTGAAATAATTGATGTGCTGCGTGCGCCCCGGCGTGTTACTTGAAAACGCCAAGCGTTTTTGGTTACACAGCACATTGATTGCACTGGACTTACCCGCATTGGAGCGACCCGCAAATGCAATTTCAGGGTAAGGCGCAGTGGGCAAATCTTTGATGTGGTTGACGGTGGTGAAAAACACGCTGTGGTGCAAAATAGACATAATGGGCTTTATAAAATCGCCGTAAGGCATAGGTTTAAGTTCTTGGCTTATAGATGTCGTTATTGTACAATGCGCATTGAATAAAGTGCGTTGAGTTTAAAACGCCATCACCTTACACAATCAAAGTCGCTCATGAAACGTTCATCCGCTTATCTTTTATCCGCTCTTGGCATCAGCGCCGCTATTTTTGGTGGTCTGGCCATTGCTCAGCAAAAAGCCGCTACGCCTGCCGAACCTGCTAAAGCCGCCGCGCCCGCAACGCCAGTGGCGACCGCCGCACCAGCAGCTGCCGCTGCGCCTGCGGCAGCTACCCCTACTTTTGACATCAAATCGGTGCAAGGCTTGCCTGTTGGTGTTGAGCGCGGTCAAAAAATCGCTGCGGGCATTTGCGCGTCGTGCCACAACGCCGACGGCAACAGCACCGTGCCTGCGCAGCCCAAACTGGCAGGGCAACACGCGGCCTACATCATCAAACAATTGTATGACTTCAAAAAAGCTGAAGGCGCACAATACGCGGCACGTGACAACTCCATCATGGGCGGTCAAATTGGCGCATTGTCGTCAGACCCCGCTGAGTTTGATAAAGACGTCAAAAGCTTAGCCGCGTGGTTCAGCGCACAAAAACTCGTACCCGCCACCGCCACGTTGACCGAAGACCCATCTGACGAAGCCGACCCACGTTTGTCATCATTGGGCGTGAAAATTTTCAAAGGCGGGATTGCCAGCAAAGGCGTACCTGCCTGTGCGGCCTGCCATGGGCCGACGGGCGCTGGGATTCCGAACAAATACCCCCGCGTGAGTGGTCAGTTTGGCGACTACCTTGAAGCCCAACTCAAACATTTCCGCGACGACAAACTTGACGGCGGTCGGCGCAACAACGAGCCGATGCAAGACATTGCCAAGCGCATGACCGACACCGAAATCCGCGCGGTCGCCGACTACATGGCGGGCGTTCGTTAACCCAATGGTTTATAATGCAAGGCGGTGATTTCACCGCCTTTTTTTATTGAACAATCATGACTTCATTCAAAGCCCGTTGTTGGGATTTTTTAGGTTCGATGCGCTTGGCGATTAGCCTGCTGTCGATTTTGGCGATTGCCAGCGCCATTGGCACGCTGGTCAAGCAAAATGAGCGCATGGTCGCCTACATTGACCAGTTTGGGATTTTTTGGGCGGAGTGGTTTCGCGCACTGGGTCTGTTTGACGTGTACAACCAACCGTGGTTTTTGGTGATTTTGCTGTTTTTACTCATCTCCACCAGCGTATGCCTGATTCGCAACACCCCCAAAATGCTGCGCGACATGCGCGAATTCAAAAACCACACCCGCAGCAACAGCCTGCGCCACTTGCCCGAACACCTTGAATGGCGCAGCACGCAGCCGCTGAACGACTTGACCCAACACGCCGCCAATGTGCTGCACCAGCACGGCTACACTTTTCGTGCTAAGCACAACGAAGCAGGCACTTACTTGGCGGCCAAGCGCGGTAAGTACAATCGCGTCGGTTATATTTTGACCCATTTGGCGATTGTGGTGATTTGCTTGGGCGGCCTGCTGGACTCCGAGTTGTCCATGCGGGCGCAGGTGGCTTTGTTTGGTAAACAACCGCAGCCGAACGCGGTGGATTACCAGTCCGTGCCCGCCAATGGTTTTTTGGCCAGCAACACCTTGAGCTATCGCGGCAACATCAATTTGCCCGAAGGCGAAACCACGCAGTTTGTTGAGTTGGCTTACGATCAAGACCGCTATTTGTTGCAAGAGTTGCCGTTTGCGATTCGTTTGAATCAATTCATGGTCGATTACTACAGCACGGGCATGCCCAAACGCTTTGCCAGTTTGGTCACCGTCACCGACAAAACCACAGGCGAGCAGTTTGAGCAAACCATCGAGGTCAACCATCCGCTGCGCTATAAAGGGGTTGCGGTGTATCAATCGAGTTTTGCCGACGGCGGCTCGGCCTTGAACCTTAATATTTACCCGCTCAACGGCACGGTGGCACAGGCTGCGCCCGTCAACGCCACCATGTTTCGCAACCATCCGTTGAGTTACGGCGGCAAAAACTACACGCTCGAATGGCGCGAATTCAAACCCATCAATGTTGAGCCGTTCAATGAAAACGGCGCGCCCGAAGCCGCGCAAAACGTCTTGCCGCTCTCGCACGCACTGCGCCCAACGGGCGACAAACAGATGAAAAACATGGGGCCGACCATTCAGTTCATCTTGCGCGACGAGCAAGGCGACGCGCTGGAGTTTCACAATTACATGAATCCCGTGGTTTTGAACAACTTCCCCGTGTTCATCAGCGGCGTGCGCCGCGACCCAAACCAGCCGTTCAACTATTTAGCGATTCCCGCCGATGGCGAGCAATCGCCGAACGACTTCATGCGCCTACGCGCCGCGCTGGCCAATTCCAGTTCGCGCCAACAAGCGGTCGCCGCGTATGTGCGCAACGCCGCCACATCCAGCGCGTTCACGCCCGAACAACTCCAAACCACCGCGCAAAAAACCATTGATTTATTCGCCCAAGGCGGCAATGCGCTCGAAACATGGGTGGCCGCCGCACCCGCCGAGCAGCGCAGTGCGGTGGTCAAGTTTGCAGTCGCGCAACTCGAAGGCACGCTGTGGCAATTGCTGCAAACCGCGCGGCGCAACGAAAACCTCGCACCACTGGCCGAGAACGAGCACAACCGACAGTTCATGCGCATCGCCACCGAGCGGTTGGCACAAAGCGACGACTACGCGGCACCGATGTATGTGCAGCTGGCGGGCTTCAAACACGTCCAAGCCTCGATTTTGCAAATGACCCGCTCACCGGGCCAGTTTTGGGTGTATTTAGGCTCGTTGATGTTGGTTTTGGGCACATTAGCCATGACGTTTATTCGCGAACGCCGTGTTTGGCTGCATATTTTGCCGACCGACGGGGCGCATCGCCTGATTTTGGCGATGAACAGCACCCGCCGCACCCTTGATTATCAGCAGGCTTGGACTGCTCTTCACACCGATTTGACCCGTAAGGATGACCATGCGCACGCAACCGACCACCCCGCTTGACCTCAAGCCCCAACAATCGACCAAGACCGCCAGTCGCACCGCCCGCGATTGGATTTTTGCACTGGTCGCACTGGTGTTTTTCAGTTACGGCGGCCTGAAAACCCTGCACCTGATGGATGGCTATGAAGTGGCCATTTTGGCGGGCGCGGCCTTGGCGTGCATTGCGCTGGCGTGGTTTTGGCGGCCTTTGCAAGTGGTGTTTACACTGGTTGTGGGTCTGTCGTTGAGCGCAGTCGCACTGTATCAAGGCCAATTGCCGCGTGGCGAAACCGTGTTTGGCCTTAAATACCTGCTCGCCTCACAACCCGCGGTGATGTGGATGAGCGTGTTGTTTGTATTGGCCACCGTTTTGTACTGGGCGCACAGTTTGTTGGGCAAACCCACTTTAGCGTGGCTGGCCTCCAAACTCACCTACGCCGCATTCACTATAGGCATCACCGCGCTGATGGTGCGCTGGCACGAATCGTATTTAATTGGCGTGGACGTTGGGCACATTCCCGTCTCCAATTTATACGAGGTGTTTATTTTATTTGCCTTGCTGACCACGGGGTTTTATCTGTATTTTGAGCAACACTACCAAACCACGCAGCTGGGTGGCTTTGTCATGTTGGTGGTCTGTGCTGCGGTTGGGTTTTTGCTGTGGTACAGCGCGGCGCGTGGTGCGCAAGAAATCAAGCCGCTGATTCCTGCGCTGCAATCGTGGTGGATGAAAATCCATGTGCCCGCCAATTTTGTCGGCTACGGCATGTTTTCGCTCGCGGCTATGGTGGCGTTTGCGTATTTAATCAAATTCATCGGCACACCCTTTGCCGCATTGCCCGCCGCGCTGCAAGGCACGTTCAAACATCAAGCCAGCCAACACGCGCGTTACACGCGCTATGCCGCGTTTGTGTTGTGGGTTTTGGGCGCAATTTTATTTTTGCAGCCTTTGCTGCTGCGCTCCAACATGACGGCGGATTATTTTGCGCATTATTGGGCGTTTTATTTTGCCATCGGTTTGGTGGTCATCGGCGCGATTATTTTGGCCAAACAACGCTTGGCACGCAGCCTGCCTGATTTTGCGGTGCTGGATGACATCATGTATAAGTCCATTGCGATTGGTTTCGTGTTTTTCACCATCGCCACTATTTTGGGCGCCATGTGGGCCGCCGACGCATGGGGCAAGTATTGGAGCTGGGATCCTAAAGAAACTTGGGCTTTGATTGTCTGGCTCAACTACGCCGCATGGCTGCATTTGCGCTTGGTTGCAGGTTTGCGCGGCCTCATCAGTGCGTTTTGGGTTCTGGTTGGCGTGTTGATTACCGCGTTTGCATTCTTGGGCGTCAATATTTTTCTGTCAGGTTTGCACTCGTATGGTGGTTTGTAAAAAATCTGTTAAAAATAGTTCAAAAAGTATTGACGAACTCGAAAAACATCTTTATAATTCTTTTCTGTAGTGCAGCGCGGGAATAGCTCAGTTGGTAGAGCGCAACCTTGCCAAGGTTGAGGTCGCGAGTTCGAGCCTCGTTTCCCGCTCCAAATTATGAAAGGAAGCCCAGCGTTTACGTTTAGCTTCCTTTTTGTTTTAAAAGACGACACAGCGCTGTGTGTCGCAATCCAGCCAAATGGCGGGGTGGCAGAGTGGTTATGCAGCGGCCTGCAAAGCCGTGTACGCCGGTTCGATTCCGACCCCCGCCTCCATTTACTGGACTCAAAATGTTGCCCGGGTGGTGAAACTGGTAGACACAGCGGACTTAAAATCCGCCGCTTACCTGAATAAGGGGCGTGCCGGTTCGATTCCGGCTCCGGGCACCAATCTATTTTTTTGACATCAATACGTTCAAGTCTCGCCTTTACACGCGGGGCTTTTTTATTTTCCACACCAACAATTGACATTACCTATCATTGGGCGTAATCTCAAACCTCTCAATGCTTTTTAAGAACCTGTTCAAAATCTTTTGAGAAGTAACGCCACAAATGCCAAATTAACGAACTGCAGGCTGGTGTTGATTTGTCGCTCACAGTTTTTCCAAAGTCGACGGCATTTCTCTAGCCAAGCAAACGAGCGTTCCACAACC
>JBOFII010000012.1:0-40580 GCA_051650085.1 Formosimonas sp.
GATTCTTCTGTAAAATTTTCCATCGGCCCATACCAATACCATTGAAACAATGCTTCTATAGTTTTAGTTTTACCCACCCCATTACTGCCAATAAAAACATACGCATGCTGGCCTCGTCGTAAAGACAGCGACACATTCCCCACACCCGTGACGTTTTTAAATTTTATTGATTCATTCATTTGCAAACCCCTTCGGCTCTCACCGTCATAACTCATATAACCTGTAACCCGCCATGAGCGCAGCGAATCGCGGGGTACATTTCATCTCAAACCATGCTGTCATGCCGCACTTGATGCGGCATCTCCCGAACGTCAAAGAGATTGCGGTCAAACGCGCAATGACAAATCAACCCGCCACATGTGCTCAAATATCCGAGCCTTATTTATGGATGGCCTCGCAAATCCACCCTCCATCACTCACTCCACCGCCAACTTGAACTGCAACCCCAATAAACGTCACCCCATAGCCCGCCATGCTGGCGCAAAGCAGACTTTTTCGCAGCCCGAATTGTATCATTGTAAAGCACTCATTTTTTTGAGATTTACCGCAACAACCATGCTTATTCATCGCAAAACAAGTCTATCAATTGATGCCAAAAGACTGAATCAACAGCATTAACAGCAAAAACTGGGTTTTTTGTATTTTTATTGTTATAATGCGGCTCGCTTTATAGACCCGAATTTATTTAAAGGCTTTTTCATGACAACCGAAACTCAAGCAACTCCAGAACAACAACCAACCATGACCGCATCTTTGACCCGCAGCATCAACCTCGTGGTGACGACGGCTCAAATTGATGCTGCAACCAACAAACGTTTACAACAAATGAAAAAAACCGTCAAAATCGACGGTTTCCGCCCAGGTAAAGTACCACTTGCCAAAGTCAAACAAATGTACGGCGGCCAAGCCAGCTGGGAAGCTTTGAACGATCAAGTGGGCGAAGTTTTTTCAAAACAAGTCAACGCTGAGCAATTGCGCGTTGCAGGCGCACCCAACATTGAGCCAAATGACGCACATCAAGTTGAAGGCGAGCTCGGTTTTACCGCAACGTTTGAAGTGTATCCACAAATCGGCGCGGTTGATTTGAGCGCGGTCGAAATCGAACAAGCGCAATGCGCGGTAACTGAAGCCGACGTGACCCGCACCATTGACGTTTTGCGCCAGCAACGCGTCACTTACAACACAGCAGCTAAAGCTGCAGCCAAAGACGACCAAGTCACCGTTGACTTTGCAGGCAAAATCGATGGCGAATTGTTCGCAGGCGGCTCGGCTGAAGACTACCAATTTGTTTTGGGTCAAGGCCGCATGTTGCCTGAGTTCGAAACCGCCATCGAAGGTTTGTCTGCTGGTGAATCGCGCACATTCAACATGGACTTCCCTGAAGACTACCACGGTAAAGAAGTTGCAGGCAAAACAGCTGAATTCACGATAACAGTTAAAAACGTGGCTGCAGCGCAATTGCCAGAATTGAACGCAGAATTTGCCAAGTCACTCGGCGTGACCGATGGCGACGTAGTCAAAATGCAAGCGGACATCAAACTCAACTTAGAGCGCGAAATTGCACAACGCACCAAATCTATGACCAAAAACAACGTCATGGACGCTTTGCTCAAAGTCGTTTCATTTGACGTGCCCACTGCGTTGGTCAACAGCGACATCGAGCGTTTACAAGAAGGTGCTAAAGAAGATTTACGTGCCCGCGGCATTCCAGTTGACGACAAAATGGCCTTGCCTGCCGACATTTTCAAAGACCGCGCCGAGCGTCGCGTTCGTTTGGGCTTGTTGATTGCAGAATTGGTACAAGCCAATGATTTGCGTGCCACACCAGAACAAGTGCAAGCGCAAGTGGCCAACATTGCCCAAGCGTACGAAGACCCACAAGGCTTCATTCGCTGGTACATGTCTGACGCCAACCGCATGGCTGAAGTTGAAGCCGTCACGATGGAAGACAATGTGATGAACTGGGCGTTGAGCCAAGCCAAAGTCAGCGCCAAAGATGTGGCGTTTGAAGAGTTGATGAATCAAGCCAACTGATTTAATTTTGGCGCAAAAAGCACATCAACCGATGTGCTTTTTTTACGCGGCGGCTCAACGTGAGCCTTTAATTTACGCTATGATGATGCCTTGCCCATCGTTATTCAAGGATTTTTTATGTTACACGACTACCCACAAAACCTCGGCTTAATCCCAACAGTCATCGAACAAACAGGTCGCGGCGAGCGGGCTTTTGATATTTACTCACGTCTGCTCAAAGAGCGCGTGGTTTTTTTGGTTGGCGAGGTCAACGACCAATCGGCCAACTTGGTGATTGCCCAAATGTTGTTTTTGGAAAGCGAAAACCCCGACAAAGACATTCATTTTTACATCAACTCACCAGGTGGCTCGGTCTCGGCGGGTTTGGGAATTTACGACACCATGAACTTCATCAAACCTGACGTATCCACCATGTGCATTGGCATGGCGGCCAGCATGGGCTCGTTTTTGCTCTCATCAGGCACCAAAGGCAAACGCTTTGCCCTGCCCAACTCCCGCGTGATGATTCACCAGCCTTCAGGCGGCGCACAAGGCATGGCCTCTGACATCGAAATCCGCGCGCGCGAGATTTTATTGTTGCGTGCTCAATTGAACCAAATCTTATCGGACAACACAGGACAACCACTTGAGCGCATCGAAAAAGACACCGACCGCGACACGTTCTTGTCGGCGCAGCAATCGTTGGAATACGGCATTGTGGACAAAATTTTGACCAGCCGCGCGGCACTGTAAGGAGATTTTATGACCGACAAAAAATCCACTGAATGCTCCTTTTGCGGCAAATCTCAAGCCGAGGCACACAAACTCATTGAAGGCTTAAATGCCCACATTTGCGATGAATGCATCACGCTGTGCGGCCAAATTTTAGACGCCGAAACCAACAACAATGACGAAACCATTGATGCCGCAGCTGCGACTAGTCTGCCCACGCCTGCTGAAATTTCAGGCAAATTGGATGACTATGTGATTGGCCAACACAACGCCAAACGTGTGTTGTCCGTCGCGGTATACAACCACTACAAACGCCTGCGCCACCTCAAAGACGCGCGTAAAACCGATGTCGAATTGGCCAAAAGCAATATTTTGCTCATCGGCCCGACAGGCTCAGGCAAAACTTTGCTCGCGCAAACTTTAGCGCGCCTGCTCAACGTGCCGTTTGTCATGGCCGATGCCACCACCCTCACCGAAGCGGGTTATGTCGGTGAAGACGTCGAAAATATTGTGCAAAAGCTGCTGCAAAAATGCGACTATGACGTTGAAAAAGCCCAGCGTGGGATTATTTACATCGACGAAATCGACAAAATTTCGCGCAAATCCGCCAATCCGTCGATTACGCGCGACGTATCGGGCGAAGGCGTGCAACAAGCCTTGCTCAAACTGATTGAAGGCACAGTGGCCGCGATTCCACCGCAAGGCGGGCGCAAACACCCCAACCAAGATTTTATTCAAGTCGACACCACCAATATTTTGTTCATCTGCGGTGGCGCGTTTGACGGCTTGGATAAGCTCATCGCCAAACGCTCTGACAAAGGCGGCATGGGTTTTGGTGCGCAGGTCAAAAGCCCCAACAGCAAAGACACAGGTCAATTGTTTTTAGAAGTCGAAACCGAAGACTTGGTCACGTTTGGCTTGATTCCTGAGCTGATTGGTCGCTTACCTGTGGTCGCCACGTTGGCCAACCTTGACGAAGAAGCCTTGGTCAATATTTTGACCCAACCCAAAAATGCACTGGTCAAGCAATATGCTGCGTTGTTGGACATGGAAGATGTGGCACTCACGTTTACCGACGAGGCGATTTTGGCGATTGCCAAAAAAGCCTTGGCACGCAAAACAGGGGCACGCGGCTTGCGCTCTATCATGGAAGAAATTTTGCTCGAAACCATGTATCAATTGCCATCCGAAACCAATGTCGTCGCAGTTGAGGTGGATGAGGAGGCGGTACAGCTTAAAAGCAAACCCAAACTGATTCAAGGCAAACGAATCAGCAAAACCAAAAAAACCTCGCCATTGCATACCTTGGCTTCATGAAAAAAGGCAGACTTTCAGTCTGCCTTTTTTGTTGGGGTGGATGAAAAAACATTTCAATCGACCCCAACTACGCTTCTTTGGGCGAAGCACTAGGCGTGCATGCACGCTGAGATAACAACTATTTACTTAAGCAAGTGGGGTAGACCACTGGCTTGATGTTGGCAATGGTTCGGCGCCGCTTAGGACGAGTGCTTTTACCCAATACAGCATATAAAGGGCAAATCCCCACAACTCCTGATGCAACAAGCATCAACCCCAACCATCCCCATGCACCGATGACACGCACAATCAACAAAGCCAAGAAAAAGCAACCTGAACCTATGCGCAACATCCGATCGACTCTACCGAGATTTGTGTCCATAACAACCTCCTTGAAATGGAGTGGAACCAATCACACAGCGTCGAGATTATTATACACCTCATTATTGTATATGCAAGCAATTCACTTGCCTTCTGGGAAAACAAATACCTCAACACGACGATTTTGAGCACGTCCTGCTTCTGTAGCATTACTGGCCACGGGCTGAGCCTCGCCCCGACCCGATGTGCTCATGCGTGAAAAGCTCACTCCACTTGTGGCAAAAAAGTCACGCACGCTGTTGGCACGCGCCAAAGACAAACGCTGATTGGCATCAGGATTGCCCACATCATCGGTAAATCCCACAATCATTATGCGACTGTTGGGCTGTGCGGCCAACTCTTTGGCCACTTTATCCAAAGTGCCCATAAACTCATTTTTAATCACCGCACTGCCCACATTGAATGAGGCATCGCCTGATAAGTTAATTTTGACTGAACCATCAGGCATGGTCGCAACACTAGAGCCTGTGCCATGCAAAATGTCTTTGATTTGTGTACCGTATTGGTTGCCAATCACGCCACCCAACAAACCACCAATCGCAGCGCCAATCAACGCGCCTTCATTTTTTTTGCCGTTTTTAGAGACAGCCGCGCCAATCAAGCCACCCAAAGCCGCGCCAGAGCCTGCGCCAATCACAGTGTTGTTATTGTTTGTGTTGCTAGAAACTGGAGGGGTGTAAACAGGTGCAGGTGTACTGTAAGTCGGTTGTGCGCTCACACAAGCCGTCAACATAGAAATCACAACAGCACTAGTGGCGCATTGACGCAAAATCGTATTCATACAAATTCCTTTCAAAGAATAGATGGGCAAGCCGCCCGTGCTTGCCATAACAACTGAGCATGAAATTTGGTGGACAAGCCGACGATAATTTTATTTCGCCGATGAACTGCCGTACAATAACGCTTTTACAAAGGCACGCTCAAATGCTTTATTCATGGCTTAAAATTCTTCACCTTGTGTTCATCATGTCGTGGTTTGCGGGGCTTTTTTACCTGCCACGCATTTTTGTCAATTTGGCCCTTGAAACCAACGCCACCAGCCGCGCTCGCTTGTTGTTGATGGCGAACAAGTTATTTCGCTTCATGCATATTTTGGCCGTTCCCGCCCTTGTGTGTGGTGTTGCGTTGTGGTTGATGTTTGGCTTTCAAGGCGGCTGGTTGCACATCAAACTGACTTTGGTTGCGGCCGCATTGGCCTACCACTACTATTGCGGCGTGCTGTTGCGCCAATTTGAGCACAACCTCAATCAGCGCAGCCACGTTTGGTTTCGCTGGTTCAACGAAATCCCGATTGTCCTCATAATTGCCATCACCGCGTTGGTGGTCATCAAACCTTTTTCTTAAGATTATTTATGTCATCTTTATCATTTTTCGCGCCCTGCCCGCGCGGTTTAGAGCATTTATTGGCCGCTGAATTACAAGCCATCAACGCCAGCCACATCAAGCCAACCCACGGCGGCGTGGCGTTTGCGGGTGATTTAGCGGTCATGTACCGCGCCAATTTGCACTCGCGCATCGCCTCGCGAATTTTGTTGCGTTTGGGCCAACAAGGCTATAAAAAAGAAGACGACGTGTACAACCTCGTTGCGCGGATGCCGTGGAGCAGCTATTTTTCCCCCGACCAGACCATTAAAGTCGAAGTCACCGCAATTAAAAGCCCGCTCAAAAGCCTCGAATTCATCACATTGCGCGTCAAAGATGCGGTATGCGATTATTTTCGCGACCTGATGGACGTGCGTCCGTCGGTGGACACCGCCTTTCCCGATGTGCGCATTTACGCATTTTTGAGCGAATTTGAAGCCACAATTTATCTCGACACGTCAGGTGAAGCGCTGTTCAAGCGCGGTTGGCGGTTTGACAAAGGCCGCGCTCCACTGCGCGAAAACTTAGCGGCGGGTCTGATTATGCTGTCGGGCTGGCAACCGAACCAGCCGTTGCTCGACCCAATGTGCGGCAGCGGCACGATTGTGATTGAAGCGGGTTTGATAGCCGCTGGGATTCCTGCGGGTTGGCAGCGCATGTTTGCATTCGAGAAATACCGCAATTTTGACCAAACCTTGTGGGACAAAATCCGCAACGATGTGGTTATCGACAAAACCCCACGCGCATTGTATGCCTCAGACATCAGCGCCCACGCGGTGCGCGACCTTGAAAACAATCTCAACCGCGCTCAACTGCCATTTTCGATTGCGTTTGAGCAAAACAACGTGCTCAAGGTTTTACCGCCCGCCGCCAACGGCGTGCTGATTTCTAACCCGCCGTACGGTGAGCGGATTGACGTGACCACCTCTGAAGAAACCACCGTGTTTTTCAAACAATGGGCCGACCATCTCAAAGCCAACTACGCGGGCTGGAACGCTTATATTTTAACCAGCGACCGCGACACACCCAAATACATGCGCCTGTCGCCGAGCAAAAAAACCCCGCTGTACAACGGTGCGCTCGACTGCCGACTGTTTGAATTCAAAATGGTCGCAGGCAGTGCACGCAAAGACAAACCCGTGGAGCCCTCATGACCGCCCTGCACCGCCAACCCTTCTCACCCGCGCCGCACATCGAACGACGCGCTCGCTTAATGCAACAGCTACTCGCTTTGGGCGGCGGCGTGGCCTTGATTCCGACCGCGCCTGAAGTCGTGCGCAACCACGACGCGCATTATGACTTTCGCCCCGCCAGCACGTTTTTTTACCTCACGGGTTTTAGCGAACCTGAAGCCGTGCTGGTTTTGGTGGCACAAAACAACGCCTGCAAAAGCATTTTGTTTTGCCGCGACAAAGACGAGTCGCGCGAAATTTGGGACGGTTATCGGTTTGGCCCGCACGCCGCGCAAAGCCAGTTTGCCGTCGATGAAGCCTTGCCGATTGCCGAATTGGCCACGCATTTGCCTGCTTTGTTGACCAATCAGCCAACGATTTTTGCGCCGTTGCTGGGTCACAACGCACTGAACAGTCTCATCAGCGACGCCTTACAAACCGCTCGCTCAGCCAGCCGCAGCGGCGCAAGTGCGCCAAGCGCGGTGCGCGACATTTATGCGCTAACCGATGAAATGCGCCTTCTCAAGGATGACAGTGAAATCAACTGGCTGCGTGCGGCTGGGCAAATCTCTGCCGCAGGCCACATCCGCGCCATGCAAGCCTGCCGCGTCGGCATGGTCGAAACCGATTTAGAAGCCGAGATTTTATACAGTTTTGCCCGCGCAGGCGCACAACACGCCTCGTACAACAGCATTGTCGCCACGGGTGCGAACGCCTGCGTTTTGCACTATCGCGCGGGTTTATCCACTTTAAAAGATGGCGACTTGTGTTTGATTGACGCGGGCGCGGAATACGGCTGCTACGCGGGTGACATCACCCGCACCTTTCCCGTCAATGGCCGCTTCAGCGCGGCGCAACGCGCGGTGTATGAAGTGGTTTTGGCCGCGCAACAAGCGGCGATTGACGCAACTCGCGCAGGCGTGCGCTTCAACGAACCGCACGACGCTGCGGTGCGTGTGTTGACTCAAGGGATGCTGGACTTGGGTTTGCTCGACAAAACGGTGGTTGGCAACGTCGATGACGCCATCGCCAGCCGCGCCTATCAAAAATTTTACATGCACCGCACAGGCCACTGGCTGGGACTGGACGTGCACGACTGCGGTGCGTACAGTTCGGGGCAAGACAACGGCCAGCCTGTTTGGCGCACGCTGCAAGAGCGCATGGTGTTGACCATTGAGCCAGGGCTGTACATCCGCCCCAGCAGCGACGTGGACGAAGCGTTTTGGAACATTGGCATTCGCATCGAAGACGACGCACTGGTCACCGCCAACGGCTGTGAACTGCTAACCCGCGATGTGCCCGTGACCATCAACGAGATTGAATATTTAATGCAACATGAGCACTGAAATCATCATTGGCGCAGGCCCCGTTGGCTTAAGCCTCGCCCTCATGCGGGCGCACGCAGGCGCACAAGTCACATTGCTCGACAAAACCCCGCTGGCCGTCGCGCAAGTCGACGCGCGGCATCTCGCGTTGTCATTGGGCAGTCAACAAATCGTGCAACAACTCGGCGTGACGCATTTGGCGCACGCACCGATTGCGCACATTCACATCAGCGAACAAGGCGCGTGGGGACACACGCCGCTGCACGCCGACGCGCTCGCGCAACCCATGCTCGGCATGGTGGTGCGCTATGGCGAGTTGGTCGCGCAATTGAGCCAACTGGCGCAGCAGCAACCTCGCATCCGCATCATTCGCCCCGCACTCATCGCGCAGGTGGACGATAAAGCCGTTCATTTGGACGACGGCACCATTTTAACCGCCGAGTTGATTGTGCACGCCGAAGGGGTCAACGCGCCCGTTCAGGTCGATTACCAACAAACCGCGTTGATTGCCGATGTGCGTTTGAGCCGCGCCCAGCCCGCGTGGGCGTGGGAGCGCTTCACCCCCAATGGCCCGTGCGCGTTGCTGCCCATCAGCAGCGACGGCCTGCATTTTAACCTTGTGTGGTGCCTGCAGCGCGAACGCGCAGAGGTTTTGCAAACGGTGAGTGAGGCTGAATTTTTACAGCAGCTCAATCAAACCATGCACCATTTAACGGGCAAAATCGTGCACACCAGTTCGCGCAGCGCGTTTCCACTCGGTTTGCAACGCGCTGAGCCGTTGCATTCAAGTTCGCGAATTGCAATTGGCAATGCGGCGCAGACTTTGCACCCCGTCGCAGGGCAAGGCTTTAACCTTGGTTTGCGCGATGCAGTAGTACTCAACCAGTCGTTGCAGCAGCAACCCACTATTGTGCAAGCGATTGGCGCATTTTTACACCACCGCCAACTGGATCGCGCCATCACCAGCCGCACCACCGATGTTTTGGCGCGTGGTTTTACCGATGACTTTGGCCTCAAACATCTGCGCAGCGTGGGTTTTGGCCTGCTCAACGCCCTGCCCTTTGTTCAGCGCAAAGTCGCCGAGCAATTCATGTTTGGGGTGCGTTGATGCGCCGATTAAGCCTGATTTTTTCAGCGGCGTTGCTCAGTGCCTGCATGACTCAACAGGGTTTGCCGCCCGAACAACGCCCCCAGCATTGGGCGCAACCCGTCCAAATGCACGGCGTGCCGAATTTATTTCAAGTCTCGTCCATGCTGTATCGCTCCGCGCAGCCTTTGCCTGATGGTTTGACGATGCTCAACCAACAACCGAGCATCAAAACCATAGTTTCGCTCCGCGCAGGCCGCCCCGATGCGGCGATTGTGCCGCCCACGGGAGTGAAATACGTGCAGATTGAATTTAACACATGGCAGGTCAAAGACCAAGACGTGTTGCAGTTCCTCAAAATCGCCACCGACCCCGCCCAGCAACCTGTTTTGCTGCACTGCAAACACGGCGCAGACCGCACGGGCATGATGACCGCAATTTATCGGATTGTGGTGCAAAATTGGCGCAAAGCCGATGCGATTGCCGAAATGCGCCAAGGCGGCTTTGGCTATCATCCTGTTTGGTTCAACCTGATTCGCTACATCGAAGACCTCGATGTGCCCGCATGGCAGGCAAAACTAGCGACCTAAAACTCTGCTATCATGACGGCATGGCGCACTTGTATTTTCACGTACGCACCTCATATGGATTAAAACAACTTTTTAACTGGAGAACTTCATGAAACGAATTTTATTATTCATCCTCACCAACGTTGCCGTGATGGCCGTGTTGTTGCTGGTCACTCGCCTGTTTGGCCTTGGCAATTACATCGGGGCTTATGGCATGAATTACACCAGCTTGGCGGTTTATTCGTTGGTCATTGGTTTTGTCGGCGCGATTATTTCATTGCTCATGAGCAAAAAAATGGCCAAATGGAGCGCGGGCGCACAAGTTATTGAACAGCCACAAACCCCTGAAGAAGCATGGTTGGTCGATACGGTTCGCACATTGTCGCAGCAAGCAGGCATCGGCATGCCAGAAGTGGCGATTTTTGAAGGCGCACCCAACGCATTTGCCACAGGCGCGTTCAAAAACTCGGCATTGGTTGCCGTTTCAACGGGTCTCATGCAAACCATGACCAAGCAAGAGGTCGAAGCGGTTTTAGCGCACGAAGTGGCGCACATCGCCAATGGCGACATGGTCACCATGACCTTGATTCAAGGCGTGATGAATACGTTCGTGGTGTTTTTGAGCCGCGCAATTGGCTACGCGGTCGACTCATTTTTGCGCAAAGACGAAGAGTCGAGCGGCCCTGGCATCGGTTATTTCATCACCACGATTGTGTTGGATATTTTCTTGGGCTTTTTGGCCGCTATCATCGTTGCATGGTTCAGCCGTCAACGTGAGTTCCGCGCTGACAGCGGTGCGACTCAAATCATGGGGCGCAAACAACCGATGATTGACGCCTTGGCTCGCTTGGGCGGTTTACAAACCCAAGAATTACCTAAGAACATGGCGGCGATGGGGATTGCAGGCGGCATCGGCCAACTGTTCAGCACCCACCCACCAATTGAAGCGCGAATTGCTGCTTTGCAAAATCAAGCCTAATGGCTCATAAAAAAACGTGCTCTTACGAGCACGTTTTTTGTTCACCACGCCCCCACATTGGGCATCGACGCCCACGGCTCGGCCACAGGCAAAGCCTCGCCCTCTTGCAACAACTCAATCGAAATTCCATCAGGTGAACGGACAAACGCCATGCGCCCGTCGCGTGGCGGACGGTTGATAAGCACGCCGTGCGCTTGCAGGCGAGCGCACGTGGCGTAAATATCCGCCACTGCGTAAGCCACATGCCCAAAGTTTCGCCCTTGCGTATACGTCGCTTCGTTGTCCCAATTGTGGGTCAACTCAATTTGCGCATCAGCGTCATTGGGCGCAGCCAAATACACCAGCGTGAACCGACCCGCTGGGTACTCCTTGTGTTTGAGCACCACCAAACCCAGCGCGTCGCGATAAAACGCCAGCGATTGCGCCAAGTCATGCACGCGCACCATCGTGTGTAAATATTTCATAAGTCCCTTTTTTAAGCAATCAAACTCACGCCATAGTCGGCCAAGCCGACCCCAACCGCGTCGCCAGCACGATACGGCATTAAGACATCGGCGCTGACCGCAAACAAATTACCGACTTCCGTTTGCAACTCAACTTCCCACATCATGCCCAAATACGTGGCTTTGAGCACCGTCGCGGGCAAGGTGTTGGGCTGGTTGGCGGCTTTGATTTGAATCGCTTCGGGGCGAACCGCGACTTTTTGCGCGGCATTTTTTTCGCCCGTGGCGTGCGTTAAGGCCAATGAACCTAGCCGATAACCGTCTGCATGTTTGTCAACGGACAATAAGTTAGCTTCGCCCATAAAGCCTGCGACAAACTCACTGTTCGGCTCTTGGTAGAGTTTTTGCGGTGTGCCTTGCTGGGCAATCACCCCGACATTCATCACAATGATTTGGTCGGACACGGCCAAAGCCTCATTTTGGTCATGGGTCACATACACAGCGGTAATCCCCAAACGCTGCTGCAAGGCGCGGATTTCTTCACGCATTTGGCGGCGCAAGCGTGCGTCTAAGTTGGACAACGGCTCATCGAACAACAAAACCGACGGCTCCATCACCAAAGCGCGAGCCAAGGCCACTCGCTGCTGCTGCCCACCCGACAACTCCGACGGCCAGCGATGCCCCAAATGGCCCAAACCGACTTGCTCGAGTGCTTCAAGCGCGCGCTCTGCGGCTTCTTTTTTCTTCAAGCCTTGGTTAAGCAGGCCGTACGCGACGTTATCGACCACTTTCATGTGTGGAAACAGCGCGTAACTTTGAAACATCATGCTGACATTGCGCGCCAACGGCGGTAATAAGGTCACATCTTTATCGCCAATCCACACTTGGCCTGCGCTGGGTTGCTCCAATCCTGCAATCATGCGCAATGTGGTGGTTTTGCCACACCCTGACGGGCCGAGCAAAGTCACCAATGAGCCTGCTTCAATCGTGAAACTGACGTTTTTGACCACTTCGGTGTCGCCATAGCGTTTGATGACGTTTTTAAATTCAATTGCTGCTGCTTTTTTCATAATCCACCTCTTATTTATTCGTAGAGCGGCGACCCAAACGAGCCTCGCCAACTAATTTTTGCACGCCCAAAATCACCGCCAACATGAGCACAATCAGCACCGAGCAATAGGCCAGTGCCTCGCCATACGCGCCGTTGCCGACCCGTTCGATGATGAATGTTGTGGCCAATTGGTATTCGGCATTGACCAAAAAAATCACCGCTGTAATCGTCGTGACCGCGCGTACAAAGCCGTACGAGAGCGAGGTGACAATCGCGGGGCGCAACAGCGGGAAAGTCACGCGGCGCAGCGTACCTAGCGTGGTTGAGCCGAGCATTAACGAGGCTTCATCCAAACTTTTGTCGATTTGTTTGAACGAAGCCAAGCCCGCGCGTACCGAAACGGGTAAATTGCGAAACACAAAACTCAATACAATAATCGCCGCAGTCCCCGTCAACTCAAGCGGCGGCACATTAAAGGCCAAAATATAACTCACGCCCAGCACCGTCCCTGGGACAGCAAATGTCACCAAATTGGCAAACTCGAACGAATCGCGCCCTTTGAACTCGGTGCGCGCCAAAATGTAAGAGGTCAAAATTCCAATCAACGCGGTAATCGGCGCAGCAATCAGGGCCAATTTCATGGTCGTCCACAGTGACTGCCACGCCGTGCCCGACCAAATCAGGCCATTCACCCCAGAATCAAAGCCAAAAGCCTTTTTGAAATGCACCAACGATGGCGTGTAATCAAAGCCCCAGTTTTGCACCAAGCCGCCAATGAGCGCAAAACCATACAACGCAACCGTCAACGCCAACCATGGCACAGCCACCAGCAAGCCCGCGCGTTTCACGCCAACAGGCAAAGCCATTGGAATGCCTGAATCGCCCTTGCCGCCAACGGTGACATAGTTTTTCTTGCCGACCACGCTGTGCTGAATGTAAAACGCAATCATCGCCAACAAAAGCAAAATAAACGACAAGCCCGCCGCGCGACCTGGGTCAAGCGACGCGCCGACAATCGCAAAATAAATTTCGGTAGAAAACACTTTGAAGTTCTCGCCCAACAAAACAGGGTTGCCAAAGTCGGCAATACTCTCGACAAAACCAATCAAAAACGAGTTGCCCAACGCGGGCAGCAGCAGTGGAAAAGTCACCGACCAAAACGTGCGCTGTGGGTTCGAGCCTAAAGTTTGTGCCGCCTCCTCCAAGCTGGGTGCCAGTGCCTGCACCGCGCCTTTGATAATCATGTACGCCACAGGCGTGAACGCAAAGGTTTGCGCCAACAAAACGCCGTCTAAGCCATAAATCCAACGCCCCAAAGTCACACCAAACGTGGTTTCAATCAATTGCGTGAAAATCCCTTGACGACCAAACAACAAAAGCAAACCCAAACCGAGCACAAACGGCGGCGTAATCACGGGCAATAAGGCCATTGCGCGCAACCACGCGGGGTTGTGTTGCCCCCAAAAGCCGCGCCGCTCACCGAGCAACGCAAAAATCAACCCTAAAACCGTGGTGGTCAAACCGCACATACTGGCCAAAAACAACGTGTTCCAAAACACGCCGCACTGATTGGCCGAATACACGCAAGCCACCGACCACACATCGTTTTCGGTCATGCGCTGCCACCAAACGCCCAGATTCAAGGCACGCTGCCCCGCATCGTCGGTGTAAAACATATTGAGCAGCGACATGCCAACGGGCCAGCCGACAAAAATCAGCAACATGCTGCACACGCAAACCACCAAACTGGAGACCAACGCGTCGCCTTTGAAGTAACCCAAGTCGGCCAACGCCGCGCCAATCAAAGCAAACATGCTCCACAAATACACATACGCGCCCAAACCAAAGCCAAACTGTCGCCACTCGCTCGATAATGCTTGCATGCCCCACGTCGCGCCTTTCGGCCCAATCGCAAAGCCCGTGTACAGCAAACTCAAAGCCCCAAAACCGCCCAAAGCCAACAACAAGCGGCCACGACGAGCGGAATTGGCCTGCAAGCCCAAAGCAATGGTCAACACCGCCAAAGCGACAAACAGCAGCAACCACGGTTTTTGATAACGCACCACATGCGCGATGGCCGAGGCCACATCAGGCGCGTACCACAGCGACCACAAACCTTTCCACGCATTGCTGTTGTTGGGCATGTACCACGGTAAAAACAATGTGGCGAACAAGGTCAAAAAGCCAAGGTTGCGCACATAGTGAGAGGTGAATTTAGGCATACAAACTTTCTGCAGGTGAATAAAAACCCGTTGCAAACGGGTTTTTATTCAAACAAAACAACGGTTATTTTTTAGGTGCTTCAGCAGGTTTGGCGGCATCGGCTGGTTTTGCAGCGTCTGCAGGCTTGGCCGCATCGGCAGGCGCAGCTTCTTTAATCAAACTGCCAATTTCTTTCGACCAGCGTTCAATCAAACGCTTGCGTTCTGCTTCTGCGCCGTATTTTTTCAAGTCGTATTTAATCAACTTGGCTTTGCTCGCATCAGGCGCACCTTCAGGAATCGCAGCTTTAACATTAGATGGGGTTTGGAATTGCTTTGCAGTTGCGCCAACCGCTTGACCTTCGGCCGACAATGCCCAGTCGACGAATTTTTTCGCCGCATCCATGTTGCGTGCGCCTTTGACAATCGAGATGCCGCCGACTTCATAGCCCGTGCCTTCGCATGGCATTGCGGTTTCGATTTTCGCACCTGCTTTTTGTTCAGTCACCGCGTCTTGCAAGAAACTAATCGACACACCTGTTTCGCCACGTGCCACGGCTTTGATTGGGCCTGTGCCTGATTTTTGGTATTGGCTGATGTTACCGTGTAAAGATTTCAGGTAAGCAAAGGCTTTATCTTCACCCATGACTTGCACCAAAGTCGCAATCGCCACATAGGCCGTGCCTGATGAGTTTGGATTGGCCACTTGCACTTCACCTTTGTATTCTGGCTTGAGCAAATCAGCCCAGCATTGTGGCGTTTTGGCGTTTTTCTTAGCCAACAATTCAGGATTGCCGCCAAAGCCCAAAATACCCAAGTACACACCGTGGGTTTTGTCGCCCGACAAAGTCGCTAATTCTTGTGCCCAAGGCTGCAACTCAGCTTGCGCCGCTGCAGCATATGGTGCAGTCAAGTCGCGCTCTGCGGCGGCCAAATGTGGGTCGCCCGTGCCGCCGTACCATACGTCAGTTTTGGGGTTGGCCGCTTCAGCATTCAACTGCGCCAAAGCTTCGCCTGAGCCTTTTTGTGTAATGGCCACTTTAATGCCTGTTTTTTTCTCAAAAGCCACGGCGGCAGCGTTACACCAATCGGCTTGAACACTACACAACACATTGAGTTGTGCGCCTTCAGTAGCAGCGGCTTTGCCATCGGCACCCGCTTCAGGTTTACCGCCACATGCGGCCAGCAATGCGGCGGTTAAGCCTAAAACTGCATATTTTTTAATCATTGATATCTCCAGAGTTTTAATGGATACAACAAGGGTTGTTGTGGCACGGATTATGCATGAATTTTGGATAAATGGAAACTTTACTACGCTTTTTTCTCTCTTAAACAGGTATTTCACGGTATGATTGGGCGTTCTTAGGGAGTTTTTTATGCGCCATCTTAAATTATTGTGCCTAGCCACAACTCTTTTTCTCACCCCTGTTGCCCACGCCCAGCAAAAGGTTTGGTTGCCGTCGGTTCAAAACGCGCAAGATTGGCAGTCCATTGCGCAAAACGAGCGCGATGCTGAGTTTTCTAAATTCATCATTGATGTAAAAACAGGCAAAATTTACTTTGTCGATGCACATGTGTTTAAACTACACATTGATTTTGGCCTTGAGGTGTTGCTGCGCCAGCCGCGCACACCCGAAACCGTGAAAAGTTTCAACCTCAACTATGGCACGCACAAGCCGCAATTTATTTTGGGTTATTTGACCCACTACCCCAAAAATGCACTGTGGACGTTTTCGTTTTGGGAAGGCGACACCATCACGCCGCGTGATGTGATGCGCGCGTACAACACACTGCAAAAAACCTTTTTTGTCCCCCATTTAGCCTACCGCCCCGACTCGCTGAGTCAAGAAAAAATGGCGCGTGGTTTAAAGCGCATCAGCGTTGTGAGCAACGACAAAATTTATCAAAACCTGCCCTTCCAAGCCTTTCAAACAGGCCGCGCCACGGGCACGCTCAAAATCGTGCCGCCACAGGCCGACATCAGCAGCATGAATTTTTCGCCTACCGACATTGTATTATTGCAAACTGCATACCCTGATATTTCCCCTGTCGCGGGCATCATCACCTCACAATTTTCCACGCCACTGGCGCACGTGAATTTACGCGCCTCAGCGTGGGGCATTCCCAACGCGGGCTACAAAACTGCCGCACAAGAATTCAAACATTTAGACAATCAACTGGTGACCTATGAAGTCACAGAACAGGGCTTAAGCCTACGTGCCGCCAACCCAAGCGAATTGCAAGCATTCCAAAACACCACCCGCCAACAGCGTGAAGTGAACTTGCCCCCCGTCAACACCACCGACAAGCAGCTCACGGCTTTGCACAATTTGCGTGCGGTTGACGTCAACCGCTTTGGTACCAAAACTGCTAACTTAGGTGAAGTGGCGCATGTGGCGGGGGTGAATGTTCCTACAGGATTTGGCGTGCCGTTTTATTACTATGCGCAGCACATTCAACGCAATGGCTTGCAAGCGCAAATCGACGCCATGCTCGCCGATGCGCGTTTTACAACCGATGCCAACTGGCGGCGCGAGCAATTGGCCACGCTCAAAAAAGCAATTGTCGATGCCCCGTTAGATGCGGCGCACTTTGCCGCGATTGAAAAAAATTGGCAAAAAAGTTTAGGCGGCAAAGGGGTTTTTGTGCGCAGTTCAACCAACGCCGAAGACCTTAAAGGCTTTAATGGCGCAGGTTTGTACGACACCGTGCCCAATGTCAAAACCAGCGCGGCGCTCAACGCTGCCATCAAACAGGTTTGGGCGTCGATTTGGAATGAACGCGCGGTCAATGAGCGCAGGTTTGCGGGCATTGACCATAGGCAAGTGTACCCCGCTGTGTTGATTCAAACAGGCGTCAATGCCACAGCGGCGGGGGTTTTGTTGACCACCGATATTTGGGGGCACAATCCACACACCTACACCATCAACGCCAAATGGGGCTTGGGCATTCGCGTGGTTGAGGGGACGAAAATCCCTGAGCAAGTGCTGTACGACACCAGCAACCACGGCACACGCATCATCAGCCGCTCATCCGAAACCAGCATGTTGGTGTTTGACCCACAAAACGGCGTGCGTGAAGTCCCCACGCTCGGTGGCGACACGATTTTGACCGAAGCACGCGCCCGTCGCTTGGGCGAAATGGTCGAGCGCATCGTGCCGATATTCTCGCGTGAAACACCATTGGATGTGGAATGGGTTTTAGAAAACGAAAAGGTCTGGCTCGTCCAAGCCAGACCTTATGTGACGCGTCTTCCGCAGTAACCACTGCTCATTACACCACCCCATCACACCACCGAAACCCGACACGCTCACGCAGCCGTTGATGATACGCCAACACATGCGGCAAGTCGGGTTTGTCAAATGGGGTCAACAACCAACGATTGACCGACAAACCCAGCACAACATCGGCCAAAGTGAACGACTCTCCCGTGACAAACGCCTGCGTTTGCGCCAGTTGTGCCTCTAAAATCTGCACATGATGATTCCAGTTCGCCACCCCTGCGGCCAGTTGCGCCGCGTCTTGATGGAGTGGGCTGGCGCGGACGATGGACATGAAGGCGTAACGCCATGAATTGTTCAACTCGCCCGCTTGCCAGTCCATCCATTGCTCGACTTTGGCACGGGCTTTGGGTTCATTGGGCAACAATTGGCTGTGCTGTGCCAAATAACGGCAAATGCTGTTCGATTCCCACAGCACAAAATCGCCATCGACCAACACGGGCACCATCGCATTGGGATTTAAGGCGCGAAACGCATCGGTTTGCGTGCTTTGAAAGCCCGCGCCCCAGTCTTCGCGTTCGTAGCGCAGTCCCAACTCGTCGCAAGTCCACAGCACTTTGCGCACATTGATGGATGCGGATTTACCTAAAATTTTAATCATCTGCTGATGCACCCGTCCATATGGTCGTTCACCAAGCCCATGGCCTGCATGAATGCGTAGCAGGTCGTGGGGCCAACAAACTTCCAACCGCGTTTTTCAAATCTTTACTCAAACGAGTGGACGTTGGCGTGCTGGCGGGAATGCTCTGCCGCGTCACCTCGCTGGGTCGCTCGCTTGCGGGCGGGACAAATTGCCAAAAATACGCATCAAGGGAGCCAAATTCGGCCATCAGCTCAATCGCCCGCTGCGCGTTGTTGATGGTCGCCTCGATTTTGCCACGATGGCGGATGATGCCCGTGTCAGCCAACAATCTGGCCACATCATCGTCACCAAACTGCGCCACGGCTTGAATATCAAACTGCGCAAACGCCGCCCGAAAAGTCTCGCGCCGCTTCAAAATCGTGTACCACGACAACCCCGACTGAAAGCCTTCAAGGCAAATCTTCTCAAACAAGCGCACATCGTCGTGCACAGGCTGGCCCCACTCGTGGTCGTGGTAATCCACATACAACTCATCCGTGCCGCACCAAAAACACCGCCCGTTGAGCACACTTTCTTTCGGTTGATTCATATTTATCCTCTTTGACAGCAATGTCAGCCATGCTACACTCAAGTCCCACCCACATCAACAGGAGTTGTCATGCAATTGCACTACCACATCATGTCCACCTACGCGTAAAAAACCTTGGCTGAATTAATACCGTTTTTGAAAAGCATGACAACTTAACTCATATTGAGGAATTTGATATGAAACAGATTTGGAACTGGCTAAAAGACACAAAAAATCAAGCCACATTGCGCTTTTTAGGTGGCGCGATGGTGGCGATTTTGGCTTTTTTGGGTTATCGACAAATAACGCAACATGACTCACCGCCAAGCGTCATGCAAAGTGGTGGCAACCACAATCAAATCAACCAATACAATGGCCAAACCACCATTGTCAACACGCCAGCACCTGTTGAGCAACCCGCCGCCCCACCCGACAAACCATCCAAACCTGCGCAAAAACCCAATCCAGCACCACAAAAGCATCACGCCCCTTCATCGAGCAACATTACAGTCAATAACACAGGTTCAGGTCATGCCGTAGCGGCCACCAATGGCTCTGTCGTCAATATAGGAAAATAAACCATGCGCCCTTACGCCCTAACTTTATTGGCTTTGTTGCTCAACCCTTCCGTTAGCCACGCCCAAACCGCGCAAACCACAGGCCAAGGCTCAGCGGTGGTCGCCACAAACCGCAGCCAAGTAAACATCAACAGCAACAATACAACCATCATCAACAACTACGCCAAAGAAAAATCGGACGAAACCAATGGTTTATTGTCACAGGCACTCATCATTAGCCTAGCCCAACGCATCAATGCAGACGTACACGACTTACCGCAAGCCCTGAAAGAGTTAGACTACGCCATTCGTATTGCACTTGTTCAAATCAAAAATGGTCAAAACAGCAACAGCAGTAATTTTATCGACCAAGTGCTCAAAACTGCCGCGCAACAGTTGCAAAGCAACCAACTGCCACAGGCCGCCGACAGCATCAGCCAAGCACTGGCCAAACAAGAAAGCGAATGGGCAAAAACCCAACAGCAACAACACGAGCAATATATTCAACAACGCACCCAGCTGCTCGAAGCGGGCATCAACTACGACCGCCTCAACCGCAACGCCCCCGCTGCCGCAGCTAAAATTCAAGAACGCATCAACCTGAACACCAAACCATCTGAACAATGGGCAGCCTTACGCAAAGAACAAGGCCAACTGCAAAACCAAGGCACCCGTCACGGGGCTTTGATTGACCTAGAACTGGCCACTGAACTCGCTCAACTTCTAATTCAAACTGCCCCCGATTCAAAATACAAAGCTGCTGCACAGAATGATTTGGGTACTGTCTTGCAAACTTTAGGCGAGCGACAAAGCGGCGCGGCAGCAATCACCTCATTGCAAGCAGCGAAAACCGCTTATGAAAACGCCTTGCGGTTTCGCACCCGCGACAGTGCGCCAATGGACTGGGCTATGACACAAAACAATTTAGGCACTGTACAGCAGACTTTAGGCGAGCGGCAAAATGAGTTTGAGGCAATCACTTCTTTACAGGCGGCTCAAACCGCCTATGAAAATGCCTTGCAGTTTTACACCCGCAACAGCGCACCGATGGACTGGGCTATGACCCAAAATAATTTGGGTGTTGTTTTGCAAACTTTAGGCGGTCGACAAAAAGGAATCTCAGCAATAACGTCACTACATGAGGCTCAAACCGCCTATAAAAACGCTTTACTATTTCGCACTCGCGATCATTTTCCTATGGACTGGGCGGCGACACAAAACAATTTGGGTATAGTTTTGCGGAATTTAAGCGAACACCAAAACAGCACGACAGCTATCACCTCGTTGCAAGCGGCTCAAACCGCCTATGAAAATGCCTTGCAGTTTTACACCCGCGACAGTGCGCCGATGGACTGGGCTATGACGCAGAATAATTTGGGTGTCGCCTTACGAGCTTTGGGCGAGCGACAAAGTGGTGCAGAGCAACGAGCCAGTTGGCAAGCAGCTGAGCGGCATTTTGAGTGGGCGTTGTTAGAGCGCACCGAGCAATCTGCCCCCGCTCAATTCAAACAAACCAGTGACAACCTCAAAGCGTTGCGTGAGTTGATGGCGAAAAACTCAGCCAAGCCTTAAAACGTAGGGGCGGGTTTCAAACCCGCCCACAAGACATCAATGAAACTGCTCTTCCTCGGTCGAGCCAGTCAGCGCGGTAACGCTCGATTGCCCGCCTTGAATCACCGTGGTCACGTCATCAAAGTAGCCCGTGCCAACTTCTTGCTGGTGTGACACAAATGTGTAGCCACGGTCACGTGCAGCGAATTCGGGCTCTTGCACTTTTTCGATGTAGGCGGTCATGCCGCGTGCGACGTAGTCTTGCGCGAGGTCGAACATGTTGTACCACATGTTGTGAATGCCCGCGAGTGTGATGAATTGGTATTTGTAGCCCATTGCGCCCAACTCTTGTTGAAACTTGGCGATGGTCGCGTCGTCTAAGTTTTTCTTCCAGTTGAACGACGGTGAGCAGTTGTAGGCGAGCATTTTACCAGGGTGAACTTTGTGCACGGCTTCGGCGAATTTGCGGGCGAACTCCAAGTCGGGCGTGCCTGTTTCGCACCACACGAGGTCGGCATAATGCGCATAGGCAATCGCACGGCTAATCGCTTGCTCCAAACCTTTGTGTGTCTTGTAAAAACCTTCGGCGGTGCGCTCGCCTGTGAGGAATGGTTTGTCGTTGTCGTCGTAATCCGAGGTCAACAAGTCGGCCGCCTCCGCGTCGGTGCGGGCAATCACCAAAGTCGGCACGCCACACACGTCGGCCGCCATACGCGCGGCGATGAGTTTTTGCACCGCTTCTTGGGTCGGCACGAGCACTTTGCCGCCCATGTGGCCGCATTTTTTGACGGACGCGAGCTGGTCTTCAAAATGCACGCCGCCCGCCCCCGCCTTAATCATGGCTTTCATCAATTCAAACGCATTGAGCACGCCACCAAAGCCCGCCTCGGCATCGGCGACAATCGGCGCGAAATAATCCACATAATCAGGCGAATCCGCGCCGATTTCGCGCGACCACTGAATTTCATCGGCGCGGCGAAATGAATTGTTGATGCGTTCAACCACTTTAGGCACGGAGTCCACAGGATACAGCGACTGGTCAGGATACATCGACGCGTAGCCGTTGTTGTCCGCCGCCACTTGCCAGCCCGACAAATAAATCGCCTTCACGCCCGCCTTGACCTGCTGCATGGCCTGCCCGCCCGTCAACGCGCCCAAGCAATTAACATACGGCTCGTTGTGCAACAAATGCCACAGTTTATCTGCACCGCGCCGCGCATAGGTATGCTCAACCGCAAATGAGCCGCGTAAACGCACCACGTCCGCCGCGCTATAACCCCGTTTGATGCCCGCCCAACGTGGATTGGTTGCCCAATCGTGTTCCAAAGCGGCAATTTGTTCTGCTCGTGTACTCATGATAAACTCCTGTTGATTGATGTGTTTTATGTCTTATATAAGACTTGAAATAATCATACGTGGAGTTGCCAAAAAGTGCAAGGAATTTGGTGATTTTAAAAGGCTTATTTTAATTTGTGGGGTATAGGACACATAAAGTATTGACGCCATGCCGCGCTTGACTCATTTTGAGGCTTGCCGCCCCGCATAAACCGTCAACAAAACCCCTAAAATCGTGATGACCCCACCCAGCAAAACCGCCCAATCAAGCCGCTCATGCAAAATCAATGCGCCAAACAACACACCCGAAATCGGGGTAAGGTTAATGAACGGCGCGGCGAGGTCGGCGCCGATAGTTTGTACGGCATCGACATACCATGTGTAGCCCAAAGCCGTGCCAAACACGCCCAAGTAAATCAAACACAACCATGCGATGAATGAATAATGCCCCGCCACAGCCCACGGCTGCTCAAACAACGCGGCCACACCAAGCAAAACGCAACCAACCACACTGGCGTAAAACGTCGCGACCAGTGGCGATAAGTTTTGTGCGACGCGGCGGCCAATGAAAGTGTACAGCGTCCATGAAACCGCGCAGCCGAGAATTAAAATTTCACCCAAACCGACCTCGCCTTGCAGCAAGCGTGCGGGTTGACCGTCGCTGATGACCAGCACACAGCCCATCAAAGCGACCACAATGCCAACCGCCTTTTGTACACTCATCGGCTCTTTGTAATACAACCACGACACCAGCGCGATTAAAATCGGGTTGAATGCAATCACCAGTGCGCCACGCCCCGCCGAGATGGTTTGCAGGCCAGTTAAAAAGAAAAAATTGTATAAAAACACACCCAAAAACCCCAGCCACAGCACAGCCACCACATCTTGCCGCCCCGCACGGGGGATGCCACCTTGCTTGCGCGAGACCAGCCACGCCAACGCCGCTACCGCAATACAAAAGCGCAAAAAAGCCGCCGTGAATGGCGGCACTTCTTCAACCAAAATATGCGCCGCCACCCAAGTCGCCCCCCACACCACAGTGGTGAGGACGAGTTGTAGATACGTGCGCCACGGATGAGTTGGCATGTGGTTCTCCCTGATAAATTATTTTAATCGGTCATTGTCCCAACAAATCCCGCGCAATCGCTTCGGCGACATGGATACCGTCGACGCCCGCCGACAAAATCCCGCCTGCGTAGCCTGCGCCCTCACCTGCGGGGTACAACCCTTTAACATTCAAACTTTGCAAGGTCTCGCGGTTGCGCGTGATGCGCACGGGCGACGAGGTGCGGGTTTCGACCCCAGTAATCACCGCGTCGTGCAACTTGTAACCGCGAATTTGTTTGTCAAACGCGGGCAAGGCTTCGCGCACCGCATCAATCACATAATCGGGCAAACTGGGGTTTAAGTCGCCCCATTTCACGCTGGGTTTGTACGACGGCTCAACCGTACCCACCGCGACGCTGGGGCGATTGGCGACAAAATCGCCGAGCAATTGCGCGGGCGCGGAGTAGTCACCGCCGCCCAACTCAAACGCGCGGCTTTCCCAAAACCGCTGAAACTCAATGCCTGCCAATGGGCTGGCATCGGGAAAATCTCGCGCGTCCACGCCAACCACAATCCCCGAATTAGCGTTGCGCTCGTTGCGTGAATATTGGCTCATGCCGTTGGTCACCACGCGGTTCGGCTCGCTGGTCGCAGCAACCACCGTACCACCAGGGCACATGCAAAAACTATACACGCTGCGCCCATTGCTGGCGTGATGCACCAGTTTATAATCCGCCGCACCGAGCACAGGATGCCCCGCGTAGTCGCCAAACCGCGCTTTGTCGATAATCGACTGCGGATGCTCCACGCGAAAGCCGACCGAAAACGGCTTGGCTTCCATAAACACGCCGCGCTCATGCAACATCTGCACCGTGTCACGTGCGCTGTGCCCCAAAGCCAAAACCACATGCTGGCTGCGCAGCACCGTGCCATCGGCCAATTGCACGCCGTGAATCGCGCCATCGTCGAGCAAAATATCGACCACGCGCGACTCAAAACGCACCTCGCCGCCCAGCGCGATGATTTCGGCGCGCATCCGCTCAATCACACCGACCAAGCGAAACGTGCCAATGTGCGGTTTGTTGATGAATAAAATCTCTTCAGGTGCGCCCGCTTTGACAAACTCTTCAATCACTTTGCGCCCGTAAAACTTCGGGTCTTTGATTTGGCTGTACAACTTGCCGTCCGAAAACGTCCCCGCGCCACCCTCGCCAAACTGCACGTTTGAATCAGGATTGAGCTCGCGTTTGCGCCACAACCCCCACGTATCTTTGGTGCGCTGGCGCACCTCGCGGCCACGCTCCACAACAATCGGTTTTAAGCCCATTTGCGCGAGCAATAAAGCGGCAAACAAACCACACGGCCCGAATCCCACCACAATCGGCCGCTCGCGCCCAGCGGGAAACGCATCAACTCGCGCCACAAAATGATACGACGTGTCGGGACTGACCAGCACATGGCGGTCGTCACTGAAACGTTGCAACACCTGCGCTTCATCGGCCAGCGTCACATCCACGCTGTAGCTCAACAAAATCTCGCGCACCTTGCGGGCGTCGTAACTGCGCTTGAACACTTTAAAATTCAGCAACTCAGCGGCGGTGATATTCAATCGCTTTAAAATCGCCGCCTGCAATTGGTCGCGCAGTTGTTGATTGAGTTTGTCCTCTTGAAAATCCGCCAAATGATGTTCGGGCAGGTTTTTTTCATACTCTTTAATCAAAGGGACGCGTAATTCATTAATCCGTAACATAATTTACTCAGCTGCCTGTGTCACCGTGATTTTAAACCCAGGGCCTGTCACCACTTGACCCGTGCGGATTTTGCAGGTTTTGCGCAACTCCACCGCGCCATCTACCAAAATCTCGCCCGTTGCCACCATGTGTTTGCCCGCGCCACCGCTGCCAACCAAATCAACCGCCCGCAACAAATCGCACAGCGCCATGTAATCGCGCCCTGCCTCAATTTCAAATGACAACTGCGCCACGCGCGGCTTAACCGCGCTTTTTTTACGCTGATGAGCAGCGGCGGATGAATAGGGGTGATTGTGGGTCATACAAGCCTTTAAACAGTTCAAACATAAAGCGTGATGATAGCAGTTATCTACAAAATAAATTGAACCGAAATCAATTTGGCAACGACTCAGTACCAGATGACGCAACAACGTCATCGCCACTTGAAGTTCAATTCAACCACTTGGAGAATCATCATGAAAGCACTCACACGCAATACACTGTTAACGAGCATTTTAGGCACAGTATTGGCCACAAACATTGGCTGGGCACAAGAAACTCACATGGACAGCAATCTCAAAGTTGCTCCAGACTTTGGTGTTTTGATGGAAAAAGGCGATGCGTTTGGTCGTGCCTGCAAAGGGATGCCACAAAACTTAACCTTGACCGCGCAAAAATCAAACACGCCGACAATTACAGCGGGCAACAATCAACACGCGCCAGACTTCAGTTATAACGTCAGCCAGTCGACGTTTTCACAAACGGCAACCGATCAAGGTTTTGGTTATACCTTTAAAGTGCCCACCAGCCGCAATAAACACTGTCAATACACTTCTGCACGACTGACCGTAACTTATCAAGCACTTTCAAGTGGGCCTGCCAACTCATCAACTGCAGCCAATGATGGCGGTGGCCCTGTTCAAAATGGTGTGCTTTTAGACTACCCAGGCCCGCTTTCAGATGGCATTTCAAGCAACAGTACCAATTGGTTTGGCATCGGCGATGGCTACGACTACATTTGGGGCAACAGTGCAGTCACCAAAGGCCAAAGCGCAACTCGTGTGTATACCATTCCAGCCAGTTGGATCAGCACTGGCCGTGTGAGTCTATATGCGCAAGATGACACCGCAGTTGTGCGTGCTGTTTTGCAATTGCATCGTTAATCTGCATGTGTGGGAAAAGTTAAACTGCTTTTCCCTCATTTATCTGCTCATAAAGAGGAAATCAACATGAAATCGTCTACAAAAAAAGCACTCACAATCGCCTGCTCTAGCATTTTGTTGGCTTTAAACACAGGTTGCGCAACATCATTGACACAGGACAATTATAGCCGTGCAGACACACGAGTGATTCAAGAGGTTGATTACGGTTCCATCATCCATGTTCGCGCCGTAATTATTGACGGCAACAACACAGGACAAGTCGCGACAACAGGCTCTATGGCGGGTTCATTGGGCGGTTTTCAAATAGGCTCTGGCAACGCGGCAATATTTTCATCTCTCAGCGGCTCTTTAATTGGCTCAGTGACGGGGGAAATGTTCGAGGAACATGTCAGTCGCAAAAAAGGTGTTGAACTGGTTGTTCAATTGAGCAACGGGCGCACAATCGCCATTGTGCAAGAAGGCAATGCGACACAATTCCCAGTTGGCCAAAAAGTTCGCGTCATGAGCATCGGTCAAAATGCACGGGTTGTGCGTGATGATTCAATTCAATAAACAGCACCAAGGCTTAGATAAGTTGATATACAATCATTTCAACTAAATAGCCGTAACCAACCTCAAAAAGTGAAGTGCCATGCCCACTGAACATACCCAAAATGCCTATAGGATAACGGATGAAGATGAGCAACATCGACTATGGTTGCATCAAATGACCAATGGCGATGAAGCTGCGCTATCTCAGTTTTATCGCTCATTATCGGGCTGTGTCTTTGCATTTGTGTTGCGACGTCTTGAACACACACATGATGCAGACAGCATCGTGATTGACACCATGCACGAAGTTTGGAAAAAAGCAGGCGAGTTTGCAGGTCAGTCTAAAGTCAAAACATGGGTACTGGGTATTGCTCGGCACAAAATGCTGGACGTGTTGCGCCAACGGGGCATGCATCCAACCGACGATATTGATGCCTACGGCGAAACACTAACTGATGATGCACCCACGCCATTTGACAAATTGGTCGATAAACAACGAGAAGAATGGGTGGCATTTTGCATGGGCAGACTGCCACTTGAACAAAGTGAAAGTTTGCATCTGTTGTTTTACGAAGGCATGAGCATGGTCGAAATTGGCGCAATACAACATTGTTCAGACAATACGGTCAAAACTCGAATTTTTCACGCCAAGAAAAAAATCAAAGCGTGTTTGGCGCGTTGGCTGAAAGAAACCAATGAAGGAGTAGATTATGCCTAAGCTCAATGAACACTCTGAACGGGCACAGGTACGCGAATTGTTGCCATGGTTAAGCAATGGTAGCTTGAATGACGCGCAGAGCCAGTGGCTCAACGCTTGGCTCGCAACTCACCCTGACGATGCCGAAATCCATGCAGAGTTTGCCTGGCTACAGCGCAGTGCCGCCCAATACAAGCATACGGTTGACGTGCCGCCTGCCAATCAAGGCTTGGACATTTTATTGGCACGAATTCACGCAGAACAAGCCGTTGCTCACCCAAAATATACGCTGGCGACAACCACAAATGAGTATTTTTGGACAAAGCTCAAATCATGGCTGGCCACGCCAGCATTGAGCTTAAGCATGTTGTCGTTGCTGGTTCTACAAACAGGTGTAATAGGATGGCTGATGCACCAAGACAACCCGCCAATGACAATGCCAACCCAGCCAACTCAAAGCATAACGCCTCTGTCAGGAGAACAGACAACGGCTCCAGCAGGTATGGCTTTGCTACAAGTGACATTTTTGCCAACAGCAAACGAGCGTGACATTCGCGCCACATTAAGCCAAGTTGAGGCGCAAATTATTTCAGGCCCTAGTGCACTGGGCGTCTATGTTTTGGCACTACCGTTGGCTTCTTTGGAACGCTCACAAAGTTTCTTGCGCCGCCAAAGCAAAATAGTTGAATCTGTGAGTCGTCCATGAAAAATTGGGTGTGTTGCTTATACTGTCTCGGATTATGGTTATTGCCTCCTCTTGCAAGTGCGCAAGCCATTGAGCAAGAGGCCAGCACAGGCGGGTTCAGGCTTTCAATTGACTTGGGCTCAATCATTCGCCTGCTTGCCCACCCCAAAGAAGACCCATTGTACGAACGCGGGCAGATACAAATACTTTGGACAGATGCAGCGCAGGCTAAAGCAGGTATTCGTGCTTTGGAAATTGAACAACAACTCAATCCGATTCAAGTTGAAAATCTAAACCACCTAGGCCTCATCATCGCACTGTATCAATTGCCCAATCACTCTGATGCTTTATCCATGCGAGATCAGTTGCGCAATGCACATCCCAATTGGATTGTCGATCTCAATGGCCTCCAAGAGCCGCAAGGGGCACGTCTCTATGCACTTGAGCAAATGCACATGAGCCAAGCCAATTTGAATGCGCCTTTATTGAAAAAAATGCGTATTGGGGTCATTGACGGCCCATTCAACAGCAATGCACAGCTGCACGTCAACGCCCTAAATCAACACAGCGTATTGCTCAACGAAGAGCAACCCGCGAGTCCGCAACACGGCAACGCCATCGCCAGTTTGTTGGCGGGTGCCGCACAAAGCAACGGTTTTATCGGTGCAGCACCTCATATCAATTTGTCATGGGCGATTGCCACAAGGCAAATCAACGGCCGAGAAAGTACCAACAGTTTTTTGATGAGTAAAGCCCTCAATTGGCTCGTTGGGCAACAGGTCAAAATAATCAACATCAGCATGGGTGGAACGGGCGACCTCATCCTCTCAACCGTGTTGCAATACGTTGAACGCCAATCCATCGTGGTGTTGGCCGCTGCAGGCAACGGGGGCGCTTCCGCCGCCCCTGTTTACCCTGCCGCGTATACCTCCGTCTTGGCAGTCACTGCGGTTGACTCGGCACAAAACATTTATCGACAAGCCAACCACGGTTCATACATTGACGTGGCAGCCTCTGGCGTGGATGTTTGGACACCCACTTCAGGTTATGTCAGCGGCACATCGTACGCCAGCGTGCTGGCCACTGGCGCATTGGCTAGACTAGGCGGTGCCCACTCCAAAAGCGATGCACTAACCAAACTATGCCGCCACGCACTTGATTTAGGCTCTTCAGGTCCAGACAAAATTTTTGGCTGTGGCTTGATACAGTTAAAATGATGCCCCTATTCGTTATATAATCGCTGCCATTTTCACATCACCCCCTCCCATGAACCTTCGCACCCTTTTCTCCACCACCCTCCCCGTTTTTTTAGGTTACATCCCGCTGGGCATGACCTTTGGCTTTTTGATGGTCTCGCAAGGCATTGATTGGTATGTGCCGATTATTTTCAGCGTGTTTGTCTATGCGGGTGCTGCGCAGTTTTTGGCGGTCGGTTTGGTGGTCAACCATGTGCCGTTGCTCGACACGGCGATTGCGACATTGCTCATGAACATGCGCCATGTGTTTTATGGTTTGTCGCTGTTTCATCTACTGCCGCAGCAGGCGTTGAAGCGGTTTTATTTTATTTTTGGGATTACCGACGAGACGTATTCTCTGCTCACCGCCACGCCCAGCGTGACGCGCGACAACTCGGTGTGGATTTGCGCGATGAACCACAGCTATTGGATTTTGGGCACAGTTTTGGGCGCGTTGCTGGCCACTTCGTTGCCGCCGCTTAAAGGGATTGAGTTTTCGCTCACCGCGCTGTTTGTGATTTTGCTGATTCAACAACTCAAAGCCAACCCCGATGTGCGCATGGTGGCACTGGCTTTGCTCGCCTGTGCGGGCGCGTCGTTCATCGCACCGAGTTACTTTTTGGTGACCGCCAGTGCATTGGCGTTGCTGTTTTTATGGGTGAACTTCACTTTGAGCCGCAAGGAGCGCGTATGAGCTTGCCCGAAATTTTAACGATGATTGCCGTGATGGGCGCGATTACGTGGGGTTTACGCGCCGCACCGTTTTTCTTTCAGGGCTTTTTGACCCGCCATCCGTTTATTGGCTACATCAAAAATCGTTTTCCATTGATGATGATGCTGATTTTGGTGGTGTACGCCTCAGAGATTTATCAACCCAAGTCGTGGGAACAACTGCGCCCAACTCTGCTCGCCATCGGCTTAACCGCCGCAATTCAACTGCTGTGCAAAAATTATTTGCTCAGCCTGTTTGCGGGGATTGCCTTGTATGTGCTGCTTGTCAACCATTGGCTTTAAACCAATAAAAACTCCATTCATTCTTTAATTCACGGTTTACAATTGCCCCATTGCCACCCACCGCCTGTGTATATGTATTCGCTCATCCGCCCACTTTTATTCAAACTCGACGCCGAACGCTCACACCACTTGGCTTTTAAACTGGCGCATTGGGCGCATCGGTTCAATGTGTTGCCACAGGCGCGGGCATTGGCTTTGCCTCATTCGTGCATGGGATTGAACTTCCCCAATCGGCTCGGTTTGGCGGCTGGGCTGGACAAAAACGGCGAGCACATCGACGTTTTGGCCGCTTTGGGTTTTGGCTTCATCGAAATCGGCACGGTTACGCCGCGCCCGCAAAGCGGCAACCCGCAGCCGCGCTTGTTTCGCCTGCCGCAAGCCTGCGCGATTATCAACCGCATGGGGTTCAACAATTTAGGCGTTGACAACTTGATTGACAACGTCAAACGCAGCGAGTTTGCGCAAAACGGTGGAATTGTCGGTATCAACATCGGTAAAAACGCCGATACGCCCATCGAACGCGCAATGGATGATTACCTGATTGGCCTGCGCAAAGTTTACGCGCACGCCAGTTACGTCACCATCAACATTTCGTCGCCCAACACCAAAAACCTGCGCGACTTGCAAAGCAGCGACGCGCTCAACGCGCTATTGGCGCAACTCAAGCAAACCCAGCTCGAACAGGCCGATAAACACCACAAATACGTGCCAATGACCCTCAAAATCGCGCCTGACGTGGACGATGAGCAGATTCAAACCATCGCCGAATTGCTGCAAGCGCACCGCATTGACGGCGTGATTGCCACCAATACCACGCTGGACAAAACCAGCGTCGTCCACTTGCCGCATGGCAACGAGACGGGCGGCTTGAGCGGCCTGCCCGTGCGCGACGCATCCAACGCGGTGCAAAACAAACTGCTCGCTGCACTGAATGGCGCAATTCCGCTAATCGGGGTCGGTGGCATTCTAGCGGGGGCTGATGCGGCAGCTAAAATCGACGCGGGCGCGGACTTGGTGCAAATTTACAGCGGCCTCATTTACAAAGGCCCCGCTTTGATTCAGGATTGTTTAAACCACTTATGACTGTTGACCACACATTAGTCGATAATTTTGCCCGTCGGTTCAGCTATTTGCGCCTATCGGTGACCGATGTGTGCAACTACCACTGCCAATATTGCCTGCCCAACGGCTACCGCAAACCCGCCACTGGGCCCGAATTTTTGAGCCGCAGCGAAATCAAGCACATCGCGCGTGCCTTTGCCGCGCTGGGCGTGCGCAAAATCCGCTTGACGGGCGGCGAGCCATCGGTGCGCTCTGATTTAACCGACATCATTAGCGACCTTGCCGCGATTGAAGGCATTGACACAATTGCCCTCACCACCAACGGCTACCAATTGGCACAACGCGCTGCCGCGTGGCGCACCGCTGGCGTGACGCAACTCAACATCAGCCTAGACAGCCTCAACCCCGAAAAATTCGCGCAAGCGCGTGGCGTGAACCAACTGCACAACGTGTTGGCTGGGATTCAAACCGCGCAAAGCCTCGGCTTTCAATCCATCAAACTCAATGTGGTTTTGCTCAAAGGGATTAACGATACCGATTTGCCCGACTTCATCGACTGGGTGCGCGAGCGCAAGATGAGCGTGCGCTTTATCGAACTCATGCAAACAGGCTTGCACCACGATTACTTCAAACAGCACCACATCAGCGCGGACGGTTTGCGCAGCCAACTCACCGCACGCGGCTGGCAAGCCACGCCGCGCGGCGCAACCGATGGGCCAGCGCAAGAATTCGCCCACCCTGACTACATGGGCCGCATCGGCATTATTGCGCCATACAGCCCGAACTTTTGCGACACCTGCAACCGCTTGCGCGTCTCGGCCTTGGGCGACTTGAAACTGTGCCTATTTGGCGACGGCGACATTGCCCTGCGCGACTTGGCGCAAACGGCCGCGCAACAACCCGAATTGCAAAACAGAATCATCCAAGCCCTCACCCACAAACCCGCTACCCATTTGCTGCAACAGGGCATTACGGGCAAAATGTTTTATTTGGCGAGTATTGGGGGATGAAGCACGCATTATCGTCATTCCCGCGTGCTTTTAGCGGGAATCCAATGGGGCGCGAAGCGCACCTTTTGCCTCTGATTCGCCAAGGTCCAACAAACGCGTTGCGTTTGGCTGGATTCCCGCCAAACCCGCGCGGGAATGACGTCATCTAATTTGAGACCAACATGAACCAAACCTTCCAAATGATTAACGTAGGCCACAAGCCCATCACCCACCGCATTGCGATTGCACGTGGACAAATTACTCTGGGCGCTGATGCCTTTGAATTGCTGCGCAATCGCAGTTTGCCCAAAGGCGACGCGCTCATTTTGGCCGAAGTCGCAGGGATTCAAGGCGCCAAAAACGCCAGCAGCCTCATGCCGCTGTGCCACCCGATGGGCTTGGATGCGGTGCAGATGGCGCACGAGTTACACGCCGAGTCATGCAGCGTGAGCATTTATTGCACCGCTAGCACCCACGCCAAAACGGGGGTTGAGATGGAAGCCTTGGCGGGGGTCAACGCCGCGTTGTTGACCATTTGGGATCTGTGCAAAATGATTAACCCGCATTTGCAAATGAATCACATCGAGTTGCTCGCCAAAGTCGGCGGCAAATCGGGTCTGTGGCTCAATCCAAACGGCGTGCCCGATTGGGTGCGCGAACAGGTTGCGCCGCGCGTGTACGATTTATCGGCGTTCAACTTTGCTGTGCTCACCTTGAGCGATCGTGCCAGCAGCGGCGTTTACGCCGATAAAAGCGGCGCGTTGCTGGTCGAGATGCTACACACCCATCAAGCCCGCATTCACAGCAAACAGGTGTTACCTGACGATGCGGCCACGCTGAAAAACACGCTACTCCAATTGAGCCAAACCGAGGTGGACTGCATCATCAGCACAGGCGGCACGGGCGTTGCGCCGCGCGACATCACGCCCGAAGTTGTGCACAGCATTGCCGACAAAACCATTGACGGGCTGGGCGAACTGCTGCGCATCAGCGGCGCGGCATTCACCACGCTGTCGTGGGCCAGCCGCGCCACTGCTGCGGTGGTCAACCAAACCCTCATCATCACGCTCCCTGGTAGCCCTAAAGCCGTCGCCGAGGGCATGGATGTGCTCATCCCAATTTTGCCGCATTTCATCAAAATCATGAAAGGCTTGCCATGAGTTTACTTAGTTATGCCGACGCACTGGCGCAAGTTTTGGCGCAGGCGCAACCCTTGGCGAGCCACGTTGTGCCACTGGTCGAGGCTTCTGGCAAGGTGGCGGCGATGGATGTGCATGCCACGTTTGATTTGCCGCGTTTCAATAATTCGGCGATGGACGGCTACGCGCTGCGCTGCGAGGCCACGGAGCAGGCCAGTGTCGCCGCGCCGATTGAATTGCCGCTGACCGCGACGCTGGCGGCGGGCGACGCGTGCCCTGACGAGGCGCACGCGATTTATGCGATTATGACGGGCGCGGCCGTGCCCAGCCACTGCAACGCGGTGATTCCGATTGAGCACACCGAGTTGATTGACGGACGGGTGCGCATCAGCCAGCCCGTGGCCAAGTCGGCCAACATCCGCTTTGCGGGCGAGGACTTCGCAGCGGGTCAATTGATTGTGCCGCAAGGTCAGGTGATTGGCGCGGGGCAGATGGCGGTTTTGGCCAGTTTTGGTCATGCAAGCGTGGCGGTTTATCAAACGCCGCGCGTCGGTTTGCTCTCAACGGGCCCTGAAATCATCAGCGACTTGACCGCGCCACTGGCCGAGCACCAAATCTACAACAGCAACACGCCGTATTTGAGTGCGCAACTTGCGCGGGCGGGCGTGCCCTGCCAGTCGCTCGGTCATATTTTGGACGAGCCTGCAGCGTTTAAAGCGGCTTTGCTGGACGCAGCCAACGACATCATCATCAGCACGGGCGCGGTGTCGATGGGGCAGTGGGACTTTATTCCCGCCACTTTGCGTGAACTGGGGGCGCAGATTGTGTTCCACAAAGTGGCGCAAAAACCCGGTAAGCCGATTTTATTTGCGCGGCTGGCCGATGGGCGGTATTTTTTTGGTTTACCTGGTAATCCCGCCTCGTGCGCGGTTGGGCTGCGCTTTTTTGTGCAGCCGCTCTTGCGGGCGTTGCAAGGCTTGCCGCCTGAACCCGTGCTCACCTTGCCTCTCGCGGCGGCGTATCGCAAGCAAGGCGCGTTGCGGCATTTTTTAAAAGCGCACATCGATTGGCAAAACCACCGCGTGCAGATTTTAAGCGGTCAAGAATCGTTCAAAATCTCGCCGCTGTTGCACGCCAACGCGTGGGTGGTGTTGAGCGAGGCGCAAACCGACTGCGCGGCGGGTGAGTTAGTCCAAGTGGTTGGAGCGGATTTATGTTGACCTTTCAAATTGCGCTGTACGGCGTTTTTCGCAACTGCGGCGTGAGCAGCGTGACGCTGCACTTGCCCGCCGCCAGTCGCGTGGCGCAGATTAAAAGCCAATTGGGCGAACAATTGGCGCACGATTATCCTAATTTTGATGCAGCTGGCTGGCTGGCGGCGGCGGTTTTGGCCAATGAAACCCGCGTGCTGCGCGACGATGAAGTGCTGGCCGAGTCAATGCATTTGGCGATTTTGCCACCCGTTTGTGGGGGTTGAGATGACACATACGTTTGAAATCAGTACCATGGCGATTGACATTCAAGCCGCCTTACAAGCGGTCAACGCCAATGCGCACGGCGCGGTGGATATGTTTATCGGCACGGTGCGCAACCACAACTTAGGCCGCGCGGTCGACGGCATCGACTACGATGTGTTCGACGCGCTCGCGCTCAACACCTTCGCCGACATCAGCCAGCAAGCCTGCGCACAATGGGGGGCTTTGCGGATTTTCATCAGCCACTTTAAGGGCTATTTGCCGATTGGCGGCATCAGCATTGTGATTGCGGTCAGCTCACCGCACCGCGACGAGGCGTTTCAAGCCTGCCGATTTTTGATTGAAGCCATCAAACGCAACGCGCCCGTTTGGAAGCAAGAACATTACGTCAATGGTGAGCGCGAGTGGGTCAAAGGGCATTCGTTGAATGACTGTTGAACTCATCGCCTTACTTGCCGTGCTGTTTTTCGCCATCGCCACGCTGTACGCCTCGGTCGGCCACGCGGGGGCTTCGGGTTATTTGGCGGTGATGATTTTGCTCGGCGTTGCGCCGCACATCATGCGCCCCACCGCTTTGTTGCTCAATGTGGCGGTCGCGGGCCTGCTCACCGTGCAGTTGTGGCGCAGCCGCTCGCTCGATGGGCCGCAACTTGTGCCGCTGCTCATCGGCTCAATCCCAGCGGCTCTGGTCGGCGCGGCGTTTAAACTGTCCAACCACACTTATTTCACGCTGCTCGCGCTGGTCATGCTGACTTCTGCGCTGCTCATATTTAACCGCACGCTCAACGCGCCCAGCGAGTGCTCCACGCGCCGCTTGCCCGCATGGGGCGCAGTGCTGCTCGGCGCGGCGATTGGGGGTTTGTCGGGCATGACGGGCACGGGCGGCGGGATTTTTTTGAGTCCTTTGTTGATATTATTCGGCTGGGCGAATATGCGACAAACCGCCGCTTTGAGCGCACCGTTTATTTTGTTCAACTCGTTAGCGGGTTTGAGCGGCCTTGCGCTGACGTTGAACGCCGTGCCGCCAATGATATGGGGTTTGATTGCCCCCGTTTTGCTGGGCGGCTACTGCGGCGCACGGCTGGCTACGCAGTATTTACCGAGTCATGTTTTGTTGCGATTGTTGAGTTTGGTCATGTTGATTTCTGGGTTTAAATTGCTTTTATGATAGGGATTGTGCTGGCGGGCGGCCAATCGCGCCGTATGGGACAAGACAAAGCGCTGCTGCGCCACGCATCGGGGCAAACGTGGTTGGCGCACAGCGTTGAACTGCTTGAGGCTTTGTGTAGCGAGGTGTGGGTCAGTGGCCGCGCGGGCGAGCGCGGCATCATGGACGAGCAGCCTTTGGCCGGCCCTGCAGCGGCGATTGCGCACTGTGCGCGGGTTTTGCCTGATGATGTTTTGCTGATTATTCCTGTGGATTTGCCGTGGTTGACGACGAGCGCGTTACTTGAGTTGATGCACCACGACGCTGACGCGGTGCATTTTCAGGGGCATCCATTGCCGCTTTTGCTGCGCATCAACGCAAAAAAGCGCATCCAAAATGTGGATGCGCCGCAAAATATGTCGGTCAAGCAACTGTTGGCGGGGCTAAATGTCGCTGCGCTTGAACTGCCTGCACAACACCAAAAAGCCCTCACCAACGTCAATCGGCCAACGGATTATTGAGCCACAATCACCAAAGCGGGGCGCAAAACGCGGTCGGCAATGGTGTAGCCTTTTTGCAAAACCTCAAGCACAGTGTTGGGCGTTTGGTCGGGCGCGGGCACCATTGAGATGGCTTGGTGAAAATGCGGGTCAAACTTCTCGCCTTTGGGGTCAATCGCCACCACGCCGTTTTTCTCTAACGCGCTGGCCAGTTGTTTTTGCGTCAACTCAACTCCTGTGCGCAGCGTTTCTGCGTCACCTGTCGCATCCGACAAGGCTTTTTCAAGGCTTTCTTGCACGGGCAACAATTCACTGGCAAACCGTTCAATCGAGAATTTGTGCGCTTTGCTCACATCCTCAGCGGCGCGGCGGCGCACGTTTTCCATTTCGGCATGGTTGCGCAGCAACTGGTCTTTAAGCTGCGCGACTTGCTCTTCGAGCGCGGCAATCGGGTCAACTTCAGGGGTTTCAACAGCGGGTGTTTCAACTTCGTTTAATTCTTCAGGCGTTTGGTTTTCAGTACTCATATCACTTTCCGTGCGGTTAATCATGGCTTGTATGTGGGGTTGCGCCCCAATTTTTCAAGTTTTGCTGGCCACAAATTCTTTCACCGCAAACACATTGGCGGGTAAATCCACCACCCGTTGCGGGCGTTTTTCGATATTGACATACGCATCAGGGCGTGGCGCGTCCATGCCCAAGGCTTCACGAATCGTGTCGTTGAACTTGGCCGCCTGCGCGGTTTCGAGCACAATCATCGGTACATCGGCTTCCATATATTTGTCGGCCACCCAAACACCATCGGCGGTGTGCGGGTCAATGATTTGCGCGTAGTCGTTGAACACTTCTTTAATCGCGCGCAAACGCTGGTTGTGCGTGCTGTGACCCGACACAAAGCCGAATTTTTCTTCGATACTGGCAAACTCTGGCGTGCCCGAAATGTCAAACTGCCCTGTCTGCTCGACTTGCTGAAACAGAGCCGCCGTTTTGGCCGCATCACGCCCCATCAAATCAAACATAAAACGCTCAAAATTGGACGCTTTAGAAATATCCATCGACGGGCTGCTGGTGTGGTGCGTATCGGCCGCGCTGCGCACGCGGTACACGCCAGTTTTGAAAAACTCGTCCAACACATTATTTTCGTTGGTCGCCACCACCAGTTTGCGAATCGGCAAACCCATTTGTCGCGCAATATGACCCGCGCAGACATTGCCAAAATTACCCGATGGCACGGTGAACGAAACCTGCTCGTCGTTGTTGCGCGTGGCAGCAAAATAACCTTTGAAATAATAAACCACCTGCGCAACCACCCGCGCCCAGTTGATGGAGTTGACTGTGCCGATGCGGTGCGCGGCTTTATAGTCATGGTCGTTCGACACGGCTTTGACAATGTCTTGCGCGTCGTCAAACACGCCATCAATCGCGATATTGAAAATATTGTCATCCATCAACGAATACATTTGCGCGGTTTGAAACGCACTCATTTTGCCGCGCGGCGAGAGCATAAATACGTTAACACCCGCCTTGCCGCGCATGGCGTACTCGGCCGCGCTGCCCGTGTCGCCTGAGGTTGCGCCCAAAATATTGAGCGTTTGCCCGCGCTGACCCAAAACAAATTCGAACAAATTGCCCAACAACTGCATGGCCATATCTTTAAACGCCAGCGTCGGTCCATTGGACAAGGCCAACAACGACAAACTCGCGCCTTTGTGCTGGCCCAAAGTGGTCAGCGGCGTGATGTCTTCAATCCACTGCCCCGCTCGCGCATTCGCAAACACCTGTGGCGCGTAAGTGCGCGAAACCAGCGGCGCGAGTTCTTCGGGCAAAATGTCGCTGCAAAATTTGCGCAAAATCGCAAACGCCAACTCAGGGTACGACAAATGCCGCCACGCAGCCAGCTCGGCCTTGGAAATTTGCGGATACGCCTCAGGCAAATACAAGCCGCCATCAGGCGCAAGGCCGCCGAGTAAAATATCACAAAATTGCTCATTCGCAGCGTGGCCACGGGTCGAAATGTAGTTCATATGAAGTCCAAAAGTTGGGAATTTAACTGTGCGATTATAAACAAAAGCAGGTTTGAATCATAGCCTTGCTTTAAGTGCAAAATAATCTTGTAATGCTTGAATCGCGGCACTCACTTTGGCAGGCTGTAATGAGCGTTGAGCCGTCACCGCATATATTTTATATGTTGGCATTGAATAACTTGGCAGTAATTGAATCAACTGACCACTCATGATTTCGCTTTGAACAAAATCATAAGGCAAACGCGCAATCCCTAAATTCATGAGACACAGCTGCTTTGTGGTATAGAGCGTATCGGTCTTTGCCCCTAGTTTGAGTTGAATATTGTGAAGCGCTCCATTTTGGTGAGTCAATTTAATGGTTTGTGCTTGTTTAAATGAACTAAAAGCCACTATGTAATGTTGGCTCAAATCACTGGGCACACTCGGTAACCCATGACGCTGCACGTACTCAGGTGTTGCAACCAGCACGTCACTAAGAGCTTGCGAAGTTAAGGCACGAGCCACTAAGCTCGAATCGGTCAACTCTCCTGAACGTATGGCAATATCAATACCATGCTCAACCAAATTAATGTAACCATCACCAACAACCAAGTGCGGTATCAATTTGGGGTGTTGATACAACAATGGTTTTAATGCGGGCAACAACCAAGTATCCGCTTCCAAGTGCGCCACTGCAATCGTCAATGTCCCTGCAAGTTCACCGTAACTTTGATGAAGTTCATCATGTGCGGCATGCGCTTCAAACAACATCGCATCACACCGCTTCAAAAAAACAGCCCCCGCCTCGGTTAAGCGCAATTGTCGTGTCGTTCGATGCAACAAACGAGCACCAATCTCATTTTCAAGTTGGCTAATGGCGCTACTCACAGCTGAAGTTGCAATATTTTGTTGCTTGGAAACAGCGGTAAAAGAACCTTCTTTCACCACCATAGCAAACAGTGCCATGCGTCTTAATTGGTCTAGTTTCACGTTATTGTTCTATTTTGGATAAAAATGATTTCAATATATGTGTGTTTATTAGATAAGTCAAGCACGGTACTATGCGTGAACGATCAACCAACCCAAAAGGATTCATAATGAAAAAGCCATTCATAATGAGCAGCATTGCGATTATTCTCAGTGCAGTAATGAGCAGCGCTCACGCAACCAACCCAGCCATTGAAACCAAGTCTTTGGAAGAGTTGCACAAAGAAGCTTTGGCCGAAGGAGGACATTTGGTTGTGTATGCAGGCGGCGACACACCGACACAACAAGATGCGACGAAGGATGCTTTTGAAAAACGCTTTCCTGGCATCAAGGTGGACATGATTGTTGACTACAGCAAATACCACAATGCGCGCATTGACTACCAGTTAGAAACCAAACAGCTCAAACCTGATTTCACCATGTTACAAACCTTGCAGGACTTTCCGCGCTGGAAAAAACAAGGGGTTCTCATGGATTACAAACCAGCAGGCTGGGAAGCCGTTTACCCATCATTTAAAGACAAGGATGGGGCTTATAGCGGGGTGTTTGTTGAGCCTGTAAAAAAATCTGTGTAAATGATACTCTACCCTCCAACCTAAAGAAGGAAAAACATCATGACACAGAAAACTCAACATCCGAAGTTGCCACACATACCTCCAGAGTGGGTTGAACAGCTATCCAGTCAAGTTA
>JBOFII010000013.1:0-104525 GCA_051650085.1 Formosimonas sp.
TGGCAATATCTATGCCGATTCGTTTACAATTCATTTGGACTCTCCTCTCTACTGTTGCTGTAAGTGTTGCTACATACAGTTTGGCACATCACGATGCCGTTGGGTAGGTGTGGGGAGTCCATATCATTGGGAATGACGAGAGGTTTGTTTTTAGGTTGTTCGGCGTTGCAAAATGAATTTTTAGAGGTTGCCTTAAACGCGTTTTCTAAAAGCCAGCCACATCAACAGCAAACCTGCGGCGGTGATGAATGCGCTCAAGCTGATTAACCCTGCACTCGCGCCCGCGCCAAACGCCAGCGCGAACAGCGGCGGGCCTGCGGTTGAACCCAAATTACCCATTTGCGCAATCGCTGCGATGGATTGGGCTTGCTGCTCTGAGCTCTTTGCCAAGTACGGAATCATGCCGTAAATCGCGCCTTGTTGCAGACCCATGCCCAAAAATACCGCCATTTTGCAGGCGTTCAAATTCCAGCCTTGCGCATCGGCCACAGCCAGTGCGGCAACGCTCAACAGCACGAAGGCAAACGCCAGTTTGACCATGTTGGGCGAACTCAAGCCATTTTGCACTAGTGCGCCTGCAATAAACGCGCCCGCAATGCTGATGAGTGGCAGCGCGACCATCACCCAAGCGTCGGTGCCGCCGCCCAGTTGGGGCAAAAAGGTCATCAGCGCGACATACATGCTGGTGTAGCAGATGAACACCAAACTGGGTAAAACGGTGTTGAACTGGCCGTAAATGTGTTTGTGCCGCTCCAACAAACCGCGCAGCGAAATGGCTTGTGTGCTCGATGCAATCAGGTGTTTGTCCAACGCCCACCACAGCGCGGCGGCCAAAACCAGCAAAATGGCGCCATGCGCCACAAACAAACTGGGCAAGCCAAAATGCGCCAGCCACGCAGGTGCAAAAGTATTGGCCAACGTAAACGCCACGCCAAAAAATGTGCCCCACATGCTCATGACCAGCGAGCGTTGCTGCGGCGCGGTGGCGGTGGCCATTAGGGTTGGCGCGGCGACCACCACGGCCAAATGCGACAGGCCTTCGACAAAACGCATGGCGTACAGCGCAGGCAAACTGGGCAATTGCGCTTGCGCAAACGACAAAATCGCGCCGAGCAACAACGCGCACAGCAACATGCGCTTGTAGCCCCAGCGTTGAATCAACAAACTGGCCGAGGCGGCCAAAAATAAACCGATAAGCCCTGGTAACGACAACACCAAACTGATGTCGCTCGGCGTGCTGGCGTAGTGGGTTTGTAGGGCGTTGAAGGTGACGGAGATTTTGGCAAACTGCATGGCGGCGGCAATGCCAGAGAGCCACAGCAGAATAACGAGTGGCCAGTTGGTTTTTTGAGAAGTCATTGAGTGTCTTTGGTGTTGAGTAAAATTAAAACCGCGCCATGTCCGCCCGCGGCGGCGGGGGCAGCACAAAAGGCCAGCACGTGGTTGTTTTGCACCAACCAGTTGCGCACGCTTTGTTTGAGCACCGCGTGGCCCAAGGTCGAGCCATAGCCTTGGCCGTGGATGATAGAAATCACCCGTGCTTTGTGGCTGGCCGCTTGGTACAAAAACGCGCTGGTGGCAATTCGCGCTTCTTCAGCGGTTTTGCCGTGTAAATCAAGCCGTAAATCAATCGGCCAAAAGCCTTTTTGCAACTTTTTGAGCAGCGCGTCGGGCACGCCTTGGCGCAGATACGTGCCCAGCTCATCGTCGCGCAAATGCCGCGCGTCAAAGCCATCTGACAGCGTATCTTTGACAGGCGGTGCAACGGGTGCGACGCGTGGCGGCTCAGGCAGTTTGACTTTGCGCGGCGGATGAACCACGGTGTTGGACTTTTTGAGCGGCGTGACCTGCGTGACGGCTTGCGCAAATTCGCTGGCAAGCATTTGCTGACGCTGCGCGGCTTGTTTTTGCGCTGCGCGTTGTTGCTCGACGATGCGTTGTTCGGCATCTAAAGTCTTTTTGAGCTGGGCTAAGTCGGCAAGGCCGTAGGATTTGGCTTTCATATGCGTAATAAAAAATGGCGGGACAAGCCCGCCTGTGGATTATTGTTCTAAATAACGCTGTGCGTCCAAAGCGGCCATGCAGCCCGTGGCCGCGCTGGTAATCGCTTGGCGGTAAATGTGGTCTTGCACGTCACCAGCGGCAAACACGCCCGCGATGTTGGTCGCCGTGGCGTTGCCCGCCGTGCCGCCTGTGGTTTTGATGTAGCCGTTTTCCATGTCGAGTTGACCTGCAAAAATATCGGTGTTGGGTTTGTGCCCAATCGCAATGAACACGCCATCGACCGCGATGTCTTTGGTCGCCTCGCCGTTGAATGCCTTGAGACGCAAACCTGTCACGCCCGTGTCGTCGCCCAAAACCTCGTCAAGGGTTTGATTCCATTCGATGGTCACATTGCCATTGGCGGCTTTGGCCAGCAAACGGTCGATTAAAATCGGCTCGGCGCGGAATTTGTCGCGGCGGTGAATCACGGTGACGTGGCTGGCGATGTTCGACAAGTACAAGGCTTCTTCAACCGCCGTGTTGCCGCCACCGACCACGGCAACGGGTTTGCCACGGTAGAAAAATCCGTCGCACGTCGCGCAGGCCGACACGCCGCGCCCCGCAAAGGCTTCTTCGGACGGCAAGCCCAAATACTGCGCCGACGCGCCCGTGGCGATAATCAATGCGTCGCACGTGTATGTGCCCGCGTCGCCGACAAGGCGCATCGGTTTTTCGGTCAAATGCGTGGTGTGAATGTGGTCAAAAATCATTTGCGTGTTGAATCGCTCGGCGTGCGCCTGAAAGCGGCTCATGAGCTCGGGGCCTTGCACGCCGTCGGCGTCGGCAGGCCAGTTTTCCACATCGGTGGTGGTCATGAGTTGGCCGCCTTGCTCAATCCCTGTGATGAGCACGGGGTTGAGGTTGGCGCGTGCGGCATAAACCGCTGCGGTGTAGCCCGCAGGGCCTGAACCCAAAATGATGAGCGAGTGGTGTTGAGTGGCTTGCGACATGTGAATCCTTTTCTTTATGCGGTCATTGAACTGCGTTATTATACTTGTTTTACCGCAACGGGCACAGCCATGAAATCATCCAAAAGTCGCTATCAAGCCGAACCGATTACCTTTTCAGAAATCGACGACGTGCGCTATTTGCACTTTGGCACGCCGTGGGTGCAAGGCGCGATGAATTTGAACAAACCGTTTAAATTGGAGCTTGAATACGCGCAAATGATGATGAGCTACATTTTGTTTATGGACGAGCCCGCGCAGGTTGCGCAACTGGGCATGGGTTGCGCATCGTTGACCAAATTCATCTACAAACGCATGCCCGCCACCCAATCGACCGTGGTTGAACTCAACCCTGACGTGATTTCGGCCGCTTACAGCATGTTTAAACTGCCGACCAGCGAGCGCATCACCGTGGTGAACATGGATGCCGAACAATGGGTCGCGCAACACAAAGGCGCGTTTGACGTGCTGCAAATTGATTTATACGACGCCACCGCCCGTGGCCCCGTGTGCGATTCGATTGAGTTCTACCAAAATTGCCGCGCGGCTTTGCGCGATGTGGGCATGTTGACCGTCAACCTATTTGGCGACCATGACAGTTTCGCCCACAACATGGCGAATCTTAACGTCGCGTTTGACGGGCGGGTGATTGCGCTACCCGAAGTCCACGACGGCAATCGGATTGCACTGGCCTTCAAAGGCCCAGCCGTGCGCATGGCGTGGGATGAGTTGTATGAACGCGCAGCCGTGGTTAAAGATTTATACAAACTCAAGGCCAAGCGGTGGGTGAATGGCCTTAAAGCGGAGATGAGTGGGCTTAAGGCTTTTGAACTTTAAACTCGCTTTTGGGCACATCAACCACTTCAAATTTGCTTTTAGCCAGTAATTTATCGCCCTCATAAATTTCAACGCGCCCCGTGCCAATGCCCACCGAACTGCTGTTCATCCAAGTGGCAAACCAAGCCCCTGGTGTGTTGAGCGTCATATGGGTGGTCATGTCTTGTATCAAAGCGCCCTGTGTGTTGTACCATTTACTGTGAAATGTTTTAGACACATTGCTGATGATGGCTTGATCGTTAGAGCCGATATTGTCCCAATTTAACACAACATGGGCAAAAATTTTGGCATCACGTGGTATTTGAGTGCTTTTTTGGTTGGGCTGTCCCTGCTCATTGGCAATGCCAATAATGAGATGGGTATTTTCTTTGCTTAACTCAACTTGTGTCGTGGTGGTTGTGGTGAGCGTCGTGCAACTTTTATGGGTGACATTCGTGAGGTGAATGAGCTGATTGGTGGCCATATCACGAACAGCTGCGATGCATTGGTTGCGTTGGTCGTCACTAAATAGCGCAGCTTCATAGTCACGCCCCGCTTTGGCGACAAATGCCCAATCACCTTGGCAAGTGGTTTTCAATGATGTGCTGCGATTGTCGTACCGATAGCCCAACGTAATGAACTGGTCTGCAGGCACACGCACTTCAGAATGGCCAAAGCGCGGATCATTGAACTCTTCCAAGCCCATAGGCATACCCAATGTTTGATTGTTGCCTTTGGTCGTCCCTAAACGATCAGAGTTGTTTTTAAATACGACTACGCCTGAACCTTCTGCACTACTGTCCGCACAGCCTCGTGGATAAACGAATGCCAATGCGTCAGTGTTAACACGAAGACGTGCTGTAGATGTGGCGCCACTTGGAAGTTGGTAGGCTCGTTGAACAAGCTTAACTTCATCAACGACAGCACAGTTGCTGAGCACACCTAGACCAACCAACGAGACCATCCATGTGAACTTCATACCAATTCCTTCTTGAATAGGTCAAAACTTGACTTGCGCATTAAGATTGAAAATACTGTTTTTAATATGGCCGCCCGTGAACTGGTAGCTGGTTGATACAGTTACATTATCACGTATTTGGGCATTTAATTGAGTGCCGACATGCCAGCGATTGCGCGAGGTTGACCATACTCCTGTTTGGGTACCATGTGCATTTGGAGTGCCGACAAACCGACCATCCAACCCAAATCCACGTGGTCTAAAATCATGTTCAAAGCCTGAATTGATACCAAAAGCAAACTGATTGCGGATGCCAAATTGATAGGCCAAGTTTAAATTCGCAAGCCCTACAGGTATGCTGTGTGCGCTATCATGCGTACTCAAGCGAAAGCCTGTTGTACCACTTTCAATAAAACCGTTTTGACGTGTCCAGTCATAACGCATGCCCAATTCTGGGGTTAAGTTAAGATGAGAACTGAGATTGAATGGTTTACCAAATGTTAAGCCCAGTTGATTGGCGTAAGATTTAGGTGCGCTCGATACTTTATAAGCCAAATTATCTACGCTAACCCAGCGGTCAATGGACTTGTCACTGAGCGCATATGAACCACTTAATGTTGAATAAAAACCATGCGCAAAGCGGTGCTGCCATGCGGCCAAAAGACCGTAGCTTTGCGTTTCAGCTTGGTCGTTATTTTGTTCCCATGAACTGTCTTTTAAGTAGAGCCCCAGACCGAAAGCATCATTACCAAGCTTCTTTGAACCACCCAACGTCAGTATATTGGCGGACTCTTTGCCCGCATGCCAAGTGGTGTTGGCACGGTTGTATTGACCAAAAAAGCTAAGTTCACGGGCAGAGTGAAGCCGATCACTTAGATTCTGAGTCATTTTAGATTGAGACAAGCCATCAATAAATGTACTGTTGCCATAAATCGAGCCTGCCATAGAGCTTAAGTTGTCTGTTAAACGATTAGCGAGTTTAACTTGTTGCAACTGACCTGCCTCTAATGCAAAATCTGGCGTGCTGGACACATTATCATTGAGTGCAGAAAAAGAAGAGTCTACTAATGCAGCACCTACAGATACATTATTTTGTGGCGTGGCAAGCCCTAATGTGCTCACTACAGCTCCCGTGTTGAGCTGGTCTACTCTTAAACCAACAGTATTGTTGGTATAGGCTAACTGACCTTGTAACAACAGACCTGGGTTGTGGTTCATTGAAAAGAATTGACCTGAAACTCCCTGACTAGCGGTCAACACGTTGTATTGAGTGCCATAGACTGGGGTATAACCTGAGCGAAGCCCGTCAAAATATAACCTACCGTTCAATTGCGCTGAACCATTGACGTTAATGTGAGAGCCGATATCCGTGTTTAAAACAGCATTGCTGCTTTGGCTGTAGTTACCATTGATAGTCACACCAGTATCTTTCGCGGTCATTGCCCCATTGTTGTTGACCGAGCCAACGGTTGCATTTGTCGCCACTAATGTCCCACCTGAATTAATCGTACTGGATGCGACCAAATGACTGACTGCCAACCTTCCGCCTTCCACCGTTACAGGCCCTGTAAAAGTGTTATTGCCTTGTAATGTGAGCGTGCCTGTTCCGCTTTTGATGAGGCCACCACTGCCTGAAATGTCATTGCCAAATGCATAAGAGCCACTGTTAATGTGTGCAGTAAAGTCGCCAAATGCGAAACGGGCAGGGCCGTTGATGGCTTTGCCTACATTCAATAAACCCCAACCATATTTACTGTCTACCCCTAATGCTCCTAAATCTGTGGCTGTTGTTAAAATGGTCGTACGTAAATTATTGTTGCTCATCCAAGGATATTTTTCGAGCAATAAAGCAGCGGCACCTGTGACCTGAGGCGCTGCAAAGGATGTACCTGAAATATGCTCAACACTAGAGGAGGCGAGATTGGAGGCCGTTGAATTGGGCACATTGTGTTCCCCAACAGCAACCAAACACCAATTAGCAGCATCGCCACATTGATTGCTGTAACTGCTCATAGTGGTGGCGTTGTTCATAGAACCAACGGCAATAACACCATTGGCCAGCGAAGGAAGCGCTAATGGTGCGAGAGCATATTGAGTGGGTTGATTGTAGCCACCATTACCTAATGCAAAAACCAAAAGGCCATTGTTATTGACAACATGCTCCATACGCCCCAAAACAGTTGCACTTTTAGCAGCTGCAGTGGGTGCACCGAAATACGCGCTGCCATTTGCCTCATAAGCGTCCAGACCACTAGAACCATCGGTACCAAAACTATTGTTAAACAATCTAACGCCGCGATCGCTGAGCGTGACCCAAGCGTTGTGTACGGCTGAGGCTGAAACATATCCTTCGGAACCTGATGCATTCGCTGAAACAATAGATGCGTTGGGTGCGATTCCACCCCGAAAATTCGGGGTTTGCGCTCCTGAAATAACCAATGCGATTTGCGTGCCATGCGTATCATCAGCACTTGTAGCACTGGCTGGTGAATGACTGGTGGCAGTAAAAGTTTCTCGGCTGACAACATTGGGTAAAAAAGCATTGTTCAGAACCGTAGAGTCAACAATAGCCACTTGAACGCCTGCACCTGTTAGCCCAGCAGTATGAGCAGGCTTAAGATTGACCGTATTAGCAGCAGCATTACCGTACGTGGTATTGTCTGTAAACGGCGTTGTAGGTATAGGAGTAGGCGCATTCGCAGTACTGTTTCCAGAACCTGGGTTAGCTGAAGGCAAAGGAAATGTTGGTATAGGCGCGGGGGCTGGCGTCGGGGTTGGTGTCGGAGTTGGCGTGGGTGTCACCGTATTTCCATTACTGGGCGCAAATGCGCCGCTACCGCCACCACCACCGCCACAAGCAGACAACAACATTGCAATAGTCGTAATGGTTAAGGCTTTTTGAGTGTTCTTTTTCATATTTTTAAACTTGGAAAATTGTTTTGAGCATGGATTGTTACTACAACTTCAATTTCTGTCAATGTTTTTGAGAACAAAACCATTACGAGTGTTGTTTGTTAGACAATTTAAAAAAGCGAAAGGAAAACTCCTTTCGCTCATACCTCATATCATTGAACCAACAACGGCTTAAAACTTGAGTTGACCGCCAATATGAAAGGCATTGTTTTTGATGCCACCGCCTGTGAATTGATAACTGGCAAACACGGCAAAATTATCTTGCAACTGGGCGGAAAATTGAGTGCCCACGTGCCAGCGGTTGCGTGTGGCCGACCAAACGCCTGTGGGCGCACTACTGGCGGCTAGTGTTCCTACAAATTGACCTTCCAAACCAAAGCCGCGGGATTTGAAGTCGTGCTCAAGGCCTGCGTGTATGCCCAGTGCGAATTGGTGACGTGCGCCAAATTGGTAATCAAGGTTTAAGTTCACAAGACCGACGGGCAAAGAGTGGGTGCTGGTGTGGGTATTTAAACGAAAGCCTGTGGCTCCATTTTCACTAAAACCATTTAGACGTGCCCAGTCGTAACGCATGCCCATTTCGAGTGCCAAGCGCAGGTTGGTCGCTGGGCTGAAATTTTTACCAACGGTTAACCCCACTTGACCTAAGTGAAATTTGGGTTGGCTGAACACTTGGTAGGCTGAGCCGTCAACACTAATCCAGCGGTTGACCTTTTTTTCACCAATGGCGTAATTGCCGTAAACAGATGTGTACATGCCGTGGTTATAACGCTGTTGCCATGCACCCATCAGACCGTAGGTTTTGGTTTTGGCTTGGTCGTTATTTTGCGTCCAAGAGCTGTCTTTGTGGTACAACCCCATGCCTAAAACGGAGTTGTTGAATTTTTTCGAGCCGCCCAAAGTCAGAATGTTGGCCGAGTCTTGCCCAGTATGCCAAGTGGTGTTGCTGTGTTTGTATTGACCAAAGGTTTTGACGTTTTCGGCGCTGTTGAGTTGAGCGCCAAAGTCACGTGTCACTTGCGCTTGTGACAGGCTGTCTATCCATGTGCTGTTGCCATAAATAGAACCCGCCATGGAGTCTAAATTATCGGCCAAGCGGCTGGCCTGTTGCACTTGCTGCAGTTGGCCAGCTTCTAAGGCAAAGCCTTGGTTGTTTTGTGTACTGCTGTTGCTGTTGAGCACAGAGAATGAAGATTCAACCAAGGCCGCACCTGAGGCGACGCTGTTTTGTGGGCTGGTCAATCCTAAGGTGCTGACCACATCGCCCGTGTGGGCTTGTCTGACCGTTAAATTAACCGCATTGCTGGAATAGGCCAACTGGCCTTGCAACAATAAGCCTGGATTGCTGTTCATTGCAGTAAATTGCCCTGAAACACCATTGCTGGCGGTTAAAACGCTGTATTGAGCCCCGTAGACTGGGGTATAACCTTTTCTGATACCATCAAAATACAATGTGCCGTTGAGTTGCGCCGCACCATTGACATTGATGTGGGAGCCAACATCGGTATTTAAAACCGCCGTGCTGCTTTGCGCGTAGTTGCCGTTGATGGTCACACCGCGGTCTTTGGCGGTTAGCGTACCATGATTGTTGACCGCGCCGATGGTGGCGTTGCTGGCTACCAATGTGCCACCAGCGTTAACCGTGCTGGGGGCGACCAAGTGGTTGACCGTCAGCGTGCCATTGGCAACAGTCACTGCGCCTGTAAATGTATTGCGACCTTGCAGAGCCAATGCGCCTGCACCTTCTTTGATTAAGCCGCCAGTGCCTGAAATATCATTGCCAAAAGCATAGGCGCCTGAGTTAATGGCTGCGGTGAAATCGCCAAAAGCGAACATTGAAGGACCGTTAATGGCTTTGCCCACATTCAAAATCCCCCAGCCGTATTGGCTGTCAGGCCCTAAAGCGCCCAAGTCCGTTGCGGTGGTCAAAATGGTGGTGCGTAAGTTGTTGTTGCTCATCCAGGGGTATTTTTCAAGCAATAAAGCCGCAGTCCCCACAACTTGTGGGGTTGAAAATGATGTGCCAGAAATGCGCTCAACCGCTGTAGAACTCAAGCTCGTTGCGTTGGCTTGTGGCACATTTTGTTCACCAATGGCCATCAAACACCAATTGGCCGCATCACCACATTTGTTGCTGTAACTGCTGATGGTGGTGGCATTGTCCATTGAGCCAACCGCAATCACACCATGCGCCAAGCTTGGCAAAGCCAATGGCGCCAATGCGTATTGGGTGGGCTGGTTAAGACCGCTGTTGCCTGCAGCAAAAACCAGCAGGCCATTGTTGTTGACAACATGCGCCATGACCCCTAAGGTGGACGAGCTTCTTTCAGCGGGCGTGGCGGCATTAAAATAAGCCAAGCCATTGGCCTCATAGGCAGCAAGACCATTGGCGCCATCCATGCCAAAACTATTGTTGAACAATCTAACGCCTTGGCTGTTCAAGGTCAGCCAAGCATTGTGTGCGGATGAAGCAGAAATGTAACTGGACATTGCCGCCACATTGGCCGACACAATAGAAGCATTGGGGGCAATCCCGCCACGAAAAGTGGAGGTGGGTGTGCCCGCAATGGATAATGCAATATTAGTGCCGTGCGGGTTATTTGGGTTTAGGGCATCGGTTGCGTGATGGCTGCTGGCGTCAAATGTTTCACGGCTGATGACATTGGATAAAAACGCATTGTCCCACACGGCAGAGTCAATGACCGCCACTTTGACGCCCGCGCCCGTCAAGCCAGCATCGCGTGCGGGTTTGAGGTTAATGGCATTTGAGGCAGAAGTGCCATAGACATTGCCCGTGTATTGCTCTGTTGGGACAGCAATGGGCGCTTGGGCTGAGTTGTCCCTTACGCTTGGATGAGTCGATGGTTCAGGAAATGCCCGTGTGGGCGTTGAGTGGGATGTTGGTGGAACTGGGCTGGGGGTTGGCACAGTTCTTGGAGTGGGCGCAGGAGTGGGGGTAGGCGCAGGAGCTGGGGTCGTGTTTGGGGTTGGCGTAGGGGTGGGCGCAGGGGGAGCTACGCCGCCGTCTGGGGCAAATGCCCCACCGCCACCGCCTCCGCCACCACAAGCAGACACAAGCATGGCAATTGTGGTGACCGTTAGAACGGTATTGAGTTTCGTTTTCATGGCTTTTCCAAGTGTAAATAGGGTTTACTGGAACAACTCTAAAAAGTACTTTTCGACGATTTTCAAATTAAAAAAACAAATTAAATCAGGCGGTTAACAATTTAAAGCGTGATTTGCTGAGTTTTTAGAGGTTTCCCCGATGCTTGGGGTATATAAACAGTATTTATACTGTGTATAGATTAAATTGTTTCAGTAATTATACTTGGTGTCAACGTTTTTTTACCTCAAAACAGCCGTTTGCGCATAAAATACGGCATACTGTGCAAAATCGCGGTGGATGTGGTCAATAAAGAACGGCATGACTTGCCATGACAGAATTTTTGGAGAATTTATGAAGCATGTTTTGATCCTCAACGGCCCTAATTTGAACCTTTTGGGCATGCGCGAACCTGAGGTTTACGGGGCGCAAACGTTAGACGACATCAACGCGCACCTCACACAAGTCGCAGCACAGCTGGGTGTGCAGGTGACGTTTGTGCAAAACAATATTGAAGGAGAGTTGGTCAACGCGATTCACGCAGCGCGTGAAAAGATTGATGCGATTATCATCAATCCCGCTGCGTACACGCACACCAGCGTGGCGATTCGCGATGCTTTAGCGGGTGTGGGGATTCCGTTTGTCGAGGTGCATTTGTCCAATGTGCACCGACGTGAGGCGTTTCGCCATCATTCGTATTTATCCGAATTGGCGATTGGGGTGATTTGTGGTTTGGGTGCGTATGGTTACGAAGCAGCCCTGCGGTTTTTACTTACCACAAATCGCTGATATGGACGCGGCGCAGTTGCGGCGCGAGGCGAGCGGTGGCCAACACGACCAACAAGGTGACCACGCCGCCTGCGACCACCGATGGCACAAGGCCGAGCCAATTGGCGGCCAAGCCCGACTCAAACGCGCCCAGTTCGTTGGATGATCCGATGAAAATCCCGCTAATCGACGAGACACGTCCACGCATGTCATCGGGCGTGCACAACTGCATAATGGTTGAGCGCAACACAACCGACACACTGTCAAACAAACCCGATAAGGCCAAAAATGCAAACGACAACCACAAAGGTGTGGACAGCGCAAAACCAATCATGCACAAGCCAAATGCAGCGACCACGCCCAGTAAAATTCGCCCCGCGTGACGGTCAATGCTGCGGCGACTCAAATAAATCCCCATCAGCACCGCACCCAGTGCAGGCGCGGCACGCAACAGACCCAGCGCTTGTGGACCTTGTTGCAAAACATCGCTAACAAACGCGGGCAACATGGCCATTGCGCCACCAAACAGCACGGCCAACATGTCAAGCAACAACGCGCTGAACAGCACTTGATGACCCCACACAAAACGCATGCCTTGCCTGATTCTGGTCAAAACACCCGTTAAATCATGTGGATTCAAGCGAGCCGTAGAACGACTCAATGGTATCTGCAACAATGCCAGCCAAGCCGCCAGCGCACAGCCAATGGCGCAAGCGTAAGCAATGGTTGGGCTGGCCAAGGCAAGCAGCAAACCGCCAAGCGCAGGGCCAAGAATTTGTGCTGCTTGAAACACTGTTGTACCAATACCCGCAGCGCGAGCGTAATTCTCACGAGGCAAAACCTCGGCCATCAAGGCGTGATAAACGGGACTAAGTAGCGAACGTGCGACGCCTGATAAAGCAATCGCCAGATAAATGGGAAGAGGATTGGTATTGCCCTGTATGGATAATAGAGTTAATACCAATGTCATTATAAGTAACAACACAGTGGCCAATAAACCCAGCCGCCGCCTATTGAAATGATCCACCGCATAGCCTGCAAACAAGGCGCAGGCAAAATAAGGCACGACCTCAGCCAAACCAATCAAACCTAAAGCCAACTTGTCGCGCGTCAGCTCATAAATCTGCCAGCCAACCACCACAGCAGTGATTTGATAGCACATAATCACCGATAAACGGTAAACCAACAAGGCAATGAACGAGCGGCTGAACAGTGTGGAATTGGGCATAATTAAATCCGCTTAAAACCCAAAAGTATACGCCTAAAACGAGGTGAACGGATGTGCTTTTTATGGGTGGCTTTGGGGTTTTAATTGGAGTTGCGTGAAATTAAAGTACATTTGAGCAAAAATAGGCGATATAATGCCTTTTCGCTCTATAAAATTGAGCCCGAATTTTACTGTGTTGATAATAACAAAGGATTACTCATGGACTTACGTAAACTCAAAACATTGATAGACTTGGTGTCTGAGTCGGATATTTCTGAACTCGAAATCACCGAAGCCGAAGGCAAAGTGCGCATCGTCAAAGCAGGTGCCGCGCAACCTGTGGTTTATGCTCAAGCCCCCGCTGCCGCACCTGCGGTCACTGCCGTGGCCGCGCCAGCCGCCGCCGCACCCGTTGCAGAAGTAGCGGCCGCCCCAACTGGACACACGGTCAAATCACCTATGGTTGGTACTTTTTATGGCGCGTCGTCACCGGGTGCTGCGCCATTTGTTGCAGTGGGCACGGCGGTCAAAAAAGGCCAAACCGTGTGCATCATCGAAGCGATGAAACTGCTCAACGAAATCGAAGCCGACGCCGATGGCGTCATCACACAAATTTTGGTACAAAACGGCGATCCTGTCGAATTCGGCCAGCCTTTATTCATCATTGGCTAACGAGGAGCGTCACATGTTCGACAAAATCCTCATCGCCAATCGCGGCGAAATCGCTTTGCGCATTCAACGCGCCTGCCGCGAAATGGGCATCAAAACCGTCGCCGTGCATTCCACCGCCGACAAAGACGCCAAATACGTCAAATTGGCCGACGAAACTGTCTGCATCGGCCCGCCAGCCTCCGCGCAAAGTTACCTCAACATGGCCGCCATCATTGCCGCCGCCGAGTTGACCGACGCGCAAGCGATTCACCCTGGTTATGGCTTTTTGTCTGAAAACGCAGGTTTTTCAGAAAAATGCGAGCAATCGGGCTTTGTGTTCATCGGCCCGACGGCTGATTCTATCCGCACGATGGGCGATAAAGTCACGGCCAAGCAAACCATGATTGCTGCGGGTGTGCCGTGCGTCCCTGGTTCGCCCGAAGCGTTGGGTGACGATCCTGAAGAAATTTTGCGCTTGGCGCGAGCGATTAAATTCCCCGTCATCATCAAAGCCTCTGGCGGCGGCGGTGGGCGCGGGATGCGCGTGGTGCACGAAGAATCGGCCTTGCTCAACGCTGTGGCGATGACCAAAGCCGAGGCGGGTGCGGCGTTTGGTAATCCTGAAGTGTATATGGAGAAATTTCTCACCAACCCGCGCCACGTTGAGATTCAAATTTTGGCCGACACCCACGGCAACGCGGTGTATTTGGGCGAGCGCGACTGCTCGTTACAACGCCGCCACCAAAAAGTGATTGAAGAAGCACCAGCACCAGGCATCCCACGCAAACTCATCGACAAAATCGGCGAGCGTTGCGCCAAAGCCTGCGAAAAAATGGGTTATCGCGGTGCGGGCACGTTTGAGTTTTTGTATGAAGATGGCGAGTTTTACTTCATCGAGATGAACACCCGCGTGCAGGTGGAGCATCCTGTCACCGAGTTGATTACAGGTATTGACATTGTGCAAGAGCAAATCCGCATTGCGGCGGGTGAAAAATTGCGCTACAAGCAAAAAGACATTCAACTCAAAGGCCACGCGATTGAATGCCGCATCAATGCTGAAGACCCGTTCAAATTCACGCCCAGTCCGGGTCGCATCACCATGTGGCACGTCCCAGGTGGGCCAGGCATTCGCGTTGATTCGCATGTGTTCAACAATTATTTTGTCCCGCCACACTACGACTCGATGATTGGCAAACTCATCGCCTATGGCGACACCCGCGAGCAAGCCTTGGCGCGGTTACGCACCGCGCTGTCCGAAATGGTGGTTGAAGGCATTTCGACCAATATTCCGCTGCACCGCGAAATGATGGAAGATAAAGCCTTCAAAGAAGGTGGTTTCAGTATTCACTACTTGGAGCACAAACTGGAATTGCGCGGCACGGAGTCTTGATGTGACCGCGGTACACAATATGCGGCCTTGGCCGCATATTGTTTTGGAGGTTGTATGACACCGATTCAACGTCGTGTGTTGCAAACGATTTTGTATGAAACCATTGCGGTGGCCGTGGTCGGCCCTGTGTTGGCGTGGGGATTTGATAAACCGCTGGGCACGTCGCTGTGGCTGGCGGTGTGCATTTCGGCGGTGGCACTGGTTTGGGGCTATCTGTTCAACGGTTTATTTGAATACTGGGAAACCCGCCAAACGCAAAAAGGCCGCTCGCTGACTCGTCGCGTGGCGCATTCGCTGGGTTTTGAAGGCGGCTTGATAGTGTTCCTCGTGCCGCTCATGGCGTGGTGGCTGGACATCAGTTTGTGGCAGTCTTTGCTGGCCGAAATTGGCTTTTTGTTGTTTTTTATGGTGTATGCGTTTGTGTTTACGTGGGTGTTTGACGCGGTGTTTGGCTTGCCGCAATCAGCCCAATAAAAACATTCGTGCATCGTGTGCGCTTTGCTCAGGAATCTCTTCCATCGGCAAATGCCCTGCGTTGGGGTAAATGATGAGCTGCGAGTGGGCAATGGTTTGATGGAGCAACTCACCCTCGGCAGGCAGCAGCATTTTGTCGTGCGCCCCCCACAAAATAAGTGTTGGTTGTTTGATTTGAGACAGTCTTTGTTGGGCGTTGGGGCGCCATAAATCAGGCATGCTCAAAGTTTCAGAGGCAGCCGTGCGTACGCCTGTTCGCCGCAATAATTCATGATGGCGGGTAATGAGTGATTGAGAGACCAAATGTGGGTTGGCGAACATGCCGCGCAGCTCTCGCGCAATCAAATATCGTGACGTAATGAGTTTGGACAAATGACGGGTCAATGGGTGGGTGACCAGTGCAAAACCCAAATTGTGACGCCAATTCATAGGGTTATGTTGTACTGCGTAACTCAGTCCTGTGGCATTGACCAAAATGATTTTGTTCACCCGTTGCGGGTTGTGCAAGGCGTAATGCCACGTCAACCAACCGCCTAAAGAGTTCCCTGCCAAGTGAAAATGGGGCAATTGCAATGCCCCAACCAATTGGTCGAGAAAATGCATGTATTTTGCCGCCGTTGGCGGCGTGCGCTCCATGAAAGGATCGCTCAAGCCAAAGCTGGGAATGTCGATTGAAAACACGCAAAAATCAGGCGCCAGTTGTTCAGACCAGCCTTGCCAGGTGTGCGACGAACTGGCCACGCCATGCAAAAGCAATAAAGCAGGTTTGTGTACATCCCCTATGCGTTGGTAATGCACCGTTAAACCATTGACATTAATGAAATGTGAGTGCGGCGTGCGGTATTTTTGGATGAGTTTTTCAAGTGGAATGTCAGCTGTCATGGCGTGGTGGTGGATTTTAGACGTGAATGAACGTATAATTTTCCTTTATTTTGAATGATTTAGGATTAAAAATGTCTCAAGTTGTTGTGTGCGCCATGTATAAATTTGTTGAACTGCCACATTTTGCAACCTTGCGCCAACCTTTGTTGGATGTCATGGGTTTGAATCAAATTCGCGGCACATTATTGCTCGCCCGCGAAGGGATTAACGGCACGGTGGCGGGGACGCAAAGCGCGATTGACGCGTTGCGCGACTGGCTCAATCAGCAAGAGGGCTTGGCCAACATCGATTGCAAATTTTCGTATCACGACACCATGCCGTTCAACCGCTCGAAAGTCAAACTCAAAAAAGAAATCGTCACCATGGGCGTTGAGGGGGTTGACCCGCGCCGCGTGGTCGGCACTTATGTTGAACCGCGCGATTGGAATGCCTTGATTGCTGACCCCGAAGTATTGGTGATTGACACGCGCAATGACTATGAGTTTCAAATCGGCACGTTCAAAAATGCGCTCAACCCGCAAACCGAAACCTTCCGCGAGTTTCCGCAATACGTTAAAGAACATTTGGACGTGACGCAGCACAAAAAAGTCGCCATGTTTTGCACGGGCGGCATTCGCTGCGAAAAATCGACTGCCTACTTAAAAGAGCAAGGTTTTGACGAGGTGTATCACTTGCACGGTGGGATTTTGAAGTATTTAGAAGAAGTGCCCGAAGAAGAAAGTCTGTGGCAAGGTGAATGTTTTGTGTTTGACGAGCGCGTCGCGGTCAACCATCAGCTCGAAAAAGGTCAATACGACCAATGCCACGCCTGCCGTTACCCAATTACCGAGGCGGACAAAGCCAGCCCCAAATACCAGCATCAAGTCAGTTGCCCGCATTGCTACGACCAATTGAGTGACGAAAAAAAAGCGCGTTTGTTGGAGCGCAGCAAGCAAGTGCAATTGGCCGCCGAGCGCGGTGAGGCGCACATTGGCGGCGACGTTAAAGCGATTGCCGAACAACGCCACGCCGCCAAAATGGCGCAACGCGAAGCCGACCGTTTGGCCGCGCTGCGCAAATAAGGAAAAAAAACATGGCTCAATTCGTTCTCGTTCACGGCGCATGGCATGGCGCGTGGTGCTGGCAAAAAGTGCTGCCGATTTTACGCGGCGCAGGTCACGAAGCCTACGCGGTGTGTTTAACGGGGACGGGTGAACGAGCGCATTTGCTCAACGCTGACATCAATTTGCGCACCCACATCAACGATGTGTTGGCCGAAATTCGGATGCAAGAACTCAGCGAGGTGATTTTGGTCGGCCACAGTTACGCGGGCATGGTGATTACGGGCGTGGCCGATGAGTTGCTCGAATCGACTCAACATCCGCTCAAACACTTGGTCTACCTTGACGCGGTCACGCCGCACAATGGCGAGTCATGGAGTTCGCGCCATTCGGACGAAACCCGCGCCGCGCGGATTGCCAGCGCGGCGCAGCATGGCGGGTTGGCTTTGCCCGTTGCCGACGCGGCGGTGTTTGGCCTTGCGGGCGAGGATTTGCACTGGGTCAATCGGCGCATGACACCGCAGCCGTTTGGCGTGTATCAAGACCCGCTGCATTTTAGCGCACCGCGTTTGGCCAGCGTGCCGCGCACCTTTATTGACTGCAACTCGCCCGCCTTAAAAACCGTTGCCATCATGCGTCAACGCGTGCGCAGCGAACCAAACTGGCAGGTGTTTGAGTTGGAAACAGGGCATGATGCGATGGTCAGTGCGCCGAAAGAATTATGTGACATTTTATTGAAATTAACCAAGGATGAATATGTGGATTGAAGTGATTGTCAGCGTTGCCCAGCAACACACCGAGGATTTATCCGATGCTTTGATGCAAGCAGGCGCGTTGTCGGTGGCGGTCGAGGACGAGTGGGCCGACACCGACGCGGAGCAGCCGCTGTATGGTGAACCGGGTTTAGAGCCGACCACCAACGCATGGGCGCAGTCGCGGCTGGTGATTTTGGTGGAGCCTGAAACCGACATTGACGACATGCTCGATGTCGCGTGCGAGGCGGTTGAGATTGACGTGCCCGCGTACGAAACGCGCAAAGTTGAAGCGCAAGATTGGGTACGCCTGACGCAAAGCCAGTTTGAGCCGATTCCGATTACCGACAATTTGTGGATTGTCCCGACATGGCACGATGCGCAAGACGAAGCGGGGCGCATCAACCTGCGCCTTGACCCAGGCTTGGCCTTTGGCACGGGTAGCCACCCGACCACGCGGCTGTGCCTGCAATGGCTGTGCGCCGCAATGCCGCGCAACACCACCCTGCTCGACTACGGCTGCGGTAGCGGGATTTTGGCGATTGCCGCGCGTAAACTCGGCGCGGGCGAGGTGCTGGGCACCGACATCGACCCGCAAGCCGTGCAAAGTGCCATCGACAACGCGCAGGCCAACGACTGCCACGCGAGTTTTGTCTTGCCCGACGCCATGCCCGCTGGTCAATACGGCGTGGTGGTCGCCAATATTTTATCCAACCCGCTCAAACTTCTCGCCCCCGCACTGGTCAACTACGTCGCCGACGGTGGCCACTTGGTGTTGTCAGGTATTTTGGAGCGACAAACCCAAGAGCTCATCGACGCTTACGCACCGTATATGAACATGCATCTGTGGCGTGCGGATGATGGCTGGATTTGTTTGGTGGGACAAAAAGCCTAATATCGGCTGGAGGCAAGGAGTTGTTGCTTTAAAAACAAGTCAATAAAAAACGGCGGTTGAACCGCCGTTTTTTATTGAGGAAGCTTACTTTTTAGGCAATGCATCGAGCATCGGTTTCATTTGAGTTGCCATGGCTTTGCAGCTTTCAGCCAATTGTTTTTGATCCGACACAGAAGCCCAGCTTTTCTTCGCAGCATCCAATTGATCTTTAATCATTTTAGCTGCGTCAGGATTGCCCGACTTATCCACTGCGGCAGTGATTTCACCAAATACTTTTTCACATTCGGCCACGCCTTCTTTACCGCCGCCACAAGCCGTTAAAACCAAAGTGCTGGCAGCAACCCAAATCAATTTTTTCATGATGTCACATCCTTATTAGTGAAGCCAATCAATATGGCTAAATATACAATTAAACCGCGTTCATTATAGTGTCGCCTCGTATTGGCGTCAATCAACCATTCAAAATATTGACTATAAATGACATATTTAATACATATTTTTGCTCTTCCAATAATGCCGTATGCCTTCTTCTTTCACATGCCCAAACCCGCGAATGTGCTGTGGCAGTTGGGCAAACTCAATTGCTTGGTTTAAGTTTTCCGCGCTCAATTGCGGCAATAAATCGCGAATGGTTTGGAGGTAATCGTCGCGCAACGCCCGCTCGGCGCGGCGCTCAGCGGTGTAGCCAAATACGTCCCACCTGCTGCCGCGCAGGTTTTTGCATTTGGCCAAAAGCCCAAACACGCGCAGCATCCAGCCGCCATACACTTGCTTTTTGAGATGACCGTTGGCATCTTTGCGGGCAAAAATCGGCGGCGCGAGGTTGAATTGTAGTTTCACGTCACCATCAAACTGGTTGCGGATTTTGGCCATAAATTCAGGCGTGCTGTACAGCCGCGCCACTTCGTATTCGTCTTTGTAGGCCATGAGTTTAAAGGCGTTGTGCGCGACGGCGGTGGTGAATTTTTGCCCCAATTCGCCCTCGGCGCGGCGCACATCATTCAATAAATCAAGGTAAATTTGCGCGTAAGCGGCGTTTTGGTAATCGGTCAAAAACGCCGCGCGTTGATTGATAAGCGCGTCTAGCGCAACAGGTTTGGCAAACTGAATCACCTGCGCGGGCAAAGCAATCCGCCGCACGCGATTAAGATCAACCGCCGCGCGGCGACCCCACAAAAAGCTGCGTTTGTTGGCCTCAACGCCCACGCCGATAATCTCAATCCCGCGCAACAAAGCCGCTTCAGACACAGGCAGCAAGCCTTTTTGAAACGCGTAACCGACCACAAACACATTGGTGGCAATCGCGTCGCCCATGAGCGCGGTGGCCAGTTTGGTCGCGTCGACATAATCGACTTGGCGGCCGACCGACTCTTCAATCAGCCGCTCAACGGTGTCCATCGGGAATTGCCAATCGGGGTTTTGCGCAAACGCGCCCGTTGGTTGTTGGTGCGTGTTAATCACGGCGCGGGTGCGCCCCACGCGCATTTTGGCAATCGCATCGGGTGCGCCTGCGGTCAAAATGTCGCAGCCGAGCACCAAGTCAGCCTCGCCCGTGGCGATGCGCTGGGCGTGCAGTTGGCGCACGTCGTCGCAGATGCGGATGTGCGAAGTGACCGCGCCGTTTTTTTGCGCCATGCCCGTCATGTCCAAAATCGACACGCCTTTGCCCTCAAGGTGCGCGGCCATGCCGATGAGGCTGCCGACCGCAATCACGCCCGTGCCGCCGATGCCGTTGAGCAAAATATTGTACGGCGTGGCACTGCTTTTGAGCACGGGTTGCGGCAAGTCGCCAAAATCGTCGTTGCCGACCGCCGCGCCTGTTTTGCTTTTGCGGATTTTGCCGCCCGTGACGGTGACAAAACTGGGGCAAAAGCCTTTGACGCATGAATAATCTTTGTTGCACGACGACTGGTCAATCGTGCGTTTGCGCCCAAAATCGGTCTCCAACGGCTGCAACGACACGCAGTTGCTCGCCTCGCCGCAGTCACCGCAACCCTCGCACACCGCATCGTTGATGAACAAAAACCGCGCAGGGTCGTCCAGTTGGCCTTTTTTGCGGCGACGGCGTTTTTCGGCCGCGCAGGTTTGCTCATAAATGATGATGCTCGTGCCTTTGACTTCGCGCAACTCGCGTTGCACTGCGTCTAAGTCGTCGCGGTGGTGCAGCGTGACGATGGACGGCAAAGCCACGTTGTCGTAGCGTGCCTCATCGTCGGTGACCAGTGCAATCCGCTGCACGCCCTCGGCGACCATTTGCGCCGCCATCATCGGCACGGTGACAATCCCATCGACAGGCTGGCCGCCCGTCATGGCGACCGCGTCGTTGTATAAAATTTTGTAGGTAATATTCACGCCAGCGGCGACTGCCGCGCGAATCGCCAAATAACCTGAGTGAAAATACGTGCCGTCGCCCAAGTTTTGGAACACATGCGGCACTTTAGAGAACGCCGCTTGCCCAATCCACGTCGCGCCCTCGCCGCCCATGTGGGTCATGAGTTTGTTGCCGTCAGGATAAATCGCCGTCGCCATCGCGTGGCAGCCAATGCCCGCCAAAGCCACGCTGCCTTCAGGCACTTTGGTCGAGGTGTTGTGCGGGCAGCCTGAACAATAAAACGGCGGACGTGGCGGTGTGGCCACGGCTTTTTTGAGAATCGCTTCTTTGGCCTGCAAAATGCTCAACCGCTCCTCAATCGCCTCGCTGCTGTAAAACTTGGCAATCCGCGCCGCAATCACGCGGGCAATTTGCGCCACCGAAAAATCCAGTTTCGAGGTGAGTAGCCACTCGCCGCGCGGCGCAACCCATTCGCCTTTTTCGTCAAACTTGCCAATCACGCGCGGGCGCACATCGTCGCGCCAGTTGTACAGCTGCTCTTTGATTTGATACTCCACCAACTGGCGTTTTTCTTCGACGACTAAAATCTCGTCCAAACCTTGCGCAAATTCACGCACGCCGTCAGGCTCCAGCGGCCACGGCATAGCGACTTTAAACACGCGAATGCCGATGAGCGCGGCTTCTTCGGTCGTAATGCCCAGCTGGTTCAACGCTTCCAGCACGTCAAGATACGACTTGCCCGACGCGACAATCCCCAGCCGCGCCACAGGGCTGTCCAGCGTCACGCGGTTGAGTTGGTTCGCTCGCGCGTAAGCCAGTGCGGCGTAAATTTTATAATCTTGCATCAAGGCTTCTTGCGCCCGCGCGTGCGCCGACACGCCGCTGTCCGACATTTTGATGTTTAGCCCGCCGTCGGGTTGCACAAAATCAGTGGGCAAATTGACCGTGACGCGAAACGGATTGGCATCGACCGACGCGGTCGACTCGACCGTATCGGCAATCGCCTTAAAGCCAATCGCACAACCCGAAAAGCGCGACATCGCCCACGCGTGCACGCCCAAATCAAGGTACTCTTGCACGTTGCACGGATACAGCATCGGAATCATGCTCGCCACAAAAATATGGTCCGACTGGTGCGGCAACGACGACGAATGCGCCACATGATCGTCGCCCGCCACCAAAATCACCCCGCCATGCGCTGCCGTGCCCGCGTGATTCAAATGCTTAAACGCATCCGCGCTGCGGTCTACCCCCGGCCCCTTGCCGTACCACAACGCAAACACGCCGTCCACCGTCGCCTCGCCAATCAGCCCGACCTGCTGCGAACCCCACACCGCCGTCGCCGCCAAGTCTTCGTTCACGCCTGGTACGAATTGAATGTTTTTCTCAGCCAAAAACTTTTTTGCCCGCCACAGCGCATCATCCAGCCCGCCCAGCGGCGAGCCGCGATAACCCGAAACAAACCCCGCCGTATTCAGCCCCGCCCGCTCGTCACGGATTTTTTGCATCAACGGCAAACGTACCAAAGCCTGAATGCCCGACAAAAACACCTGCCCCTGTGTAGCCGTGTATTTGTCGTTGATGTGCACGTCGTGCGCCAATGGTTTTTGTGTGTTGGCCAAAATTGGCTCCTGTTTTAATGTTTTTGCGTTGCTGGCACGGGCGGGTTTGAAACCTGCCCCTACGTGTTTTGGCGGATGGGTGGTTTTTTTATACCGCCCATATGCCCGTTTGCTGTAGGGGTCGGTTTCAAACCGACCCGTTGGTGTTAACGGTCAAGCAATTCTTTAATCCGCGCCATGTCGTCGCTGCTGTTGGTCGCTGTGCCGCAGTCGATGCCTTTGGCGGTCAAATGTTCGCGCAGGCGTTGGTGTTCGGCCTCGGCGCGTTCTAGGTGGCCGAGCAGTTGGTGCAGGGCTTGTACAATTGGGTCGTCGTCGGTGGCGTTGACGCCGTAGGCGGCGAATTCTTGTTGGGCGGCTTTGGGGGTGTTGCTGCCCATAATGTGCGCGGGGTTGCCCACGGCGGTCGCGCCTGCGGGGACGGGTTTGACCACGACGGCGTTTGAGCCGATTTTCGCGCCTGCGCCGACGGTGAAGTTGCCCAAAACTTTCGCGCCTGCGCCGACAATCACGCCCGCTTCCAGCGTGGGGTGACGTTTTGCGCCGCGCGTGAGCGAGGTGCCGCCCAAGGTGACGCCCTGATAAATCGTGCAGTCGTCGCCCAAAACGGCGGTTTCGCCAATCACGATGCCCATGCCGTGGTCGATGAACACGCGCCGTCCGACCGTGGCGCCAGGGTGAATTTCAATCCCTGTGAACCAGCGCGAGAGGTGCGAGACAAATCGCGCCAGCCAGCGGATATTGTTGAGCCACAAACTGTGCGCCACGCGGTGCAAAAACAGGGCATGCAAACCTGGGTAACAGGTCAAAACCTCCCACGTCGAGCGGGCGGCGGGGTCTTTGTGGCGTATGGTTTGAATATCTTCTTTGAGGTGGCGGATGAACATGGCGTGCTTTACTGGTTGATTTGGCTGACATTTTAGCCGATTGGCGGCCTTTAAGTGGGCTGATTCATGCCAGATAAGTGGTGCTGTCTTTGCAATGGGTGCTAAACTATACTCAATTGCCTATTTTTTAACCTTTTTTGGAGCCAACTGCCTTATGACACGCCAAGCCGTGGTTTTGATTCCCGCATGCAGCAATTTGGTGGGCAACCACCAGCATCCGTCACACACCGTTCAGCGCAAGTATTCTGACGCGGTGTTTTATGGGGCGAACTGCACGCCGTTGTTGATTCCCGCGATGGGCGCGGCGTTGGATGTGGATGTGTTGCTCGACTTGGCCGATGGGATTTTTTTATCAGGCTCGCCGTCCAACGTCGGCGCGGCGTTGTACGGTGAAGAAGTCACTCAGCCGCAGTTGCCGCAAGACGCGCTGCGCGATGATTTGACTTTGCCGCTCATCAAAGGCGCAGTGGCGCGCGGCATGCCGATTTTTGGTGTGTGCCGTGGTTTTCAAGAAATGAATGTCGCGCTGGGCGGCACGTTGCATCAAGCGGTGCACGATGTGCCTGAACTGGACCGCCACATTGCCGTGCAAGCGAGCAACGCTGAGGAGCAGTACGGTTATTCGCACCCTGCCTATGTCGCGCCTGATGGCTTGTTGCATGAAATCATTGGCAAACAGCAGTTGATGGTCAATTCGGTACACGGCCAAGGCATCAAGCAATTGGCGGCGGGTCTCACCGCGCAAGCGACGGCGCCCGATGGTTTGGTCGAGGCGTTTACGATTGATGCGCACCCATCGTTTGGTTTGGCCGTGCAGTGGCATCCTGAGTGGAAAATGCACGATAATCCCGACTCTGTGGCGTTGTTTGCCGCGTTTGGCGACGCATGTCGCGCGTATCAAAACACATAATATTTTTAGGAGATTCTCATGGCTTTACAAAAATTCACCACCTTCAACGAGATGGAACGCTGGTTGGACGAAAACCGCGTCACCGAAGTCGAATGCCTCGTGCCCGACTTAACGGGTGTGGCGCGTGGCAAAATTTTGCCGCGCAATAAGTTCTCAGAAGAGCGTGGTATGCGTTTGCCTGAAGCCATTTTTGGTTCTACGGTCACGGGTGAGTATCCTGAAGACGATGCCCTTGACAGCGTGATTGCAGCGACAGACAACGATATGGAACTGCGCCCAGATCCTTCAACGGTGCGCCTTGTGCCATGGGCGAGTGATGCGACCGCGCAGGTGCTGCACGACTGCTTCAACATGGACGGTACGCTGGTTGAGTTTGCGCCGCGCTCGGTGTTGCGCCGCGTTGAGGCTTTGTTTGCCGCCGAAGGCTGGGTGCCTGTGGTTGCACCTGAACTTGAGTTTTACTTGGTTGCTCGCAATACTGACCCGAATCAATTGCTCATCCCGCCGATTGGGCGCAATGGCCGCCGCGAGTCGGGTCGCCAGTCGTACTCGATTGATGCGGTGAACGAATTTGACCCGCTGTTTGAAGACATTTACGACTATTGCGAAGCAATGGATTTGGACGTCGATACGCTGATTCACGAGTGGGGCGCAGGGCAAATGGAGATTAACTTCTTGCATGGCGCACCGCTCGATTTGGCCGATAAAGTGTTTTTCTTCAAGCGCACCTTGCGCGAAGCGGCTATTCGCCACGACATGTTTGCGACTTTTATGGCCAAACCGATGCAAAACGAACCTGGTTCGGCCATGCATATTCACCAGTCGATTGTGGATGCCAAAACGGGTAAAAACATTTTCTCCAACGAAGATGGCACGCGCTCGGAAAAATTCCTCCACTACATCGGTGGTTTGCAAAAATACATGCCGCTCGCCATGGCTCTGGTCGCGCCGTACGTCAACTCGTATCGTCGCATCACCAAACACACCGCCGCACCGATTAATGTGCAATGGGCCGAGGACAACCGCACGGTGGGCTTGCGTGTACCTGCCGCCAGCCCGCAAGCGCGGCGCGTGGAAAACCGCGTGGTTGGCTCAGATGCCAATCCGTACGTGGCTTTGGCTGTTACTTTGGCCTGCGGCTATTTGGGCATGAAAAACAAAATCGAGCCACAAAAAGAAGTGTTTGGCGCGGTCAATGACCTAGAGTTTGAACTGCCGCGCAGTCTCGGCGAAGCTTTGAGCGCGTTGACCGAGTGTCCTGAATTGCATGAAGTATTAGGGCCGAAATTCATTCAGGTGTATTTGGCGGTGAAAGAAGCCGAACACGCCGAGTTTATGGAAGTGATTAGCCCGTGGGAACGAGAGAATTTGTTGCTCAACGTGTAAACCAAAGCGAGCCGCAGGCTCGCTTTTTTATGCCCAACACACATGGCTTGGTTTACAATCGACTCTTTTATTGATGTCAAGAATCTTTATGTTTACCCCAAGCCAACAAATCGAGATGGCGGTGCAGCATGTGCGCAGCCAATTAGCTCAACCCATTCATGCCGAATTTGACACACGTTTGCGCGAGCATTTGCCCGCTTTGTTGCGTGAATTGCACGCGGTTTATGGCACGCGTACTGATTTTTTAGATTTTGTTTGCTCGCTCATCCAAATGGCGCAGCGCAGCGACGCTGAGCGTCCCGCCGCGCTCAAGGCGCAAGATGCACAGCGCGAAGCGCAGCCCGATTGGTTTGCCTCCGAAAAAATGGTCGGTGGCGTGTGTTATGTGGATTTATTTGCGGGTAACTTGCAAGGTATTGTCGCTAAAATCCCGTATTTTAAAGAATTGGGGCTGACTTACGTACATTTGATGCCGCTGTTCAAATGCCCCGATGGGCAAAGCGATGGCGGCTATGCGGTGAGCAGTTATCGTGAGGTCAACCCGCAATTGGGCACGATAGCTGACTTACAAGCGGTGGCAGCGGCGTTTAAAGCAGCGGGGATTGCGCTGGTGGTCGATTTTATTTTCAACCACACCTCCAACGAGCATCTGTGGGCGCGTGAATGCTTGGCGGGCAATCCTGAGTTTGCCGATTTTTATTATATTTACCCGAACCGCGACGTGCCCGATGCGTATGACGCGACGGTGCGCGAGATTTTCCCCGACCAGCACGCGGGCGCGTTTTCACAATTGGCCGATGGCCGCTGGGTGTGGACGACGTTCAATAGTTTTCAGTGGGATTTGAACTACAGCAACCCCGCGGTGTTTACCGCGATGGCCGCTGAAATGCTGTACATCGCCAATTTGGGTGTGGATATTTTGCGCATGGACGCGGTGGCGTTCATTTGGAAACAATTGGGCACAGATTGCGAAAACTTACCGCAAGCGCACGCCTTGATTCGCGCGTTTAACGCCGTGGCACGGATTGCCGCGCCGAGTTTGTTGTTCAAGTCCGAAGCGATTGTGCACCCCGACAAAGTGGTGCAATACATTGCGCCCAACGAATGCCAATTGTCGTACAACCCGCTGCAAATGGCCTTGTTGTGGAACTCCTTGGCCACGCGCAACGTGCAACTGTTGCAGCAAGCGTTAGAACGCCGCCATAACTTACCCGCCAACACCGCGTGGGTCAACTACGTGCGCTGTCACGATGATATTGGCTGGACGTTTGCCGACGAAGATGCGGCCGAATTTGGGATTGATGGTTTTGCGCATCGGCAGTTTTTGAATCAATTTTACGTCAATCGTTTTGACGGTAGTTTTGCTCGCGGCGTGCCGTTTCAAGACAACCCGCAAACGGGCGACTGCCGCATCAGCGGCATGTGCGCCTCATTGGTCGGCTTGGCGCAACACGACCCGTACGCGATTGCGCGAATTTTGCTGCTGCACAGCGTGATTTTGAGCACGGGCGGCTTGCCTTTGCTGTATTTGGGCGATGAAGTCGGCACGTTGAATGACGATGCATTCAGCCAAGACCCCGACAAAGCAGGCGACTCACGTTGGGTGCATCGCCCCGCGCTCGATTTTGCGCGTTACGCACAGCGCAACGATGCCACGCAAGACGCAGGGCAAATTTTTCAAGGTCTGCGCCGCATGATTGCCGTGCGCCAAACCACGCCCGCACTTGGCGGCACGCAGTTGACCGTATTTCACACGCACAACCCGCAAGTGTTGGCCTATTTGCGCAACGATGCGGTGCTGGTGTTGTGTAATTTTTCGGATTTTGAACAGCGGATTGACGCGATGACGTTGTCGGGCATGCCCATGGTCATGACCGATTTATTGAGTCAGAGCAGTGTGGATGCGTGGGATGGTTTGGAACTGATGCCTTATCAGGTCTTGTGGTTGGCGTATGCTTAATATTGAAAGGGAAAAATATGTTTAAAAAATATATGTTGGTTTTGGGGTTGGCGGCTGGATGCTTTATGCCCATGAGCCATGCACAAATGATGGCGACGGAAAAAAGCGTGATGGAGTTGATGGAAGTAACTCGTGAGGGCGAATTTGGTTTGCAAGGCTTTGAACAAATGTTGGAGATGATGAAGCTTGCTATGCCTCACGTATCAGAAAATTATTTGGAAGCAATAAAAAACAAATTCACGGAGAAGCGATTTCTTGTCGCACTGCTCCCCGTGGTTCAAAAGCACTACACTGAAGAAGAAGTACAGGGTTTAATTGCTTTTTATCAAACGCCATTAGGTCAAAAACTATTGCAAAAATCGCCAGTGGTGATGCGTGAGGGCATGGAGGCAGGGGAAAGATTGGGTGAGCAAATTGCACAAGAAGTCTTGCAAGAAATGAAGCGGAAAAAACGGTGAAATCTATTCAATTGATTTTAAGTGCCGCCTTGATTCTTGCCGCAGGTTTGGCGCAGGCCAAGGACTTTGACGGCGAATATGTTGGCGAGCGTGGATTTGGTTCGGTCACGATTCAAAACGGGCGTTTTGAGTCGTCTTATGTATCGTCGTCGGGCAATATTTGCGAGTTGCGCGGGCGTTATGATAAAGGCTGGGTAAAAGCCCAACCCAATTGCCAGTTTAAGTTGCGCCCACAGGCGGGTGGTGGTTTTGAAATTCGCACGCCAGAGCGCTCCAGTTGCAATGCGGAATGTGGCTTGAATACGTCGGTCGATGGCGTGTATCGTCCGCTGCCCAAGCAGTGCACAGTGAGCAATATTGAGCAGTCTTTAGAGCGGTATCGCCAGCAATATCACCGCCAACAGTATGCCATTGCAGCGCAAGCGTTAAGCCAAACCTTGAATGCTTGTCAGCCTTATGTGACTTATTTGACGTATGACCAAGGCGCGAGTGAGTTGTCGTTGTCGCTCAAAAAGTTAGGGCAGCCCAAAGCCTGTTTGGCAGTGCTCAAAAAAACGCTGGCCTATGGGCAAACACAAGCGCAGCTGCAAGAAGACATAGGCTCTGTGGCGTTTGACAGTTATTTGCCAACCGCCAAAACCATTTGGTTCAATACCAAAGCTTGCGAGGGTATTTTATGATTTTTGATTGGTTTGAAAGACGCATTGAGTTGTATCCAGCCGCGCCACCCGTGCCGCCGCGCAAGGGTTTGTTGCCGTTTTTGTGGTCGTGCACCGAGGGTTTGCGGATTTATATTGTGGCCTTGATTGTGTTGAGCGCGTCGATTGGCGCGTTTGAGGCGTATTTATTCAGCATTTTGGGCAGCGTGGTTGATTGGCTGGGGCAGGTTGCGCCCCATGAGTTGTGGGCGAAAAAAGGCGGTGAGTTGAGTTGGATGCTCGGTTTGATTGCTTTGAGTCCGCTGGTGGTTGCGCTGGACTCAATGATTAAACTGCAAACTTTGCAAGGCGCGTTTCCGATGCGTTTGCGCTGGAATTTTCATCGGTTGATGCTCGCGCAAAGCATGGGCTTTTATCAAGATGAGTTTGCGGGGCGGGTGTCGGCCAAAGTCATGCAAACCGCGCTGGCGGTGCGCGATACGGTGATGATGTTTTGCGACATCATGGTGTTTTTGGTGATTTATTTTGCCACCTCTGCGTTGATTTTGGGCGGCTTGGGGTTTTATTTGCTGTTGCCGCTTCTGCTGTGGCTGGTTTTTTATGCGTTGGCGGTGTGGTTTTTTGTGCCGCGTTTGAGTGCGACGGCGCAAGCGCAGGCTGATGCGCGTTCGCTCATGACGGGGCGCATCACCGATGCGTACAGCAATATTGCGACGGTGAAATTATTTTCGCACGCCGAGCGCGAGTCGAGTTACGCCAAAAATGCCATGCAAGAGTTCATGCGCACGGTGTTTCAGCAAATGCGTTTGGGTTCGAGTTTTCAAATCACCAATCATATTTTGAGTATGTTGCTGATTGTCGGCACGGGCGGCGCGGCGTTGTGGCTGTGGCACAGCGGGCAGACCAGCGTTGGTGCGGTGGCGGCGGCTACGGCGATGGCTTTGCGTTTGAACGGCATGTCGCAGTGGATTATGTGGGAGTTAACGGGTTTGTTTGAGCACGTCGGCACGGTGCAAGACGGCATGAGCACGTTGTCGCGCCGCCAAACCGTGGTAGACGCGCCCGCCGCACCCGCGCTGGCGGTTGAGCGCGGACAAGTTGAGTTTAAAAACGTGACCTTCAACTACGGTGCAGAACGCGCCTTGATTGACCAGCTGAATTTGCGGATTGAGGCGGGTGAAAAAATCGGTTTGGTCGGCCGTTCAGGCGCGGGCAAATCCACCATTGTCAATTTGTTGTTGCGTTTTTATGATGTGCAAGCGGGGCAAATTGTGATTGATGGGCAAAATATTGCACAGGTGACGCAAGACTCGCTGCGTCAGCAGATTGGCATGGTCACGCAAGACACCTCGTTGTTGCACCGCTCGGTGCGCGAAAATATTTTGTATGGCCGCCCCGATGCGACCGATGCCGACATGCTGCAAGCGGCACGGCGGGCCGAGGCGTATGACTTCATCCAAACTTTGTCCGACCCTGCTGGGCGCACGGGCTTTGAGGCGCATGTGGGCGAGCGTGGTGTGAAGTTGTCGGGCGGACAACGCCAGCGGATTGCGATTGCCCGCGTCATGCTCAAAGACGCGCCGATTTTGTTGCTCGACGAGGCGACCAGTGCGCTGGACTCCGAAGTCGAAGCCGCGATTCAAGCCAGTTTGTACCAGTTGATGGAGGGCAAAACCGTGATTGCAATTGCCCACCGCTTATCCACCATCGCCGAAATGAACCGACTGGTGGTGCTGGACGAAGGGCGCATCATCGAGCAAGGTACGCACAGCGAACTGCTCGCGCAAAACGGTTTGTACGCTCGCTTGTGGGCGCATCAAAGCGGCGGGTTTTTGGGCGAGGCTTGAGTTTTGAGTGGTGGAAGTGTTTGAGGAATTGGCCTGCCTATGGTACATTTCACCCATGCGCCGATTTGTCATTTGCTTGCGGGCGCGGTTTTTTGAAACCAAAACGGCTAAACGATGCGACTCAAAGTGGCGCATTGATTTTTGATGCCAAACTTTGGGTTTTTTTATGCGAGACACACATGCAGGTTCAGCCACAACAGATTTTTTTTAAAGAGCCTTTGCCGCTTTCAAGCGGGGCGCAATTGCGCGATTACACGCTGGTGTATGAGACCTACGGCACGCTCAACGCGGCGCGGGACAACGCGGTGCTGATTTGCCACGCGCTCAACGCTTCGCACCATGTGGCGGGCGTAAATGAGCACGGCGAGCTGGGCTGGTGGGACAATATGGTCGGCCCTGGTAAGCCCGTGGATACCGATCGATTTTTTGTGGTCGGGGTCAATAATTTGGGTTCGTGCTTTGGTTCAACCGGCCCGATGCACGCCAATCCCGCTACGGGTCAGCCGTATGGCGCGGATTTTCCCGTGGTCACGGTTGAGGATTGGGTCGATGCGCAAAAGCGACTGATGCACGCGCTGCACATCGAGCAATGGGCGGCGGTGATGGGCGGCAGTTTGGGTGGAATGCAGGCGTTGGCGTGGAGCGTGCATTATCCGAGCGCGTTGCGCCATTGCGTGGTGATTGCCTCGACGACGCAACTGTCGGCGCAAAATATTGCGTTCAACGACGTGGCGCGGCAGGCGATTTTGAACGACCCTGAGTTTCACGGCGGGCATTTTTATGCGCATGGGGTCGTGCCGCGCCAAGGTTTGCGCGTGGCGCGGATGATTGGGCACATCACCTATTTGTCCGATGATTCAATGGCCGAAAAATTTGGCCGCGATTTACGGGGCGATAATTATGGTTATGGCTATGGGGTGGAGTTTGAAATCGAGTCGTATTTGCGCTATCAGGGTGAAAAATTCGCCAACTATTTTGACGCCAACACCTATTTGCTCATCACCAAAGCCTTGGATTATTTTGACTTAAGCCGCGAGTTTGGCGGCGACTTAAATGGCGCATTGGCTGCGACCCGCGCCGATTATTTGATTGCTTCATTCACCACCGACTGGCGCTTTTCGCCCGCCATGAGCCGCGAATTGGTCAAGGCGCTGGTCAAAAACAAACGCAAAGTCACCTACGCCGAAATCGACGCGCCACACGGTCACGACGCCTTTTTGCTCAACGATGCGCGTTATCACAATGTGGTTCGTGCGTATTTCGCCCGCATCAGCACAGGAGAAGCCGCATGAGTTTGCCGATTAATGCCGCGCGTTTGCTCGCAGGCGAGAGCCGCCCTGACTTTGAGGCGATTGCCGCGTGGGTTGCGCCCCGCGCCCATGTGCTCGACTTGGGTTGCGGTGATGGCAGTTTGCTGGCCAAACTGGTGGCCGAAAAGCAAGTGACGGGCTATGGGGTGGAGTTGAACGACGCCAATGTGCACGCCTGCGTGCAAAAAGGGCTTAATGTGTTGCAGCAGGACTTAGAGGGCGGCTTGAGTTTTTTTGAAGACAATAGTTTTGACGTGGCGATTTTGTCACTCACTTTACAAGCCGTGCATGAAACGGAGTCCATGCTGCGCGAAATCGCCCGCGTCGGCCAAACCGCGATTGTGTCCGTGCCCAATTTCGGCTACTGGCGACACCGCGTCGCGGTGCTCAAAGGCCGTATGCCTGTGTCGAAAACCTTGCCGTATGAGTGGTACAACACACCCAATGTGCGCGTGTTGACCATCCCTGACTTTGTGCAGCTGGCGCACGATGTGGGGTGCCGCGTGACCGAACAAGTGGTGCTGCAAGACGAGCAAGTGGTGCGCTTCATGCCCAACTGGCGCGGCAGTTTGGCGATTTTTAAGTTAGAACGACGCTTGCCCTAAACGCGTTAATGCATTTGGGCATATGCGCCATTTTTAGCCAAAAGTTCGGCGTGTGTGCCGACTTCAATGATTTTGCCGTGCGCCATGACCACGATGCGGTCGGCTTGTTCAATCGTGGACAAACGGTGGGCGATGATGATGCTGGTGCGCCCGCGCATCAAGGTATCAAGGGCTTGTTGCACCAGTCGTTCAGATTCGTTGTCCAGTGCGCTGGTTGCTTCGTCGAGAATCAAAATCGGCGCGTTTTTGAGCATGGCGCGGGCGATGGAGACGCGCTGGCGTTGGCCGCCCGACAGTTTGTTGCCGTTGTTGCCGATGTTGACGTGCCAGTGTTCGGGCTGTTGCAGCACAAATTCCCACAGATTGGCGGCGCGCAATGCCGCTTCGACCGCGTCGTCGTCGGCCTTGTCTAAGCCATAGGCGACGTTGTTGTACAGCGTGTCGTTGAACAAAATCACCTCTTGCGAGACCAGTGCAAACTGGCTGCGCAAACTGCTCAGTTCAATCTCAGGCAAGGCCACACCGTCCAGCGTAATATGCCCTGAAGTCTGCTCAATAAAGCGCGGCAACAGGTTAATCAAGGTGGTTTTGCCGCTGCCTGAGCGGCCGACCAGCGCGATTTTTTCGCCCGCGCGGATGTTCAGGTTAAAGTTGTCCAAGGCTTTGTGTTCGGATTGGTCGTCGTACTGCACGCTGACCGCGTCAAAGGCGATTGCGCCGCGGGTTTGCTCGATGAGGTGGCGGCCTGTGTTGGGTTCGGGTTGCTCGTCAATCATGGCAAACACGCTGTCGGCGGCGACCAGCATTTTTTGCAGCAAAACGCTCAAGTTAGATAAATTTTTCAGCGGTGTCATCATTTGCAGCATGGCGACGATGAATGAGAAAAAGCCACCCGCCGTGGTCAGGCCACGCTCGCTTTGCCACAGCACAATAAAAATCACCACCGCCAAAGCGAGCGAACTGATGAACTCGGTAATCGGCGCACGGGCGCAGGCGGCCAACTCGAAGCGTTTGGTGTAGTTCAAAATTTTGTCGTTGACCGCTTCGAATCGCGCCTTGGCGTGGGTTGTGCCGCCAAACAGTTTGATGATTTTGTGGCCGTCGTAGTGCTCAATCAACACGTGACCGAGTTCTTGGTTCATCTGCTGGGCTTTTTCAGTCAGCGGGCGCAGGCGTTGGCGGTAGTATTTGGAGACCACCGCCAACAGTGGGAAGGTGCACAGCACAACCAGTGCCAGTTGCCAGTTGAGGAACAATAGCGTGGCAATCAAACCCATGACAATCAACGAGTCGCGCACCAGCGTGATGAAAATACCGTTGGCATGGTTAATTGCCGTGCCCGCGTCGACCAAAAAGCGGCTCAAGGCGTGCGCACTGGGGTGCTTTTGCATGTAGTGCGACGGCAGGAGCAGCATTTTGTCAAACATCTGGGCACGCAGCGTGCTGATGACCGAGGCGGCAATCCACGACAAATAATAATTGCTCACAAAACGACCTACACCGCGCACCACAAACATGCCGATCAAAATCAGCGGCACGAGCCACACTTTATTGGGTGTGGCCCAAATCGGTTCGGACAAATGGGTGAACGCGCCTTTGGTCGCACTGCTCATTGCGGAAGAAGAGGTGAAGCCCACGTCAATCAAAGGCTGGATGAATAAAGCCAGCATCGCTTCAGTCGCCGCCACGGCGACAATCGCCAACAATGCATAAATCAAGCGCGTTTTGTAGCGCAAAATATAAGCCACCAAACGCTTGAGATGTGCACTATCTTGAGCGTTGAACAAATTCAAAGACCGTTTGAGCGAAAACATGAATATCCGTGTGAAATGAAGCCAATAAAGCGAGATTATCGCTGGTTTTGCAAAAAGTTGAATAAGTATTTACGGCGCGTCACCGATTTGATTAGAATCATTGTTTTGGGTATACCCGTCATGCCGCGCTTAGCGAGTTTTTCGCGTGCGGCATCTCCTCATTCAGGAGATTGCGGCGCAAGTCCGCAATGACGCGGCTTATTTTTAGGGAGGGTTTATGCAATTGAATGGATTAACAGGCAAAGTCGCCTTGGTCACAGGCGCGGCAAGCGGGATTGGGCAAGCCTGCGCCCTGATGCTCGCGCAAGAGGGCGCGACGGTGGTGGTGGCGGATTTGAACTTAGACGGCGCAACTGCCGTGGCGCAAAATATCATCGCCGCAGGTGGCCAAGCGGTTGCGCTGCGCATGGATGTGACCGATGAGTTGGAAGTCAACGCGGGCATAGCGCACACTATTGAGACCTTGGGTGGCCTTGACGTGCTGGTGTCCAATGCGGGCGTGCAGATTGTCCATCCGTTTGAAGAATTCCCGTTCAGCGACTGGCAAAAAATGCTCAGCATTCACGGCGACGGTGCGTTTTTGAGCAGCAAAGCCGCGTTTAAGTGGATGAAAGAATCAGGGCGCGGCGGGCAAATCATTTACATGGGCTCGGTGCACTCGCACGAAGCCTCCAAACTCAAATCCGCTTATGTGTTCGCCAAACATGGCCTGCTCGGCTTGGCGCGGGTGGTTGCCAAAGAAGGCGGGGCGCACAACATCCACAGCTACGTGGTTTGCCCAGGTTTTGTGCTCACGCCATTGGTGCAAAAACAAATTCCCGAGCAAGCCGCTGCACTCAACATGAGCGAGGCCGATGTGGTCAAAAAAGTCATGCTCACCGCCACCGTCGATGGCGAATTCACCACGGTTGAAGATGTTGCCAACTTGGTCAGCTATTTGGCGCAAGACGCCAAAGGCGCGTTGAGTGGCCAGTCGATTAATGTGTCGCATGGTTGGAATATGAATTGATGGATGCGATTTTCAAGTGGCTGAACTTGGGCTTGACGGCTCTGCTTCTCGTCCTTGAGTTGTTTTTGTCGTATGATTTTTTTCTGGGGCAAAGTCGTGGCGACGGGCTTTTGCAACTGATAATTATGTTCCTTGCGCTGCTTTTATTGGTGCAAGTGTTGCTCAGTTTGGCATTTTGCTACCGCTGGCGCGTGCGTTGGGCTTTGCAAATCATGGTTCTAGTTGTCTTGATGGTCTCGGCAGCCCCCAAAAATTGGTTTTGACCTCGCTCGCATCGGGAGGTTGCGGCTCAAGGCCGCAACGACCTTGTTTTTTAGGATTTTATGCTCACAGCTTTATACAGCCTACTCCCCGTTTTTGCCGCTTTGCTGTGCGGTTTGGAGTTTCATCGCTTGAAAATCCATTTTTCGCACCAATGGGCGGGGCGCTTGTCCAACGCCTGCATGATTATTTTACTGTTTGGTATGGGCATGATGGTGGCGGACGTGCCTGATATTGCGCGGCAGTTGCTGACGGTCGGGGCGTCGGCGGCGGTTCTGGCGGTGGTCACGTCGCTGTCGATTATGCTGGGTGTGATTTTGCTGTGCCGTGTCATGCGCCCGCAAGGTGGCGCGGGGGAGAGCCACGCGACGGGGGTGGCGTTCAGCGTGTGGGCGTACCTTAAAGACCCGTTGCAGTTGTTTGCGTGGGTGATTTTGGGGTTTGTGTTGCGCTACGCCAACTGGTTGCCGCATTTTGCGTATGAGGTGTGGCTCAATTACTTTTTGTACGCGATGATTTTTTTCATCGGCTTGCGTTTGTCGCAGTCGAACATCCGTTTGCGTGAAATTTTGCTCAACCCGTTTTCGATGGCTTTGGCGGTCACGACGGTGGTATTTTCGTCGCTTGGCGCGTGGTTGTGCGCCAGTTGGCTTGATTTGCCTGTCAATCATGCGCTGGCCGCGTCTTCGGGCTTTGGTTGGTACACGTTGTCGGGGATTGCCTTGACCCAAATGGACGAACCCGTTTTGGGCTCGATTGCATTTTTGTCGGATTTGTTTCGCGAAGTGATTGCCTTGTTGCTGGTGCCAATGCTTGCGCGGCACCATCGCGCGCCGCTGGCGATTGGGGTGTGCGGCGCGACCTGCATGGATGTGACTTTGCCGCTGATTGAGAAAAACTGCGCCCCAATGTATGTGCCGATTGCGTTCATCAGCGGTGCGCTGATTACCGTGGCCGTGCCGTTTTTGATTCCGTTTTTTTACTACTGGGCGTAACGCCCGCTTCACTGAAAGTGACCCATGTTGCCTTTTAAGCAAAACTCAAACTGCGCCCTGTGCGCCCAAGTCGGCGGCGAATTGGTTTGGCAAAACGATGACTTGCGCGTGATTATGGTCGATGAGCCGCATTTTGTCGGTTTTGTTCGCGTGGTGTGGCAGGCGCACGTGGCCGAAATGACCGATTTATCGCCCGCGCAACACAGCCAATTGATGAAAACCGTGTGCGTGGTCGAGGAGGTGCTGCGCCAAGTGTTGCAACCGACCAAGGTGAATTTGGCCAGCTTGGGCAATATGACCCCGCACCTTCATTGGCACGTGATTCCGCGCTTTGCCCATGACGTGAATTTCCCCCATCCTGTCTGGGCCATCACGCCCGAACAAGCGGCGCAAAAGCCGCAACCCTGCGTGAGCGCGGCGCAATATGCGGCTTTGGTGCAGGCGTTGAAAATCGCGTTGTGGTCAATGTAAGTTTTATGTAAGTTTCAGATTGAGTCGGTTGGAAAAACGGGGCATAATGGCGTCACAGCCGCGCCAAGGGGGTGCGGCGCGATTCTAACAATAACCCAGAGGATGACATGTCACACGCCCCCCACAGTCAGTTTGCGCACGAGGCTTGGCGCATTTGCGAGCGCGAGTTTGCGCCCGAACACAATTTGCTCAACGAAACACTATTTACGGTCGGCAACGGCTACATCGGACTGCGCGGCGGCCATGACGAGGGTTTTCACGGCGATAGTCAAGATGCGACATTTTTGAACGGTTTTTACGACACCAATCCGATTCACCATCCAGAAACCGCGTACGGCTTGGCCAAAACCAATCAATTCATGCTCAACGTGCCCAACGGCAAGCGGATTGTGCTGACGATTGACGGTGAGCAATTGGATGTGCAACAAGGGCAGATGAGCGCGTACGAACGCTCGTTGGATTTTAAAACAGGCGTGTTGACGCGTTCATTTGAATGGACGTCGCCCAGCGGTAAAACGGTCAAGATACGCAGCGAGCGCGTGGTCAGTTTGGCGCACAAACACATTTTTGCGATTCGCTACAGCGTCACGGCGGTGAATTTTGCGGGTGCGGTGCAGATTGAATCGGTGCTCGATGGCGAGGTCAAAAACCTGGCCGCAGGGGACGACCCACGGGTGGGCACGCATTTGAGTGCCGCACCGCTGCTGCTTGCCTCGGTTGAGCAACGCGACAGTTTTAGCGCGTTGGTGCACAATACGCGCAACAGCGGTTTTCAGTTGGTCAGTGCCATCGACAGTTCGCTAAATGTGGCCGCGCAGGCGCACAACGCGGTTGATGGTGAACGCGTGGCACGGCAGTTCGCCTTTGAATTGGCGCAAGGCCAAAGCGCGACGCTGATTAAGTTTGGCGCGTATTTCACCTCACGCGATTATCCGCAGAATGAGTTGTTGAGCCGCAGTCAAGCGGCGGTGCGCGAGGTCAAAGCCGCTGGGTTTGATGCTTTGCTGGCACAACAAGCCGAGTATTTGTCTGACTTTTGGCAAAAAGCCAATGTGGAGATTGAGGGCGACGACGCGCTGTGCCAAGGTTTGCATTTCAACCAATTTCATCTGTTGCAGTCGATGGGCCGCGACGGCAAAACCAATATTTCGGCCAAAGGCGTGACGGGCGAGGGCTACGAGGGGCATTATTTTTGGGACACTGAAATTTACGTGTTTCCGTTCTTCCTCGCCACCCAGCCTGAAATTGCGCGGCAATTGTTGGCCTACCGTTACCAAGGCTTGGGCGCGGCGCGTGAGCGGGCGCGGGCGATGTCGTTGGATAAAGGCGCGTTGTATCCGTGGCGCACGATTGCGGGCGACGAGTGCTCGGCGTATTTTCCTGCGGGTACGGCGCAATACCACATCAACGCCGATGTGGCGTATTCCATCAAACAGTATTACGACATGACGGGTGACGACGTGTTTTTAATCAGCGAAGGCGCGGAGATTATTTTGGAAACCGCGCGGTTGTGGCTGAGCATCGGCGCGTACAATCCGCAGCACCCTGAACGCTTTGGTATTTATGAAGTCACAGGCCCTGACGAATACACGGCGATGGTCAATAACAATCTGTACACCAACGTCATGGCGCAGTTGCATCTGAACTTTGCGGTCAAAGTGGCACGCCAGCTCAAGGCCGAGCATCCTGCCGATTTTGCCCGCATCAGCAACGCGATTGATTTGGACGACTCGGAAATCGACGACTTTGCCCGCGCCGCCGAGCACATGTATGTGCCGTACGACGAAAAACTCGGCGTGCACCCGCAAGACGACACGTTTTTGAGCAAACCTGTGTGGAATTTTGCGGCCACGCCTGCCGACAATTACCCACTGTTGCTCAACTACCATCCGCTGGTGATTTATCGCCACCAAGTCTGCAAACAAGCCGATGTGGTGCTGGCCTTGCTGTTGCGCGGCAATGCGTTTGCGCTGGCCGACAAACGGCGCGATTTTGATTATTACGAACCGATTACCACGCACGATTCATCGTTGTCGGCTTGTATTTTTGGGGTTGTCGCTTCAGAAGTCGGCTACCACGACCGCGCGTATGATTTTTTCATGCAAACCGCGCGGATGGACATTGACAACATGCACGGCAACACCCAGCACGGCGTGCACACCGCCGCTATGGCAGGCTCGTGGCTCGGCGTGGTGGCGGGGTTTGCGGGCATGCGCGTGTACGACGGCGCATTGCAATTCACGCCGACTTTACCCGCCGCGTGGACGCGTTATCGCTTCAACCTCACCGTGCGCGGCAACTTAATCAACGTGCAGGTCGAAGCAGGCCAAGCCACTTACCAGTTGCTGCGTGGCGATGGTTTGACGTTTAACCACTGCGGCAACCCCATTACCCTAATGCCGCACGACGCGGTATCTACGAAAGCCCTCTCATGAATAAGCATGCTTACCAAGCCGTGATTTTTGACCTCGACGGCGTGATTACCGACACTGCACGTTACCATTATATTGCGTGGAAACGCTTGGCCGAGTCGCAGGGCGTGGCGTTTGACGAAGCGTTCAACGAAACCCTCAAAGGGATTGACCGCGCCACCTCGCTTGACTTGATTTTGGCGCAAGCGGGGCGTGATTATTCGGCCACCGAAAAGCAAGTGCTGTCCGACCAAAAAAACGCCGAATACGTCAAACTGGTCGAACAAATGTCCGCCGACGACTTATTGGCAGGTGCGGTTGCCGCGCTAGATGCGTGCCGCGCGGCGGGGCTGAAAATCGGCTTGGCCTCGGTCAGCAAAAATGCTTTTATGGTTTTGGACAAACTGGGGATTACCGCTAAATTTGATTATGTCGTCGATGCCAAATTGATTGTACGCGGCAAGCCCGACCCTGAAATTTTCCTCAAAGCCGCCTCCGAATTGGGCGTTGCGCCTGCCGACTGTTTGGGCGTTGAAGATGCCGTGGCGGGCGTGCGCTCGATTAAAGATGCGGGCATGTTTGCAGTGGGCATTGGCCACGCCGATGTACTCGCGCAGGCCGATGATGTGATTGCAGGCTTGCATCAATTTGATTTGCGTCGCTATTTGGCCTAGGCTTGCTTATGCGCGAATCCAGCCCATTTTGCTTGCCCCGCAAATGAGCAATGCACCCACTGCATAGGCCAGCACATCCAGCCAGTCTGCAGTTGCCCCTAAAGCCACATACAGCATCGAGCCTTTGCGTAACCCCAGCCATGTTGCCATGTGCAAATATTGACCCAACTCAATGCTGCACGCAAAGACAAAAGCCGCTCCTGCCAGTGCGCAAGAGCGGGTGATGATGACACTGCTGGCTGCAAAATAAATCAGCACGACGACTAAAACATCACCAATAAAGGGGCGAATGAAGTGATCGTGCACAGACAGCGCAATAAAAATTTCCAGTAAAAAAATAGCCAGTGCAATGAGCGCACGGTATGGGTTACATTGCCAGATCATGGTTTGAACGGTTGATGGTTAATTGAGAATAGGCTGGTAGCGATGAGGGTTTTGATGAGTGTTTTGGGCATATTGTTCCAGAGTTGAGATTACTGACCACCTGCAAAATCCATCTGCCGCCACGCTTCATACACGATAATCGCGGCGGTGTTGGCTAGATTGAGGCTACGGTTGTTGGGCATCATCGGCAGGCGGATGCGTTGTTCGGGTGGGAAAAAGTCACGCACGTGTTCGGGCAGGCCGCTGGTTTCTGAGCCGAACACAAACCAGTCGCCCGCCTGAAACGCTGTCGCGCTCAAAATGTTGGCGCCTTTGGTGGTCAGGGCAAACATGCGGCGGGCTTCGGGTTGGGCGCGGGTGATGAAGTCGGCCCAGTCGTCGTACACTTTGAGGTCGGCAAATTCATGATAATCAAGCCCAGCGCGGCGCATGCGCGTGTCGTCCAGAGGAAAGCCGAGCGGTTTGACGAGGTGTAATTGCGCCCCTGTGTTGGCGCACAGGCGGATGATGTTGCCCGTGTTGGGCGGGATTTCGGGTTGAACCAGTACCAAATGAAACATTTATGCATCCAAACGCGCACGCGCGATAACAAGGTTAGAAATCTGTGCCGCACCCGCGGCGTGGCACACCGCAGCCATTTCGCGCAAGGTTGCGCCCGTGGTGTACACGTCGTCAATGATTAAAACGCGCAAGCCCGTTAAGTCAGCCGTGGCGGCAAATGCGCCTTTGATGTGTTGGCGACGTGCGCTGGCGCTTGCGCCGACTTGCAAATGTGGCTGATGCACGCGCACGATGGCGTCTTTTCGCACAGGGGGGCTATTGTCCACGCATTGGAGCAGATATTCAAGTGGAATAAAACCGCGTTGGCGGGTCATGGCCTCGTGCTGCGGCACAGCAATCACCACGTCGGGCGGCTCGATGTCGCGCCATGCGTGGCTGAGCAAGTCGGCCAGCAGCGGGGCGTAGGCCAGTTTGCGGTGGAATTTGTATTGCACAATCAAGTGCTTGAGCGTGCCGCTGTAGTCGGCAAACGCGTCGGTGCGCACAAAGTGCGGCGGTTGTTGCAGGCAGGGCAAACACTGCGCGTCGTCGGTGGCCAGCGGTTGCGCACAGGTGGTGCAGCGATGTGGCGCAAAGTGCAGATGGGCGGCGCAGTCCACGCACAACCGTGGCGATAACTCCGACGGCGCACCGTGCGCACCGCAATGCACGCAGCCGCCAATGAGCTGCGCCAGTTGGTTGAGGGTTCGTGTTAAAATGCGCATTCTTCATTTTAGCCGAACGCCTCCCCCATGTCTTCATTGCCCATTGATTTAGTGCAGCACGTTGCGCGTGAACTGCTTGAGCGTTCCCAAGACATCAAAATCACGCCAACGCTCATGCGCGAAATCAGCCCGCATCCGCTGCCTGCCCGCACGTTCAAAACATATGGTTTGAACGCGCCGCTGTCGCAATGGCGGCTCGGTGCAGCCCCTGCCGCGCCGCTGTGGCGCACGCTCAACCCGTTTGCGCGGCAGGTTGAATCGATTGATTGGCACGCGCTCACCCAGCCTGCGCAGTCCGACGCAACATTGGTGTTTGCGCCCTTGGTTTTGGATGCCTCGGCTCAGCGGCTGCAAGACTTGGCGCTGCTGCCCAATTGGTTCAGCACCGACGGCGTGCTGTTGTTTGCCTGCTTGAGCGCGGGCAGCCTGCCCGAAATCGTCAACGCCCAGCCCGAATGGCTCGAACAGTTGACGCACTGGCCGAACATCATGGACGCAGGGGCGCGTTTGCAAGAGCTGCGCTTTGGCTTGCCCGTGCTCGACGTGGAAACGGTTGAATTGAGTTACAGCGACTTTGCGCCGCTGTGGCGCGACGTGCAAGCGTTTATCCCGCATTTGCCGCCTGAGCCGTGGCGGGCGAAGTTGAGTGAGTTGTATGCGCAGGGTTTGCGACAGATCAGCCTGCAGGTTTTGTATGGTCAAGTCTGGCACATCCAAGCCGCGCGGCGCGTGAGCGACACGCACACCGTTTCGCTCGAATCACTCACCGCGCAACTGCCGCACCGCAAAACCTTTGGCGGTCAATCATGAAGTGGCTCAAATGGCTGTGCGCCGCGCTGCTCGTGGCCTGTCAACCCGCCAGCGTGTCGTTTTTGAACAGCAACATCACTGGCGCACAACTGCACACCAGCGTCGCGCTGCACAGCACCGACGGCGCAAGCCTGCACCTCAACGCCGCCAATTTGCAGCCCGTCACCGCCGTGTTTTTTGGCTTCACCATGTGCCCCGACGTGTGCCCAACCACGTTGGGCCACCTTAAAATCGTCAAGCAACAACTGGGCGCGGACGCCGACAAACTGCGCGTGATATTGGTCAGCCTTGACCCTGAGCGCGACAGCATGGCCGTGCTGCAACAATACACCGCCGCCTTTGCCAGCGGCTTTATCGGCGCGGCCACCGACCTGCCCAACACCCAGCGCATGGCGCAAGACTTGGGGATTAGCTTTGAAAAAATCGGGTCGGGTGAGTTTTATATGCTCAAACACAGCGCGAATTTATACTTAATCGACGCGCAAGGCCGCTTTCGGGTCTCGATTCCTTACGGCACACCGCCTGATAGTATTGCGCATGATGTGCGGCAGTTGATGAGTGAGCGGAGGTGATATGCGGCTGATTCAATGCATCTATGAGCAACATGCGGACGCTATTTTAGCGATGCTCAACCACGCGATTGTGCATTCAACCGCGTTGTACGACTATGAGCCGCGCCCGCCTGAGTCGATGGTGGATTGGTTCAAAAACAAACAGCAGGGCAATTATCCTGTGATTGGGGCGGTTGACGATGCGGGGTTTTTATTGGGCTTTGCCAGTTATGGCGGGTTTCGCGCATGGCCTGCATACCAGTATTCGATTGAGCATTCGGTTTACGTTCATCATGAGCATCATGGGCAAGGCGTCGGCTCTGCTTTGCTGCGTGAGTTGATTCGTGTGGCCAAGGCGAGCCGTTACCACACCATGATTGCAGGGATTGATGTGGATAATTTGGCGAGCATTGCTTTGCATCAAAAACTAGGTTTTGAGCATGCGGGCACGATTCGTCATGCGGGTTTTAAGTTCAACCGTTGGTTGGATTTGAGTTTTTATCAGTTGTTGCTGGGTTGATGGCTTGCGCATTATTTCAAGCGAGTCACCGCCACCAAATGCGCCCCATTGTCATCCGATAACCACATCTCGCCGTCTTGAATCGTGCACTGAATCGCCGTGGTGCGCCGCGCCATGCGGGTGAGGGCGTCGGTGTCGAGCAGGTTGAATACGCTGACTTTATCAAGCGGCTGCATTTTTTTCTCGTTCGCCGTCCACCACATATCGGCAATATTGCCGCCGTACAAATACACCGCCACCGCGTCTGAGCGGCCACAGGCTTTGCGGATGCGCTTTTCATCGGGCAAGCCCACGTCAATCCACAGCACAATGTCGTCGCCGTAATCTTTGTGCCACAAATCAGGCTCGTCCGCGCTCGCCAAACCTTTGGCAAAAATCAATCGCTCATGCGCATGCCGCGCAAACGCCAACACACGCACCATCATGCGCTCTTCGGTTTCGGAGGGATGCTGCGCCACAGTCAGCGCGTGGGTTGCGTAGTAATTTCTGTCCATGTCGGCGATGGAGAGTTCGATTTTGAAGATGGTGGATTTGAGGGCCATGGGTGCTTTCTGTTTATGATTTTGGATTTGAATGCTCAAACATGACGACTTCTAATGCGCGTTTTGCGCTAACAGCGTAACCTAGTTTTGCGTTTACTTTGGCATGAAAAGCAGTGAAATGTTCGGACTTTTCCAACTCGCTTAATTTAGATAAGTAATCTAAGTACTTGTCAATGTTGCCAATCGTACTTTGATGTGGCAGTTTTTGATGTAAGTAAAAGTAAATTTTAGAGTCCCAGATTGCGTATCTATCGGGTGCGACAAAATGAAGTAATTTAGATGCGCCAACTAGGGAGTTGTTGATGAACTTTTTAAGAACCTCTAGTTCCATTGTACTTAATAGCCTCACTTTGGCGGCGTTCACAATTTGCACGACCTCCTCTGGAGAAGTTCGTTCAAAATGAAGCGTTAGAATTGTTGGCATCCAACCATAAACCATATGTGCTAAGCCAACAATATCTTCAAAAGATAAGTTTTCTCGAGTCGCTTGCTGTAAAAGAATTGGGTAGGATTTTAAATATGAGTGGTTGCCGTTAAGTTTCAACTCTAAATTAAATATGTGTTCTAAGTTGTTCATGGTTATGTTCCAGTTAATTGCTGCTCATGGCCGTTATACCGCGCTTGGTGAGTTTTTCGCGTGTGGCATTCCCAACTCAGGAGATTGCGGCTCAAGGCCGCAATGACGGGGTTTGCCGTTCAATGTCAGCAGTTAACTGGAGTAGAAACTTTATTGTTTTTCAATGTGTAATAAAGTCTGCAAAACCTCAAAATACGTCGGAAAAGTTTTCCCCACGCATTTCGGATCGTTAATCGTCACGCCAACCTTGCTCAACGCCACAAGCGAAAAGCACATCGCCATGCGGTGGTCGTCATACGTGTCAATTGCGGCGTGTTGCCAGCCGTCCTCGGCGGGCGGGGTGACGACGATGTAGTCTGCGCCTTCCTCAACGGTTGCGCCGACTTTGCGCAGCTCGGTGGCCATTGCGGCGAGGCGGTCGGTTTCTTTGACGCGCCACGAGGCGATGTTGGTGAGTTTAGTTGCGCCTTTGGCGAATAGAGCCGCTGCTGCCAGCGTCATGGCCGCGTCGGGAATGTGGTTGCAGTCGAGTTCGATGCCGCGCAATTGGCCGCCCTCGATGCCGCGCACTTCAATCCAATTTTCGCCCATCATGACGTTGGCGCCCATCAGTTGCAGTGCGTCGGCGAATTTCACGTCGCCTTGAATGCTCGACAAGCCCACGCCCGTCACGCGCAGCGGCCCGCCGCCCAGTGCGCCGAGCGCGAGGAAATACGAGGCCGATGATGCGTCGCCTTCGACGTACATTTCGCTCGGTGACGTGTATGCTGCGCCTGCCGCAACCGTGAACGACGACCAGCCGTCGCGCGTGACGGTTACGCCAAACCGCGCCATGAGGTTGAGCGTGATTTCGATGTAGGGCTTAGAAATCAATTCGCCAATCACGTGAATCGTCACGCTGCGCTGCAACAGCGGCGCGGCCATCAATACGGCGGTGAGGAACTGGCTGGACACATTGCCCTTGATGCTCAAACTCAAATCACCCGCAGGCAACTGCGCAGGCGAGAGCACAAACGGCGGATAGCCCGCATTGCCCGTGTAATTGACCTGCACGCCAATCTGTTGCAACGCCTCAATCAAGTCACCAATTGGCCGCTCGTGCATACGCGGTACGCCGTGAATCGAATACGTACCGTTTTGCAACGCCAGCACCGCAGTCAACGGACGAATCGCCGTGCCCGCGTTGCCCATAAATAAATCCGCATCTTTGTTCGGAAAGTCGCCACCCGTACCGACCACGTCAAAATCGTGCTCGGCCACTTGCGTGACCTGCACGCCAAGCGTGTTGAGCGCGTCAAGCATGACGCGCGTGTCGTCAGAGTCCAACACATCGCGCACGCGCGTGGTCGCGCCTTTGGTGGCTAAGGCCGCGAGCAGCAGCACGCGGTTGGAAATGCTTTTAGAGCCAGGTAACTTGATGTCGCCACGGGCGGAGGAGGTGGGGGGGAGGGGGAGGTGGTTCATGGTTTTAAGAGTTTAGTAGTAATAAAAAAAGGGTGTTCAAGGTGCTAAAAAAAGCTATTGAAATGTAAAAAGGTAAGTCATTTGATGAAAAAAATCGTCTTGCTAAACAAAAGCACGACAAAGAGAGAAGCCCAAATGCGGTAATTGCAGAAAAAGCTAAATACAAAGTAAATTTGTCCGTAAGCCAATTAATTTCTTGAGCCTTATACAACGTTAGTCGGCAGTTTTTTTGTGTTTCTTGGTCAACAATATTGGTGCAATACTTTGCTGGGGGTATTTTAAGTGCTTTTTGCATAAAATCCTCTCCATTGATTTGAGTTTCTCCTTGCAAGTACATTAAATCTAAAATTTCTTTGTTAGACTGAAATTTTTTATCTAATAAGCTAGAGCTAAACAGGGATAGGGTAAGTCCAATACTTGTAAGTAGAACCATTGCCCATGAAAAATACAATTTAGCCTTGACGTTTAGAGGTAAAAAAAGCAAAGAATAGAGCCGTTTACCTTTTATATTGTTTGTGTGGCTCATCAACTTTCTTTCCCCCAAGCCAACCGTTTCTCACTGGCTTTGGTAAATTGTTCTAACATCGCTTGTGCATCTTCCCGTGCAATCACCTCGCGCAATTGTTGCGCATGCGCCAAGTAGCCGTCCAACTCGCGCAAAACCGCCTCTTTATTCGCCAAACACACATCGCGCCACATTTCAGGGCTGGCGGCGGCGATGCGGGTGAAATCACGAAAGCCTGCGCCTGCCATGGCGAATTTGTCGGCTGATAAATCCGAATCGGCCACGTGGTTCATCAGCGCGTAGGCGAGCACGTGCGGCAGGTGCGAGACGGCGGCAAAAATCTCGTCGTGCGCGGCAAGGCTCAGCTCAAACACCTGCGCTCCCGTGGCTTGCCATAGGGCGGCGATGGTGTGGATGTCGTCAGCGCGATTGCGCTCATGCGGGCAAATCATGACTTTTTTGTTGACGTACAAATCGGCCAATGCCGCTTGCGGGCCATTGACTTCGCGCCCCGCAATCGGGTGGGCGAGCACGAACTGTGCGATTTTGTCGCCCAGCGCGGCCTGTGCATCGAGATACACCGAAGTTTTGGTGCTGCCCACATCGGTGATGAGGGTGTCGGGTTGCACATGCGGCGCGATTTTTTCGCACACCGCGCGAGTTTGCCCAACGGGCATGGCGAGCACGATGATGTTGGCCGATTGCACGGCGGCAGCGAACTCAGCCGTATCGGCGAGCACCACCGCATCGACAATCCCCAATTGCTGCGCTTGCGCTATCACGCTCGCGTTGCGCCCCACGCCCGTGACGTGCGCCACCACGCCCGCGTGCTTGAGCGCAAGCGTGAGCGACCCGCCGATGAGACCTGCGCCGATGAGGAGGAGGTTTGGGATGGGTTGAGTGGGCAGGGTGGGTAGTTTGTGCATATTTTAAATGTTATGAATTTGAGTTTCTGACGCGCCCCATGGCGCACGCGTTGACGAACTGCCCCGCGCGAAACGCGTAATCGCGGTGTGCGCCTTCAATCACGAAGCCGAGTTTTTGATACAGCGCAATCGCGGGCGCGTTGTCTTCATACACGGTCAACTCCAGTCGATGCAGATTGAGCCATTGGTCGGCCATGTTGAGCAGAGTGTTCATGAGGGCAGTGCCCACGCCTTGACCTTGCCACTGGTCGTGCACGGTCACGCCAAGACTGGCGACATGGCGACGGCGCGGTGACTCAGTGGCGAGCCACAAGCCCGCGTGACCGATAATCTCATCATCGTGAACCGCTATCCACACGTAAGCGTTGGCGTTGTGAGCGGACAAGCGCTCTTTCCACTGCGCCAAGCTCGGCCACGGCAGCTGCATGGTGTTGTGCTGCGCGGCAGGTTGCGCGTAAATGGCGCAAATACCTGCGTAGTCTTCGGGCTCGGCGCGGCGAATCTGTGGGGTTATCATGATTACTTTAAGTGTTTGGGTACGAGACATTTGAAGCGGGTTTGTGCATTTTGACCGTCTGGGTCTGAAATCACAAGGGTGTTGTCGCGATTTAGTTTAAAAAGCATGCCGCTTTTGGTGTCTTGCACGTCGTTTTTGTACTCGCTTTTGAGCATTTCTTGGGCATAACCAATGTCGCCAATATCAAAAAACAATAGGCTGGTGGTCTGCCACGTGCTGTTGCTCACGGCTTTGATGTGGTGTGGCACGTAGTAGTTGCCTTCGCCGTATTCGGCATAGGCTTTAAAATCGTGGTGACCAATCCGAAAAATATCGGTAATGACGTCTTCAGCCTTGCGATGTTTGCGGTAGGCCGCGCAACTGGCTTTGCCTTCTGTGTTGGACACAAACCAGTCGCCTTGCAAAGACTTGGGCATGTTGATGGTGTGTGGTTGCGCGTAGGCGGTGTGGCCAGCACTTAAAAACAGTAAAGCGAGTAATAAACGACGCATGGGTGTTCCTTGTATGGGTTAATGTTGTTTTTTCCACTGCTCAAGCGCATATTCAGAGGTCAGTTGTATGGTTTTTCGGATAACGTCACTATGGGTTGGCCGCGTGAATAAGTCGGCCCGCTGGTAAACCAAGCGGACTTATCTTTAACCGTATATTGAGGGTCGTTTTTGGGCGGCGGTGTGCACGCCAGCGTGGCTGACGAGTAACCGAGCATGCACGTTGCGAGCCATAACGCGGCTAAGGGCTTGGCGGAGGTGAATTTTTTCATGATTGACCAATTAAAGAGTGACGGGGTACGAACCCAAACACTTATAAAACGCCGCGCTGGCCTCGATTTCGGCCAAGGCGTCGCGCACGTGCGGCTCGTCGATGTGGCCTGCGAAGTCGATGTAAAAAAAGTACTCCCAGCCTTTTTGGCGGGCGGGGCGCGACTCAAAACGCAGCATCGACACGCCTTGGCGGGCAAATGGTTCAAGCAGGGCGTAGACCGCGCCTGCTTTGTTGGGCGTGGCGAGGATGATGGAGGTTTTGTCATTGGGCGACGTGCCGCACAGTTGTTTGCCAATCACGATAAAGCGCGTGCGGTTGTTGGCGTCGTCTTGAATGCCTGCGCTGACGGTTTGTAAACCATAGGTCGTGGCGGCGACTTCGCTGGCGATGGCGGCAATACTGGGGTCGGATTGTGCCATGAGTGCGCCTTGGGCGTTGCTGCTAACGGGCTTTTGTTCAATCTGCGGGTGGTGCTCTTTCAACCAATGGTGGCATTGCGCAAGGGCTTGCGGATGCGCGACGATGGTCGTCACGCCGCTCATGTCGCCACTGGCGTGCAACAAATGATGGTTGATGGCCAGCGAGACTTCACCGCAAATGGTCAGCGGCGTGGACAGCAGCAAGTCCATCGTGCGGTTGACCGCGCCTTCGATGGAGTTTTCAATCGGCACAACGCCAAACGCCGCGCCGTCGGCCTCGACCGCGCGAAAAATATCGTCAATCGTGCTGCAATCCACAGCGTGAATCGCGTGGCCGAACTGCTTGACCATCGCCTGCTCGGTGTACGTGCCCGCCGGCCCCAAAAACGCGACCTTGACCGCCTCTTCCATCGCGCGGCACACGCTCATCACCTCGCGCCACAAGGCTTGCAGGTGGTGGCTGGGCAAGGGGCCAGGGTTGCGCTGCGCGATTTTTTCCAGCACCTGCGCCTCGCGTTCAGGGCGAAACACGGGCTGGTTGTGTTTTTGCTTCACATGCCCAACGGCTTGTGCGAGTTTGGCGCGCTCGTTGAGCAGGGTGATGAGTTGCGTATCCACCGCGTCGATTTGGGCGCGGATGGGGGCGAGGTCGGTATCGACGCTGGCTGGTGCTTGTGGATTGCTTTGACTGTTCATGAGGGCATTAATTGGATAATAGTTTGAATATCTCAGTGGTAATAGATGCAATCCCACTTGCCGTTGTTACTACATTTGTTATGTCACCAAGGATGGTTTTAAGTTTTTCTCCAAGAGGTTGTTTTTTTAAAAATTCATTGTATTCGGAGTTTGTTACTGCATGGCCGATTGCGGAATCTACTGCATCCAAAACTGGCATTAAACCTGTTAATTTGTACTCGTCAATACAAGTGATGAGTTCCCTAATTTTTCTGACGATAAAGATTTTTAAACCGTCACTTACATCGCTATCTACTACTTCGTTTAGTAAATTGTCTAATGAGGCTCTAATATCGGAGATGTTTTCTAAGTCGATGAATTTAGTTTTTAATTTGCTCTCGATAATAGTCTCAGTCATTTTAAGCATGATTAAACTGTTTGCGTCTATGTGCTGTATGAAAGAATTCCATTGGCCGTTTATTGCTTGTCCTTCAAATGCATTGGTAATTTTTGACTCCCAATGAGACCATACGTTTGAATGGTTTGGATATAAATCTAAAAGAGTTTGAATGATTTGCTCGGGCAAATTCATACACTTTCCTAAGCGGGACAGTGTTAGCGATAAATCCCCCTCTGTATGTAATAATTCTTGCCACACAGTAAGACACGCTTGATGTACGTTCTTCTTTTTTCCTTCTTCTAAAATTAACAGTAATCTGCTTGCAGGGTTGTCCATATTTGTCATTTATAAGTCTCCTTGGGTGTTTTTTTGTTCAAATTTCCGCATAAACCCCACCAACGCCTGCACCCCCGCCATCGGCATCGCATTGTAAATAGAAGCCCGCATGCCGCCGACCATTTTGTGGCCTTTGAGTGCGGCCAGACCTGCGGCGGCGGATTGTTCTAAAAATGCGGCGTTGAGCGACTCGTCGTTGAGGAAAAACGGCACGTTCATGCACGAGCGGTACTTGGGCTGCACGTCGTTGCGGTACAGTTTTGAGTTATCGATAAAGTCGTACAGCAGCGCGGCTTTGGCATCGTTGATGGCGGCCATGGCTTGCGTGCCGCCTTGGGCTTCGAGCCATTCAAACACCAAGCCTGCAATATAAATCGACAACGTCGGCGGGGTGTTGAACATCGAGTCGTTGTCGGCCACGTTGCGCCAGTTGAACGCGGCGGGGCACAGCGGATGCTGTCTATCAAGCAAGTCGTCGCGCACGATGACAAAGCTCACGCCCGCTGGCCCAATGTTTTTTTGTGCACCGCCATAAATCACGCCGTATTGGCGCACGTCAATCGGGCGTGACAAAATGTGTGACGACATGTCGGCGACCAAAAACGCGCCGCTGGCGTTGACCGCATCCGATTCGGCTTGGCTCGGATACCATTCGACGCCGTGGACGGTTTCGTTGGTGCAAATATGAACATACGCCGCGTCGTCGGAACGCTGCCATGTGGCAAATTCGGGAAAATGCGTGAATCGCCCTTGGCCGTCGTCGGCGTTGGCGATGATGGGCGCGTGGGTCGCGTAACGCGCGGCTTCTTTTTGGGTTTTGAGCGACCACGCGCCCGAGACCACGCTGTCAATTGTTTGGCGCGTGCCGCCGAGTAAATTGAGCGGAATAATCGCGTTCAGCCCAACCGCGCCGCCTTGCATGAACAAAATGTGGTAGTTGTCAGGCACATTGAGCAAGCGGCGCAAACTGGCACGCGTGCGCATGAAAACTTCGGTATACACCGCGCCGCGATGGCTCATTTCCATAATCGACGTGCCTGTGCCGTTAAAATCGAGCAACTCGGCTTGCATTTTTTCAAGAACGGGCAGCGGCAGGGCGGCGGGCCCGGCGGCGAAGTTATAAACACGGCTCATGGTTTGGACTCAATCTGTGGAAAAGGGCTTCATTATCCCTGAAAATGGCGGGTTTTAAAAGGTCAATAGCCGCGCGCAAAATCCACCACGTGGCGCAATGCTTGACCCGCGCAGAGCCGCTGATAATTGTCGATAAACACCGCAAAAATATCAGCGGACAAACTCGGCGCGGCGGTGTGTGAAGTGAGCGTCAAGCGCGGCGTGCGCCAAAACTCATGCTCAGGTGGCAGCGGCTCTTGGCGATAGACATCGAGCACCGCGCCCGCAATCGTGCCGTGGTGCAGCGCAGCGGCTAAGTCGGCCTCGACCACCGCTTGACCGCGCCCGACGTTGATGAACAACGCGCTGGGCTTCATGTGCGCCAAAAATTCGGCATTGACAATGTTCTGCGTCACAGGCGTGTTGGGCAAAATATTCACCACATAATCGGCTTGTGGGAGCAGCTGCGGTAAATCGCGCAAACAGCCCACTTGCGCCACATGCGGCAGCGGGCGCGGCGTGTTCACAACCGCCAAAATCGTCAAGCCCAAGCCGCTCAATGTCGTTGCCATCGCCGCGCCAATCGAACCTGCACCGACGATGAGCAGGGTTTTGCCACGGATTACGCCACATGGCGGGCTGTGCCATTGCTGCGCCTTTTGCGCCGCGTGGTGCGCGAGCACCTGCCGCTCGTGCGCCAAGCAATGCGCCAAAATGTATTCGGTCATCAGCGGCGCGAACACGTCTTTAATATTGGTCAGCGTGTAGTTTTGTACATTTGGTGCGGCCAACAGCGACTCTACGCCCGCCCAAGTCGACTGCAACCAGCGCAAATTCGGCAAGCGGGGCAACAGCGGCACGGCCAGCGACGGGTCGGCCAGCAGCCATGTGGTGCGTGGTAAGGCGGAGTCATCCACTTGCTTCAGCGTGTGCGCCACCTGAAATGAGTCGGCGGCAATCCCTGATTCACGGGTTAATTGTGCATATTGTGCTGCGGATTTGGATAAAATCAGGCCAAACATATCTGTCCCTAAAATAAAAAAACCGCCCAACAGAGGGTGAAAAAGCGTGTTTCATGAGCTTTCAGTCAGGCTTTATAAGTTTATATCACTGTGAATTTCTAAAAAACTACTAAAAAATTAGTGTTTTTAATGTTTTAGTGGAATTTTTAACTTTATTTTACTACAACCCTAATATTGTGTTTGAAATGTGTAAGTTTGCCTCTATAATTCCCCATCATTTTTTATAGAGGGGCTGCCGTGTTTGTGATTGCGAACGGTCTTTCTTAAAAAAACGATTATAAGCAATCTTGAGGCAAAATGAAGAGACTCATCTCTTCGGTTTTTATTAAAGAAAAAGGAAAAATTATGGCTAACATGAATAGCACTGCGAAAAGTGGTGGAAGTGGTCGTCTAGCCGCGTACATCATCATTGCGATGATTCTCGGTATTGTATTTGGTTGGTTGGTGAACTCAGGTTCAATTGACTTGAAACCTTTGAAAGATCGTGGCTATGACGTCATGTCGTACATCGGTTTGATGTCCACTTTGTTCTTGCGGGCAATCAAAATGATTATCGCGCCGTTGGTGTTCTCAACGTTGGTGGTTGGGATTGCGCAAATGGGGCAAGGTAAAGAAGTCGGCCGTGTGGGTTTGAAAGCGTTGGGTTGGTTTGTCATCGCTTCAGTGATTTCTTTGTTCTTGGGTTTGTTGTTCGCAAACGTCTTCCAACCTGGTGTGGGCAGCACATTGACGCCTTTGACACCAGAGGCGATTGCTGCGGGTAAAGGCAAATTGGACAGCTTTGCACAAGGCGTAAAAGACTCAGGATTTGTGGCGTTTGTGACGGCACAACTGATTCCAACCTCATTTGCGGATGCGGCATCGGGCAATAAATTGCTCCAAATTGTGTTCTTCTCGGTGTTCTTCGGTGTGGCCTTGGGTTCTTTGGGTCCTGTCGGTAAAGGCTTGGTTGACATTTTGGAACAGTTGTCTCACGTGATGATTAAAATCACAGGTTACGTCATGAAAGCTGCGCCTTTGGCTGTTTTCGCGGCGATTGCAACAGTGATTGCACAGCAAGGTTTGGGTGTTTTGGTGACTTATGGCAAGTTCATGGGTACGTTCTACATCGCTTTGTTCTTCTTGTGGTCTTTGTTGGTGGCTGTGGGTTATGTTTTCTTGGGCAAACGCGTATTTGCCTTGCTTAAAGAAATCAAAGAAGCGTTTTTCTTGTCGTTCGCAACTGCATCATCAGAAGCAGCTTATCCAAAAATCTTGGATGCGTTGGATCGTTTTGGCGTGAACCGCAAAATTTCAAGTTTTGTGATGCCTTTGGGTTACTCGTTCAACTTGGACGGCTCAATGATGTACTGCACATTCGCATCATTGTTCATCGCTCAGTTCTACGGTGTTCACTTGGATATTGGCACGCAAATTTTGATGTTGTTCACTTTGATGGTGACGTCAAAAGGTATGGCGGGCATCCCATCAGCGTCTTTGGTGGTGATTGCAGGTACTTTGGCTCAATTCGGTTTGCCAGTTGAGGGGATGTTGTTGATTTTGGGTGTGGATCGTTTCTTGGATATGGGTCGTTCTGCAACCAATGCAGTGGGTAACTCTATCGCATCTGCAGTGATTGGCAAGTGGGAAGGCGAATTGTTGTCTGAAAGCGATGCTGCTAAACGTGCAGCGATGATTGAAGAAGAAGCTACAGCCACTTTGGCGCACCATGTTGAATCAGCTGAAGGTCACATTTTGAAGTAATTTAAAGCCTTTAAGCGATACGAAAAAGCGAGCGTTATGCTCGCTTTTTCTATGCCCGCACGTTATGATGCGGCAAACAACAAGGAGTGAGACATGAGTCAGGAGATGGTGGGTTTGAGTGCAATTTGGGTGCTGCCCTTTGTTGGGATTTTGTTGTCGATTGCGCTACTGCCACTGTTAACGCCGCATTTTTGGCATGCTCATTTTGGCAAGGTAGCGGCGTTTTGGATGCTGTGTTTTGCGATTCCTGCAGGCTGGTTTTTGGGTGTGCATCAACTGGTGCATGTGCTGGCACATGCGCTGCTCGCCGAATATGTGCCGTTTATGGTGCTCATCACGTGCCTGTATGTGATTTCGGGCGGTATTTACATCAAGGGCAATTTGCACGGCAGCCCCAAAGTCAACACCGCATTGTTGGCGATAGGCACATTGGCGGCGAGTGTGATGGGCACAACGGGTGCAGCCATGTTGCTGATTCGCCCGCTGTTGCGTGCCAACGACAATCGACAGCACAAAGCCCATGTCGTGGTGTTTTTCATCTTTTTGGTGGCCAATATTGGCGGCTCGCTCACGCCATTGGGCGACCCGCCGTTGTTTTTGGGTTTTTTGCAGGGCGTGCCGTTTTTTTGGACGGCAACCCATTTGGGACTTAAAACTTTGGTTGCGGCGGTGATTTTACTGGTGGTTTTTTACGCGCTGGATAGCTATTATTACCATCGCCGTGAGGAAGTGCTGCCCGCTGCGCTCGACCCAACCCCTGATACGCCCCGCATTGGCTTTGACGGCGTGGTCAATTTTGTGTGGCTGGCAGGCGCAATTGGTTTGGTGTTGCTGAGCGGTGTTTGGTCATCTAGCGTGGTTTTTGATATTTTGGGCACGCCCGTGGCCTTGCAAAACGTCGTGCGTGACGTGGGCTTGCTGGCCATGGCTTATGGCTCGTGGCGCACCACGCCGCGTGGCGTTCGGGCGAGCAATCAGTTTAACTTTGCCCCTGTGTTTGAAGTGGCTAAATTGTTCGTGGCGATTTTTGTCACCATTGCGCCCGTGATTGCAATTTTGCAAGCGGGCGCCAACGGTGCGTTTGCGGGCTTGGTGCATGTGCTGCACGACGCAGGCGGCGCACCGATTGACGCGCGGTATTTCTGGGCCACGGGCATGTTGTCAGGCTTTTTGGACAACGCCCCGACGTATTTGGTGTTTTTCAACTTAGCAGGTGGCGACGTGGCGCGTTTGACGGGCGAATTGGCCAACACGTTGGCCGCGATTTCGGCAGGCGCGGTGTTTATGGGCGCATTGAGTTACATCGGCAACGCGCCCAACTTCATGGTCAAAGCCGTGGCCGAACACAGCGGCGTGAAAATGCCATCATTTTTCGGCTACATGGCATGGTCTTTTGTGATTTTGTTGCCGTTGTTTGGATTGTTAACCGTGTTGTTTTTTTAAAGACTAAACAACCGATCCCCGCGCTCAAAACCGATGAGCGTGTCGTGCGCGTCAAAATCTAGGCCTTTTTGCCAGGCCATGACTTTGAATAATTCGCCCATTTCGGCTTCTGAGAGCAGTTTGTTGGCGCGGTTGGCGGCGAGGCGTGGGTCGTCGCTGGCGGCGAGGTGGTTCAAAATCCCTGTGTTGATGAGAAAGTTGGCTTGGTTGGTGTAGCCGATGGCTGTCAGGCCGTCGATGTGCGCCAGTTCTGAAAAATTCACGTGTGCGGTAATGTCTTGTACGCCCGCGCAATACAGCGCGTTGTCGTGTGCGACGTGTTGGATGTGGCACATCAGCGTGCCCGTGTTGCGCTGCGGATGGTAAAACTCATGGCGCGGAAAGCCGTAGTCGAGCATGACAATCACGCCTTGAGCCAAACTCGCGCTCAAACTGTGCATAAACGCCACCTGCTGGGTTTGCAGTTCTGAAATATACGTCGCGCCCGAGTCGCGCAGCGCGGCTTGCCACTCGTCGCTGGTGTTCAAGCGCAGTGGCGTGGGGCGGTCTTGGTAGGCCAGTTGTGCGCCGTCCCAGACCACGCCGCGCTCAAACCACGCGCCGTCGCGCATACCGATGAGTTTGACGGGCATGGCGTCAAGCACTTCGTTGCCCAGCATCAGGCCGACAAATTGCTGGGGCAATGCGTCCAGCCACGTGACGTTGTGAATCCCCGCATCGGCCAGCGTGGCTTGTTGCTCGGCGCGTAAACTGGCTGAGAGTTCCAATATAAAATACTGTGCCGCCACGCCGCGCTGCGCCAAGTGCGCCATGATGTCGGCGGCCAGTCGGCCTGTGCCTGCGCCAAACTCCAAAATATTTGCCTGCCCAACGCGCTCAAAGACCTCCAAAGCCTGCTCGGCCAAACACGCGCCAAACAGCGGCGTGAGCAGCGGCGCGGTGATGAAGTCGCCTTGTTCGCTAAACGCCGAAAACGGCGATAAGTCGTTGCTGTAGTAACCCAAGTTGGGCGTATACAGCGCGGCGTTCATGTAGTCGTCAAATGGCAACCAGCCACCGTTTTGCTCAATTAGAGTTTGAATGTACGCCACCAAGGCTTGGCTGCGGCGTTGTTGGGCGAGGGAGGGCGTGGGTAAGTTCATGTGATGAGTGGTATGGCAGGCTCATAAGGCGGGTCAAAAGTGTGAAAGATTGTAACATTCTTAGATGTGGCTTTTCATTTGTTTAAAACCATTGCTAAAATAGAACGAACGTGCTATTTTTACGCATTCCATGACAAACCGCTATAATGAAGCGGTTTAATACCACCACAAGGAGAGCTGCCCATGAAAGTTTTAGTTCCTGTTAAGCGTGTTGTCGATTTCAACGTCAAAGTTCGCGTGAATGCTGCGGGCACGGATGTGGATATTGCCAGTGCCAAAATGTCGATGAATCCGTTTTGCGAAATCGCGGTTGAAGAAGCCGTGCGTCTCAAGGAAGCGGGCGTGGTGACCGAAATCATCGCTGTGTCGGCGGGCGTGACCCAATGCACCGAGACTTTGCGCAGTGCGCTGGCGCTGGGTGCTGACCGCGCGATTTTGATTGAAACCGATGCGCAGTTGCAGCCGTTGGCGGTGGCCAAGTTGTTGGCGGCGGTGGTGAAAAATGAGCAGCCTGATTTAATCATTTTGGGCAAGCAAGCGATTGACGATGATGCGAATCAAACAGGGCAAATGCTCGCCGCGCTCACCGATTTGCCGCAAGCGACCTTTGCCTCAAAAGTGGTGATTGCCGACGGCCACGCGACGGTGACGCGCGAAGTCGATGGCGGTTTAGAAACGTTGCGCATGAGTTTGCCAGCGGTGATTACCACCGATCTGCGCCTGAATGAGCCGCGCTATGCGACGTTACCCAACATCATGAAAGCCAAGAAAAAACCGTTGGACGTGACCACGCCCGACGCGCTGGGCGTGGACGTTGCGCCGCGTTTGAGCACGCTCAAAATGATGGATCCGCCGACGCGCTCAGCGGGGATTATCGTACCTGATGTGGCGACTTTGCTCGCCAAGTTGCGCGACGACGCTAAAGTCATTTAATTGGAGGAGTGAACATGAGCATTTTAATTTTGGCCGAGCACGACAACAGCAGCATTCTCAAATCCACCCTCAACACCGTGACGGCAGCGGCGCAATTGGGCGGTGATATTCACGTGGCGGTGGTTGGGCACAATGTGGGCGCAGTGGCGCAGCAGGCCGCGCAGATTGCAGGCGTGAGCCGCGTGTTGCAGTTTGACGACGCCAGTTTGGCCGCAGCGACCAGTGAAGGCTTGGCGGCGCAGCTGTTGAGCGTGGCCAATGGCTACAGCCACATTTTGGCGCCCGCCACCTCAATTGGCAAAAGTGTTTTGCCGCGCGTGGCCGCTAAACTCGATGTGGCGCAAATTTCTGACATCATCAAAGTCGAGTCGAGCGACACCTTTGTGCGCCCGATTTACGCGGGCAATGTATTGGCGACTGTGCAATCGAGCGACGCGATTAAAGTGATTACCGTGCGCACCACGGGTTTTGATGCCGCACCTGCCACAGGCGGCGCGGCAGCGGTTGAGGCGCAAGCCGTGCAGCCAGCGGGCAACAGCGCGGTGTTTGTGTCGCGCGAAATTGCTAAGTCGGATCGTCCAGAGTTGACCGCGGCTTCGATTGTCGTTTCAGGCGGGCGCGGCGTCGGCTCGGCGGATAACTTTAAAGTCATTGAGGCTTTGGCCGACAAACTCGGCGCGGCGGTTGGCGCGTCACGCGCCGCGGTCGATGCGGGTTATGTGGCCAATGATTTACAAGTCGGGCAAACGGGTAAAATCGTTGCGCCGCAGCTGTACATTGCGGTCGGTATTTCGGGCGCGATTCAGCACCAAGCGGGGATGAAAGACTCCAAGGTGATTGTGGCGATTAACAAAAACCCCGACGAGCCGATTTTTCAGATTGCCGACTATGGCCTTGTTGGCGACTTGTTTGACATTGTGCCGCAGTTGACGGCTGCATTGTGATGATTTGAAAAAGCCCTGCGTTTGCGCGGGCTTTTTTTATAAGCCGTCAAAGTCTACATGACGGGATATGATTTTAAATAGGAGGAATCATGAACTACACTGCCCCACAAAAAGACATGTTGTTTACCTTGAGCCACGTTGCCCATCTGGACGAGATTTTGCGCGTGACCCATCCAGACCTTGACGCCGATACGGTGGCGGGGATTTTGGATGAAGCGGCTAAATTGCATCAAGACATTGTCGCGCCGACCAACCGCGCGGGCGACGTTGCGCCATCGTTTTGGCACGAGGGCAAAGTCACGACCAGCGCGGGTTTTAAAGACGCGTTCAACCAATACACCCAAGGTGGCTGGCAAGGTTTGGCGCATCCCGAACATGTGGGCGGGCAAAATTTGCCCAAATTGTTGGCCAGCGCGTGCGGCGAAATGCTCAATTCGGCCAATTTATCTTTCGCGCTGTGCGCCTTGCTCACCGATGGCGCGATTGAGGCGATTTTGACGGCGGGTTCAGAGGAGCAACAGCAACGCTACATCCCCAAAATGATTAGCGGCGAATGGACAGGCTCGATGAATTTGACCGAGCCGCAAGCAGGCTCGGACTTGGCGTTGGTGCGCACCCGCGCCGAGCCGCAGGCGGACGGCACGTATAAAATTTTTGGCACTAAAATTTTCATCACCTATGGCGACCACGACTTGACCGATAACATCGTGCATTTGGTGCTCGCCCGCACGCCTGACGCGCCTGAAGGCATTAAAGGCATTTCGTTGTTTATCGTGCCCAAACTTTGGGCGGGCGCACCCAATGACGTGCAATGCTTGTCGTTGGAGCACAAATTGGGGATTAAGGCCAGCCCGACGGCGGTGCTACAGTTTGGCGAGCACGGCGGCGCGGTGGGCGAGTTGGTCGGGCAGTTGAACCACGGTTTGTCGTATATGTTTGTCATGATGAATGCCGCGCGGTTCAATGTCGGCATTCAAGGTTTGGCGGTCATGGAGCGCAGTTATCAGCTGGCGCGTGACTTTGCGCGGGAGCGCGTGCAAAGCCGCCCCGTGGATGGCAGCGCACGCGAGGCGGTGGCGATTGTGCAGCATCCTGACGTCAAACGCATGTTGCTCACCATGAAATCCACCATCGAGGCGTGCCGCGCCATGGTCTATCACGCGGCGGGCTTGGCGGATTTGGCGCACCATCATCCTGACGAATTGGTGCGGGCGCAAGCGCAGGCACAGTATGAATTTATGGTGCCGCTGGTCAAAGGCTACTGCACCGAGTTGTCGGTGGACGTGACCAGTTTGGGCGTGCAAATTCACGGCGGCATGGGTTTTATCGAAGAAACAGGCGCGGCGCAACATTACCGCGACGCACGGATTTTGCCGATTTATGAGGGGACAACCGCGATTCAGGCCAACGACTTGATTGGTCGCAAAACCGTGCGCGACAACGGTCAAGTGGCGTTTGCGTTTATCGACGACATGACGCGCACTGTGGCCGACTTGCACGCAGCGGGGTTGGGCGTACTGGCCGACTCTTTGCACACAGCGGTAGATGGTTTGCGCAACGTGGTGCAGTTTGTTGTGGCGAACACGAGCAGTGCGCCCAATCAAGTGTTTGCAGGCTCGGTGCTGTACCTCAAACTGGCGGGCTTGACCTTCAGCGCGTGGCACAGCGCACGCGGCGCATTGGCGGCGCAGCGTTTGCTCGCAGCGGGTGACGCGGATACCCTGTTTTTGCACGGTAAAATCGGCACGGCCACGTTTTATGCGCAGCACGTTTTACCGCAAGCCAAAGCCTTAACCGAGGCGATTGTGCACGGCGGTGATGTTGTGGCCCACTTTGATGTGGCGGCGTTTTGAGGCGGCGTGCTATGATGCGCCAAACTCAACCCAGCAAGGAGCACCATGAAAGCCGAAACCCTCGCCATTCACGCAGGCTACAGCCCTGACCCGACCACCAAAGCGGTGGCTGTGCCGATTTACCAAACCACCGCTTATGCGTTTGACGATACGCAGCACGGTGCGGATTTGTTTGACCTCAAAGTACAAGGCAATATTTACACCCGCATCATGAACCCGACCACCGCGGTGCTTGAAGAGCGTGTTACTGCGCTTGAGGGTGGCATCGGCGGATTGGCGTTGGCCTCAGGCATGGCCGCCATCACCTATGCGATTCAAACCATCGCACAAGCGGGCGACAATATTGTTGCGGTCTCGACGTTGTACGGTGGCACGTACAATTTATTCGCCCACACCTTGCCCAAACAAGGGATTGAAGTGCGGTTTTTCGACTACCGCGACCCCGCCGCGATGGAAGCCTTGATTGACAGCAAAACCAAGTTGGTATTCGCAGAATCCATCGGCAATCCATTGGGCAACGTGATTGACATTCGCGCCATCAGCGACATCGCCCATCGGCATGGCGTGCCCGTGGTGATTGACAACACCGTCGCCACGCCGCTGCTGTGCCGCCCGTTTGAGCACGGCGCAGACATTGTGGTGCACTCACTGACCAAATACATCGGCGGTCATGGCAACTCGATTGGCGGCATCATCGTGGACAGCGGTAAATTTCCGTGGGGCGAGTACAAAGAGCGGTTTGACATTTTGAACACGCCAGACCCAAGTTACCACGGCGTGAACTACGTCGAAGTGCTTGGCGCAGCGGCGTATATTGCCCGCGCCCGCGTCGTGCCGCTGCGCAACATGGGCGCAGCCATCAGCCCGTTCAACGCGTTTTTGATTTTGCAAGGCCTTGAGACTTTGGCCTTGCGCATGGAACGCCATTGCAGCAACGCGCTCAAAGTTGCGCAATATTTGCAGCAGCACCCCAAGGTGCAATGGGTCAACTACGCGGGCTTGAGCGACCACCCGCAACACGACTTGGTGCAGCGTTATTTGAGCGGCCAAGCCTCGGGGATTTTGTCGTTTGGCGTACAAGACGGCATCGCTGGCGGCACGCGCTTCATCGACGCGCTGCAACTCGTGACTCGCTTGGTCAACATCGGCGACGCCAAAAGCCTCGCCTGCCATCCCGCATCCACCACTCACCGTCAACTCAACGCAGCCGAACTCAAAACCGCAGGCGTGAGTGAAGACATGGTGCGCCTGTCGATTGGGATTGAGCATATTGATGACATCATTGCCGATTTAGAGCAGGCACTGGCTCAGGTGTAAACTAAAAACCGATGCTTGGCATCGGTTTTTTATGGGCAAGAGTTACTTAAACTCAATCGGCTCAACCACCACAGCCTTCATCAACCGCTTGGTAAAATACGCGTCTTCATAGTAGCGAATTTTGTCACACAGCACAGGGTGCGCAATCCCTTCATACAAAAAGATTTCCTTTTGCGCACTCATGGCTTTGAGTTCTTGCGGCAGCATCAAGGCGCGGCGTTCTTCTACTTCAGAATACGAAGTTTCACGACCACGGGTGACGTTGCGTTTCTTGATGGTGGTGTAACCGAGCATTTCCGAGTATTCGTTGGCGTCTTGTTGCTCGCGTGGCGTATACACAATCTGTAGGGCGTGATTGGTCACCAGCGTTCGTGCATTTTCGCGGCCATAGGTCGCATCCAATTGCGCCATAGACTGCACAATCGGCAACAAACGAATGTTGTAACCCGCCATATAACTGACCGCCGAAGCAATGATGTCAACCTTGCCAATGCTGGTAAACTCATCCATGAGCAATAAACATTGGTGCACAAGGTCAGGGTTGTTTTGTGGCAACTCCTTGGTGTTCATATTGATGATTTGGCTGAACAGCAAGTTCACAATCAAGCGCGACTCGGCCAGCTTGTTGGGCAAAATGCCAACGTAAATGGTCATTTTCTTTTTGCGCAAATCAGTGAGCATGAAGTCATCGGCACTGGTGGCGGCATCGACAATCGGGTTAATCCAACTGTTGAGTGGCTCTTTGAATGAACCCATAATTGAAGAGAATGTGTCTTCGGACTGACTGAGCAAATTGGCAAATGCGGTCTTGGCATCGCCGCTCAAAAACTCAGCTTGCGACAAGCCTTGCAAATACGCCTTCAAGTCCGAACCCGTCCCCGAACTGGTGCGATAAATCGCCCCCAAAGTGCACGCCGACTGCAAATGAGCGGGCAAACCTTTATCGCGCTGATGCGCACGCTTCTCCAACACATACAGCGCAAACGCTAAAAACGCATTGCGCGACTGGCTCACCCAAAACTTTTGGTCCGCCGAGCCATCGGGATACAGCATTGCCGCAATACTCATCAAGTCCGACACGCGAAATGTCGGATTATCCGACACATAAGTGAGTGGATTCCAACGATGCGTGCGTCCATCTTCGGCAAACGGGTTGAACAAAAACACCTCATGCCCTTGGCTGGCACGCCAGCCGCTGGTCAAATCAAAGTTCTCTTGTTTGATGTCCAGCACCACCATCGACTCTTGATAATCCAACAAATTCGGTATAACAATCCCAACCCCTTTACCCGAACGGGTCGGCGCAGCCAATATCACAAACTGCTGCCCCGCCAAACGCACCAATTTACCGTTCATTTTGCCCACGACAATGCCATTGTCCGCTGGTTTAAACATACCTTTGGTCGCCAAGTCTCCCGCAGTGGCAAACCGCGCATCGCCATGAATCGACTCAGGCGCGGTGCGAAACGCTGCAAATACACCGAGCAACCAAACCAATAACGGCACACCAAACCCCGCCATGCCCGATAGTTTAATCTGCTTGGCAAATGGTGCAACTCTGGCCGTATCCATTTCGGTCACGTATTTAAAATAGGTCTTCAACTCCAACGCGCCTTGCGGCAACTTCAGCCACAACAGCAAAATGTAGCCCGACAAATAACAACCGCCCACAAGGGCGGCTATCAACACGACCATCCAGAAAGACCATTTCATTTGTACTTGAGTCATATTTACTTTTTTACCTTTTGTTTGAATGTTTGAGCCACTCTCGTTTTAAATCATCGCATGGCCTTGGCTGCGGCTTTGCTCCAAGCGATTGGCCAATGTCGCCTCTTTGCTCAACTGCAAGTCAACCGAGGCGGTCAACACTTGTTCGGCATCGGTTTGTTTGGCTTGCGCAAGGTTTACGCTAGAGCTGAAGCCTTTGTCGCCATCAAATGACACGAGTACGTCACCTTTGTCATTTACATGAATATAGTCAACGGTTTGAGCACCGAACTTAATGCCTTGTTGAGCCACCAAGGCCACGGTGGTTTCTTGCTCTTTTAGCGGCAATGAGCTAAATTGCTCACCCGCTTTTTCTCTGATTTGCTTTTGTAATGACGCAATTTGTGGCGTGACTTGCAGCGGTGCATTGCCCTCATATGAATCGATACTCGGTGCGGCGCGAGCGACTTGAGTAGATGTTGCTGGTTTGAGGTACTCACGGGCATCGGAGGTTGATTCGAATGAATCTATCGGGACGCTGCTTTTGATGGGGGCGCTGCCTGGATAAAGGCGTTGCATTTGCTCGTCTATTGCTTTTGAACGGTCGGGCAAATTGCCAAGCGTATTAACCGCATCTTTAACGGCATTGAACGTTTTTTTGGATGTGTCAATGGCTTTTTCTGCCACGTCCACCATAGGTTTGAGAACCGCTACACCTGAGTTAAGATGGAAAACTGCGTCGCGATAGCTGTCTACCATCGGCTTGATAACTTGCGCACGATGAATGGCTTCAGGGTCTTTAAGAATATTAACGCCTTTGCTGCCTGTGAAGTTGCTGATGCTGTGGTCTCCCACTAAAGCCCCCATAGATATCGGGTTAGCAGCCATTTTAGTGGGAGTCGCACTGCGTATAGAGAGAACGGCAACATCATGTATAGATGCATAAACCTTAACTTGACCAAAATGTTTGGCTCCCGCAGAAACCGCATCTCCTGCCAAAACATGAGTGGTGAATTGGTGACCACCTTGTGGAACTTTGTAAGTCAAGTTGGTTGCACCAAACCCATTGAATCCTTCTCCACGCAAACCATAACGATGTGCCGAAGCCTCGGCCAATGTGCCGCCCAATGAATGGCCTGTTACGGTAACGGCGGGGTTAATATTGGGATTTTCAGCATGTTGTTCTTTAGCCAATTGCAACGCCATCGCCGTTAATGCCAGTGCATCGGGCATTTGCCGATTGGCGCGTTGACTCATCATTTGTAAATCAGTAACCGCATCTGACCAAGATTCTGTGCCACGATGAGCGACGATGATTTCTTTGGTTCGCGTGTCTTGGTAAATCGTGCCTTGGTAACCGTTACTCTTGTTGTCGACATGATCAAGGACTTGATATTGTTTATTTCCAACCGTCACATACTCAGGCTTTTTAGGGTCTCTTACTCCAGTAGCCAAATCTTTGTAAGCGTGCTCTGAGAGGTAAGCATATTCTTGCGTTGTTGCCATTATTTAACTCCTTTTATAGAAACTGTTACTGGGAAAATGTCATTTTGTGAAAATTCTTTTCTAGAATTTGGTTCTGAAAAATCAATATATTTTTTATTAGGGTCAACAACTCTCACTGGTAGGTATCCATTTTTAGTGAAATAATTGATGAATGTACTATTAAAAGTATTTTTGTTTACTTTGAAATCCCAAGAACCATCGTGGTTTTGTTCCAAATCACCAATTTCTAAATAAATTACCCTGTCCTCTGTGTCTTTAATCTCCATGGAAACATCAATAATATTGATAATGCAAGAACCAAAGGTAAAGTAATTTTTGCTTTCAAAAATATTAACGGGAAACTCCCCTGTGAAAGTATTTTGGCTATTTTGATGAACTGGATACTCCATCATTCGTTGTGTCGAATATTCACGAACACCAGAAACCCAATTGTCAGGTGGAGGCAAACAAGACTCTTTATTTTCAATATCGTAAAAAACCAGCAATCTCGCTTCATTATTTAAAGTAGTAGGGCTTTTCGATGCGTCAATAATCACCTGATGTAGCGCAGGATTTTCAGTCCTGTCATATTCTATTTCGTGTCCATTTTGTCTGCTCTTGATATATTTAGAATAATTGTCTTGGCAGCCAGCCACACCAGCTCCAGTAGCGGCTAAAGTCCCAGCCGTCAACGCAGCTGCGGCAAATTGTTTCAAATTCATATCGGTTTCCTCAAGAGGGGTATGTTGTAAATGATTCGCCAAAGCATCCGCCCGTTCACGTGCATGGCGGGCTTGTTGTTCGGCTTCAAGTTGCGCTTGTTCGTGCTGATACGCCATGCTGTGCCTATACTCCGCCGCCAGAACTTGGTTGATGTGCTGCACCATGACGTTATGCGGAGAGGCGTTGCCTTGGTAGGTTTCGGGTTGAGTGCTGTCTGCTGGGGTGTGGATGGGCATGTGTCGCTCCTATTGCGAGTGCTTTATGTATTTTGATTCGTGAATTATACAAGCCACAAGTAAATTATCAAGTTGTTTGTCGAATGTTAATATTGTATTGAGCAATCGCTCGATAGCGGATGCTATTTTAATTATTGTTATATATTTAAATTGAATGGATAGTCCGAGCTGCACACAACGTGAGCCACTCTCGTTTTAAATCATAGCCTTGACTGCGGCTTTGCTCCAAGTAATTGGCCAATGTCATCTCTGCCCGTCAACAGAAGCGGTCAAGGCTTGCTTGGCATGGTTTGTTTAGGTCTCACAGGCAATCAATTGCTGCAAAACCCGATTGAACTCATTTTGCGACACATCCAGCGCGTTAAAAAATGCCGCATCCACGCCTTCCACCAATGGAATCACCGTTTGCGCCAACGCCACGCCATCTTGGGTCAGCGTAATGGTTTTGGCGCGGGTGTCCACAGGGTGCGCGGTGCGCAGCAATAAACCTTTGCCCGCTAAAGTGCGCAGCACTTGCGAGGTCATCATCATGTCTAGCTTGGCGTGTTTGGCCAGCCGAGTTTGTGTGATGAGTGGCTCATTGCGCGAGAGCCACAGCGTGCTGGCCAACAGCACAAATTGCACTTGCGTCAAACCATGTGGGCGCAGCACCTGTGCGATTTTGCGTTGCCACAGGGCGGTGACTTGCCACAACAAAAAGCCGCTGCTTTGGTTGGCCGTGGTTTTAAATGGGCTCATGCTCAACCCCCATCGCCTGTGCAATCAACCCAAAGTCCGCAGGTGAAATTTCAAAATGCCCACGGCGAAATGGATAACCCCAGTGCGTCAAGTCGGTAATGAAACTCAACTGGGTGAGCAGCGGCCGAATCGGCGCGGCTTGGCACGGTACAAACGCCATGTCCACGCGGTGTGGTGTGAAGTCGGGGCTCATCTGAAATGGATACGGCGCAGCACCGACCATCCGCCCAATTGCCGTGAACATTTGCAACGGCTCGCCTGCGTGCATATCGGTTTTGGGCGAATAATAAATCAACCAATCGCCCGCTTTCATCCGCGCCAATGGCGCACGTTTGCCGTGACACACCTGTGCAAATCCGCCCGCAACACCTAATTTGACGTGGCTGTATGACACCACGCCCAGCCAAAATTTGGGTAACATATGCGCTCCTATTTTATAGGCATGAATTATATATGCATGCTTAATTAAAAGCCATGAAAAAAACAGGCGAGGCGAATGATTTAGCGCATCAACCCTTGATGCGCCAATTGCAGCGGTTCAACGTGTTGGCTCAAAATCGCGGCGGCCGCGCCGAGTGCTGCGGCGTTGTGGCCGAACTCGCACAACTGGATTTTGGGCAAAATGTGGTTTAAACCTGTATGCGCTTGAAAACTGGCTAAGGTGGGCTCGAGCAAATGGTGGGCAAACGCGCTCATCGGGCCGCCGATGACGATGGTTTCGGGGTCTAAAATATTGGCGATGTTGCGCAGCACAATGCCCAAATGCTGGCCGATGCTGTTTAAGCCTTGTTTGACCGCTTCGTCGTCTTTGGCAAGGCGGCGTTGCAGTGTATCGATAGACAATAAAGCATTGTTGTTGCTGACCATGCGGCTTAAGGCGCGTTGCGAAACCAGTGTTTCAACGCAACCGCGCTGGCCACAGCGGCACAGGTGGCCGTTGATGGGTTGTAAAATTGAGTGCCCCAACTCGCCCGCCCAGCCATTGAAGCCGCGATACAGGCCTTTTTCGGTGATAATGCCCGCGCCCAAGCCGATGCCAATGGTCAGGTGAACCAATGCGCTGCGGCGGTATTGGGTGTGGCCGAAAACAAACTCTGACAGCGCGGCGGCGTTGGCGTCGTTGATGATGCTGATGGGAATGTTGGGCAACTGGTGCTGCGTGAAGCGTTCGCGCAGCTGTTCGGCCATAGCGACGTTGTGCCAATTGAGGTTGGGCAGCTCAATAATCAAATCATCAAATGCGTTGACCAAGCCTGGTACGGCAATCCCAAGGCCAAGCACTTGGTGCTGCATGTTGTCCATAATGCGCCATGCGTGGGTGAGCAGTTCGACCAATTGGTTGAGCGAGCCGTCAACGCTGTCGTGCGCAAAGGGCAAGGTGGAGTTGAACAGCGTTTCGCCCGTAATCGAGCAGGCGAGCACGGTGATGTAATCCACGCCGATTTCCGCGCCGAGCAAAGCCAGCACATTGCCATTGAGCGTCAAGCCAGTCGGGCGACGACCCGCGCCATCGAGTGGCGTTGGGGTGTGGTCTTCTTGCAGCCAGTGCTCGTCGAGCAACTCTTGCACCAGTTTACCAATGGTCGATTTGTTTAAGCCCGTGCGTTTGGCAAGATCTGCGCGGGAGATTTTCGGGTGGGTTTTGACCAAGTTGATGACGGTTAGGCGGTTGAGTTGGCGCGAGTCGGCGTATTTGGGGTTGGCGGTCATGGAATTTGTCTCGTGTAAATGGTTTGGCGCTGATTTTAAGATAATTTGTTGTTTGTGTGGCTTATTTGTGCTTGAAAAAAGCGTAAATAAAGCAGGGTTCAACCAATTATTTGCATGGCAAGCGCAAAATAAGCTGTCGCAAATCCATCAGTTTGCATAGACTTTGCATAACGGTGACCTCTAAAAACCAACTTGAACAGAGTCCGTACATCAAAAACAACCTATGCCGTCACTCCCGCGTGCTTTTAGCGGGAATGACGAGAGGTTTGTTTTTAGGTTGCCTAGCGTTATTTTGAGGAGAAATTATGTTTTTGGGTTTGGATTACGGCACGTCAGAAGTTAAAGCGTTGTTGATGAACGAGGCGGGCGAGATTATCGGCACACAAGGCGCGACATTGACTGTGTCGCGCCCGCAGCCGCTGCACTCGGAGCAAAATCCGCATGATTGGTGGGCGGCGACGCTTGCCGCATTGGCGGCGTTGCGTGCGCAGCATGCGGCGGCGTTTGGGCAAGTGCGGGCGATGGGTTTGTCGGGGCAAATGCATGGCGCGGTGCTGCTGGGTGCCGCCCATGAGGTGCTGCGCCCCGCGATTTTGTGGAATGACGCGCGTAGCCACGTTGAGTGCGCCGAGTTGACGGCGGCGGTGCCGAATTTACACGACATAGCGGGCAATTTGGCCATGCCTGGGTTTACCGCGCCTAAGTTGCTGTGGGTCGCCAAGCACGAGCCTGAGATTTTTGCGCAAACCCGCACGGTGCTGTTGCCTAAAGACTACATTCGATTTTTACTCACAGGGCAAATGGTCAGCGACATGTCCGATGCGGCAGGTACGCTGTGGTTGGATGTGGGGCAGCGCGATTGGTCGGATGAGTTACTCGCCGCGACAGGTTTGAGCCGTGCGCACATGCCGCGCTTGGTTGAAGGCAGTGCAAGTTCGGGAGAACTTTTGCCCGAAGTCGCTGCGCAACTGGGCTTGCCCGCAGGTGTGCGGGTGGCGGGTGGCGGCGGCGACAATGCGGCCAGCGCGGTTGGCATTGGCGCGGTGGCGGCGGGTGACGGCTTTATTTCGCTGGGCACATCGGGGGTTTTGTTTGTGGTCAACGATGCGTATCGTCCCAATCCTGCCGCTGCGGTGCATGCGTTTTGTCACGCGCTGCCGAATCGTTGGCACCAAATGAGCGTGATGCTCTCGGCGGCCAGTGGCCTGCGCTGGTTGTGCCAAACCGTCGGCGTGCCTGAGGCTGAGTTGTTGGCCGAAGTTGAGGCGTTGAGCGATGTGGCGCACGCGCCGATATTTTTGCCGTATTTATCAGGCGAGCGCACGCCGCACAACGACCCGCACGCGCAGGGCGCATTTTTTGGCCTCACCTTTGCGACCACCCGTGCGCATTTGGCTTACGCGGTGCTTGAGGGCGTGGCCTTTGGCTTGCTCGACGGCCTGAATGCTTTGCGCAGCGCGGGCACGCAAGTGGGCGAATTGTCACTGGTCGGCGGCGGCTCGCGCAGCGACTACTGGGCGCAGTTGCTCGCCGATGTGCTGCAAGTCACGATTCACACACACGTGGGCTCGCAAGCAGGCGGCGCACTGGGCGCGGCGCGGTTGGCGGCATTGGCGACGGGTTTGGCAGAGGCTGAGGTGTGCGTCAAACCGCCGATTGCCGCCACATTTACCCCGCGTCCATTTGACACCGTGCGTTACGAGCGGTTTAAACGACTGTATCCTGTGCTGCGGGATTTGTACGGGTTGTAGGGGCGGGTTTCAAACCCGCCCGCCTCGATGATGCCAAGAGCGCAAACGTCGGGACTCGCCCCGACAGGCGACCTCCTTTTGCCTTGATGCAAAAGGAGGCAAAAAATCAAGTCAAGCGTGGTGCAACCCGCTGCGCATTTCTCGGTTGAGTTAGATTGTCGCGCAACTCGCCGCTTTGCGGCTCAAACAGCGCGACTGCAAAATGAAAACAACCTGCGATGCTCAGCCGCCACACATGACGGGTTGGCATTGCAGACATATGGTGAATTTTTTAAGGAGACTTCCATGAGCGATTATTTCAAAGACATCCCCGCCATCCAGTTTGAAGGGCGCGACTCGCGCAATCCGCTGGCGTGGCGCTATTACAACCCTGAACAGTTGGTGCTGGGCAAAACCATGCGCGAGCATTTGCGCTTTGCCACGTGCTATTGGCATACTTTTTGCTGGAACGGCCTTGACCCATTTGGCGGCGGGACGTTTGAGCGGCCGTGGTTTACGGGCGGCTCGCCCATGCAATTGGCGGCGCAAAAGGCCGATGCGGCATTTGATTTTTTCAGCAAACTCGGTGTGCCGTACTATTGTTTTCATGACCGCGACGTCGCGCCCGAAGGCGATACGCCGCGTGAGAGCCAGAGCAACTTTAAACACATGGTTGAGCAATTGGCCGCGCATCAACAGCGCACTGGCATGAAGTTGTTGTGGGGCACGGCCAATTTGTTCAGCCACCGCCGCTTTATGTCGGGCGCGGCGACCAATCCGAACCCTGAGTTATTTGCTATGGCCGCTGCGCAAGTGCGCGACGCCATGGATGCGACCCACGCGCTGGGTGGTGAAAACTACGTGCTGTGGGGTGGCCGCGAGGGTTACGAGACCTTGCTCAACACCGACATGCGACAAGAGTTCGACCAAATGGCGCGGTTTTTACACATGGTGGTTGAGTACAAACACAAAATCGGCTTTAAAGGCACGATTTTGCTGGAGCCTAAACCGCGCGAGCCGTCCAAACACCAATACGATTTTGACACCGCCACGGTGTATGGCCTGCTGGCGCGAGCGGGTTTGACCGATGAAATCAAAGTCAATATTGAGGCGAATCACGCCACGTTGTCGGGCCATAGCTTTGAACACGAGGTCGCCACGGCGATTGCGCTGGGTGTGTTTGGCAGCATTGACATGAATCGCGGCGACCCGCAGCTGGGTTGGGACACCGATCAATTTCCCAATAACGTGCCTGAACTGGCTTTGAGCATGTATTACATTTTACAAGCGGGCGGCTTTACCACGGGTGGTTGTAACTTTGATGCCAAGGTGCGCCGTCAGTCGATTGACGCGCAAGATTTGTTTTACGGGCACATTGGCGGCATGGATACCTGTGCGCGAGCGTTGTTGGCGGCGGAGCAAATGATACTTGACGGCGGTTTGCAACGCGCGGTCAGCGAGCGCTATGCGGGTTGGCAAACGCCGTGGGCGCAAGAGGTTTTGGCAGGGCAAGTCGGCTTGGACGCCTTGGCCGATACGGTTTTGACACGCAATCAAGATACGCAACCTGTGTCAGGTCGGCAAGAGTTTTTGGAAAACTGGGTCAATCGGTTTGTGTAAGGTTGTTGTAAGGCGTGCTCGGCTACAATGCACAAGCAAGATAATTTGTATTTTTGAGCAATTAAATTTGACAGCGCTGGGTTTTTGTTGTTGAATATACATAACGTCGCATTGCGTTGAATCACCTTCACAATTTCACCGTATTTCTTAACTTTGGAGACGTAACATGAAAAAATCAATCTGGGCTTTATCTGCAATTGCCGCTACTTTGGCCTTGGCAGCCTGCAACAAACCCGCTGAAGCACCGAAAGCAGAAGCACCCAAGGCCGAAGCCCCTAAAGCGGGCGCGGGGACTTTGATTGGTCTGGCGATTCCTGAAACTCACGTGGAACGCTGGACGGGCGATGCTGAGTTCATGAAAAAAGAACTCGAAGCCAAAGGCTATAAAGTCGATGTGGCGTTTGCTGACGCCGATCAATCGAAACAAAACAAACAAATCGAAGACATGATTACCAAAGGTGCTAAGGTGATTGTGGTCGGTTCTGTGACTGAAGCGGCGGCTGAAGCCGTGGCCTCGGCCAAAAAAGCGGGCGTACAGGTGATTGCCTATGACCGTTTGATTACAGGCTCTGACGCTTATGATTACTACTTGACGTTTGACAATTTCAAAGTCGGTCAAATGCAAGGCGCGGCGATTAAAGCGGCTTTGGACTTGGATAAAGCCAAGGGCAAAAACATCACATTATTTTCAGGTTCACCAACCGACAACAACGCGCGTTTCTTCTTTGACGGCGCAATGGAAGTCTTGAAACCTTACGTGGCCAGCGGCGCGTTGAAAATTTGCGGCCCTGCACCGACTTCATCGGCCGATGCTGCTTGGTCTAAAGTGACCACCGAAGGCTGGGCGGCAGATAAAGCCAAAGCACGCATGGAAACTTTGCTCTCTGGCGACTGCAAAGGCGTGCAACTGGATGCGGTTTTGGCACCGAACGACACCATCGCACGTGCGTTGATTGGCGCGTTAGAGCAAGATGGCAAATACAAAACCTTGCCAGTGGTGACGGGTCAAGACGGCGAATTGTTGTCGGCCAAGTGGATTATGGAAGGCAAACAAAACATGACGGTGTTCAAAGACACCCGCGTGTTGGCCAAAGGGACTGCTGAAGCCGTTGACGCTTTGGTTAAAGGCGGCAAGCCAACCTTGAGCGTTCCAGCCCGTATGGATGACAAAGCCTACAACACAGGCAAAAAAGCCGTGATGTCTTACTTGTTAGAGCCTGTTGCGGTCACTAAAGCCAACTTGAAAACCGCGATGATTGACAACGGTTTTTACACGGCTGACCAAGTGGCCAAAGGCACTAAATAATCGATTGGCAGTGGTTCAATTAAACGCCGCATCTAGAGTCATTGGTGCGGCGTTTTTACATCTAATTTTAGTACAAGAGGGGGCGATATGGATGCAATTCTCGACATCAAAGCCTTGCGCAAAACCTTTGGCTCGGTGGTGGCTTTAGACAAAGTAGATGTGCAGGTGAGTCGCGCCAAAATCCATTTTATTGTGGGCGAAAACGGCGCGGGTAAATCGACGATGATGAAAGTCATCAGCGGGGTTTATGCGCACGGCAGTTACGAAGGCCAAGTGTTTTACAACGGCAAAGAGTGTCACTTCCACAATCTGCGCGAGAGTGAAAAAGCAGGGATTGTGATTATTCACCAAGAGTTGGCCTTGTCGCCGTATTTGTCGATTTATGAGAATTTATTTTTGGGCAATGAGCGCAAAAAAGGCGGGTTGATTGATTGGGAGCAAACCTACGTTGATGCACGCGCCATCATGGCCAAAGTCGGCGTAAAAGAAGATTTGGCTACGCCTGTCAACAAACTATCGGTCGCTAAACAGCAGTTGCTCGAAATTGGTAAAGCCTTGTCAAAAAACGCCAAAGTGCTGATTTTGGACGAGCCAACCTCATCGCTTAACGAAGAAGACAGCGCGAATTTGCTCCAACTTTTGGTGCAACTGAAAAGCGAAGGCGTGACCGTCATCATGATTTCGCACAAACTCAACGAAGTCATGGCGATTGCCGATGAAATCACGATTATTCGCGACGGCGAAACGGTTGAGCGAGTCGATTTGACCGAGCGTCAGGTTGATGTGAATTACATTGTCAAATGCATGGTTGGACGCGAATTGACCTCGATGTATCCGCCGCGTGAGCGCAACATTGGTGCGCCGCTGCTCAAATTGTCCAACTACACCGTCAAGCACCCTGTGTTTGCTGAGCGGGTCATCATCAACGATGCGCACATGGTGGTCAATCAAGGTGAAATCGTGGGTTTGGCAGGCTTGGTTGGTTCTGGGCGCACCGAGTTGATGCTGTCAATTTTTGGCCGCTCGTTAAGTCCGAACGTCACGGGCGAGGTGTATTTTGATGGTCGCGTGGTGGATTTTAGAAGTGCAAAACAAGCCATTGAAAACAAAATGATTTACGTGTCGGAAGACCGCAAAGAGCTGGGTTTGATTTTGATTCAAACCATCAAAAACAACAGTACGTATTCGTCATTGCCGCGTTTGTCCAAACATGGCGTGATTGACCAATACGCAGAAATCGCGCAAAGCGAAAAATACAAAACCGCTTTGCGCATCAAAACCCCCAATATCGACCAAATTGTGGGTAATTTGAGCGGCGGCAATCAGCAAAAAGTGGTTTTGGCGCGTTGCTTGATGGCGCAACCCAAACTGCTGATTATTGATGAGCCGACCCGTGGGATTGACGTGGGCGCGAAGAACGAGATTTACAAAATCATGAACGACTTCGTGGCGCAAGGCAACAGCATCATCATGATTTCGTCCGAGTTGCCCGAAGTTTTGGGCATGACCGACAGGGTTTATGTGATGGATAAAGGACGCATCAAAGGCGAGCTCAAAACCGAGCACGCCAGCCAAGAAGCGATTATGCAACTCGCGGTGGCTTAAATTGACAATTTTGGAGGGCAACATGCTTAATATTCTCAAACAAAATCAAAAACACTTTTCGATGTATGCGGTGTTGATTTTAATTTTTGTGGCGTTCGGTTTGATGACTGATTTTGTCAACTTCACGCCGCGCAACATCACCAATTTGGTGATTCAAAACAGCTACATCTTGATTCTCGCCATTGGTATGGTGCTGGTGATTATCACGGGCAAAATCGACTTGTCGGTCGGCTCGGTGGTGGCGTTTACGGGTGCGACTTCGGCTTTGTTATACAACTGGTCCAATGGCAATATGCTGGTGGCGGTGCTCGGCGCACTGCTCGCAGGTGCGCTGATTGGCGCGTTTCAAGGCTATTGGGTCTCGTATCTTAAAGTGCCTGCGTTCATTGTGACGTTGGGCGGCATGCTCGGTTTTCGCGGCTTGACGTATTGGTTGAGCAACATCAAACCCGTCGGCTTGATGAATGATTCGTTCAAAAAAATCACCAGCGGCTTTATTGAGCCGAGTTTTATGGATGGCAAAACCTTGGCGTTGATTGTTGGTGTGGCGTTGCTGGTTTTGATGGTGGTTTTGGATGTGCGCAACCGTTTGAAACGCGCGCGTTTGGGCTTTGAGATTTTGCCCATGCCGCTGTTTGTGATTAAAAATGTGTTCATCAGCGCGATTGTGTTTTGGTTGTTTTACAAGTTTTCAATGGACAGAGGCATTCCCAATGTGGTGGTGATTATTGGTGCTTTGGTGGTGGCGTTTACATTCATGATGAACAACACGGTGTTTGGCCGCAACATTTACGCGATTGGCGGCAATGCCAAAGCGGCGAAATTGTCGGGCATCAACGCTGAGCGCACTGAGTTTTATGTGTTTGTGATTATGGGGGTTTTGGCGGCTTTCTCGGGCGTGATTTTTACCGCGTACATGAACGAAGCCACGCCGCAAGCGGGCAATATGTTTGAGTTGGATGCGATTTCGGCGGTGTTTGTTGGCGGTGCGAGCGCAACGGGTGGTATCGGGACGATTATCGGCTCAGTGATTGGTGGCTTGGTGATGGGCGTGATTAACAACGGCATGTCGCTGATGAGTTTGGGCGCGGAGTATCAATTGATGGTGAAAGCCGCCGTGTTGTTGATTGCGGTGTGGTACGATTTGTACAACAACAAAAAATCGTCGTAAATGGTGGGTTGTCATTGCGGGGCCAGCCCGCAATGACGAGAATTTTTTCATGTTGACGACTGCTGTAAAGTAGTCGTCTTTTTTATGGAGCCAACATGAGCATAGAGTGTTTCAAACGCCGTATGGGCGCACATGAGGTCGATTACGTGCTGCTGCGCAACGCGCAAGGCATGTCGGTTGAGTTGATGAGTTGGGGCGCGACGCTGGTCGATGTGTGCGTGCCTGACCGCGCGGGGCGGGTGGAAAGCGTCACCTTGGCCTATGACGCTTTGAACCAGTATGCAGCCAATCCGTCGTATTTCGGTTGCGTGGTTGGCCGCGTGGCGGGGCGGATTGCGGGCAGTCGGTTTGTGTTGAATGGGCAAACATATGACTTGCCGCCCAACACAGGCGAGCACCATTTGCATGGCGGCGCGGGCAGCATGTCGCATCAATTGTGGACGACGGTGCTGGTCGATGAGTCCAGCGTGCGCTTTGAATATGTCAGCCCTGCGGGTGAAAACGGTTATCCTGCCACGCTGCATGTGGCGGTAACGTATGTGTTGAGCGCGGATAACATGCTGTCGATTCGTTACCACGCCAGCGCGGACGCACCGACGCTGTGCAATTTGACCCATCACGCGTATTTCAATTTATCAGGCAATGCGCGGCGGCTCATGCACGAGCAACGCTTGCAAGTGAGCGCGGACGCGGTGTGTGCCATGAGTGATGACTTACTGGTGACGGGAGAAGAGTGGCCTGTGGACGGTTCGCCATTTGATTTTAGAGCCGAGCAGCCTTTGGCGCAGATTTTGCGCAGCACCGACCCACGCGTGCAATTGGCACGGGGCGTGGATCATTATTTTGTGCTCAACGAACAACCGAGCATCAGTTTGCATGACCCTGTTAGCGGCCGCCGTCTGCGCGTGCGCACCGACCAGCCGTGCGTGGTGCTGTATGCGCACAATTACGCGCAAAATGAAGCCTTGCGCCACGGCGTGACGGGGCAAGCGCACGATGCGCTGTGCATTGAAACGCAAAAATGCCCGCACCAAGCACTGCCCAATGGCGAGCATGCGGCGGCGATTGAGCCCACGCAGCCGTATACGCAACGAACCGATTTTTGTTTTGATGTGTTATGAGCGTCGCCGCGCTCGTGCGCGCGCCATCGCCGCTTCAACCGCGCTTACGGGCGCGGTTTTGACGTTTTGCGCGGCGTGCTCGGCCTGTTGCGCCAAGCGTTGATTGCGGTACTCAAAGCGTTGACGGGCTTTTTTTGCGTCAATGGCGCGCCACGGACGGTGGGCGGGCAACATGTCGATGCAGTCTACAGGGCACGGCGGCACGCACAGCCCGCAGCCTGTGCACACATCGGTGAGCACCACGTGCATGAGTTTGGCCGCGCCGATAATCGCATCGACGGGGCAGGCTTGAATGCATTTGGTGCAGCCGATGCATTGCGGCTCGATGATTTGGGCGATGTGTAGCGGCAACTCCGCGCCATTGGCTGGGTTGAGCGGCGTGACCGCTCGCCCCGTGATGCGTGCCAATTCAATAATGCCCGCTTGTCCACCGGGTGGGCATTGGTTGATGGGCACGTTGTCAAAGGCGATGGCGTGCGCGTAAGGGGCGCAGCCTGAATAACCGCACTGCGTGCATTGGGTTTGCGGCAGTGCGTTGTTGAGGTCTTGCTCAAGCGCGTGTAAATCAGCCATGGGGTTTGCGGGTTTTAGGTGCCTTGGCGGTGGGTTGTGGAACGGGAATCAACGAGGTGGCGGGTTGATTGGCGGCAATGAATTCGCGTACTTTGGGGTAAATTTTTTCACGCCAACGACGACCCGAAAACAAACCGTAATGCCCCGCCCCTTGCGCGGTGTAATGTTGTTTGTGTTCATCGGCAATGCTGGCGCACAAACCCAGCGCGGCGCGGGTTTGCCCTGCACCTGAAATATCGTCTAACTCACCTTCAACAGTCATTAAGCCTAAGCCCGTGATGTCTTCGGGGGCGACGCGCGTGCCGTTGATGTGCCATGTGCCGTTGGGCAGAGCGTGCTCTTGAAACACCACTTTGATGGTGTCTAAGTAAAAATCAGCGGGCAAGTCGAGCACGGCGTTGTACTCGTCGTAAAAAGCGCGGTGCGCTTGTGCGTCTTCGTCATCACCTTTAATGAGATTTTGGTAATAATCCCAGTGCGAAGTGGCGTGGCGGCTTGGGTTCATGGCGACAAAACCCGCATGCTGTAAAAACCCTGGGTAAACCTTGCGCAAATAACCTGGGAATTTGGCGGGCACAGTGTAAATCACATTGTTTTCAAACCACGAAAAAGGCCGCTCGGTGGCGAGGTTGTTGACTTCGGTTGGGCTTTGCCGCGCATCAATCGGCCCGCCCATCATGGTCATGCTGCGCGGCAATGCCTCGCCGTGGGTTGCCATTAACGACACCGCCGCCAGTACAGGCACGGTCGGCTGGCAGACCGACAACAGGTGAATCTCCGCGCCCAAGTGGCGGATGAACTCTTGAATATACGCCACGTAATCGTTCAGCCCAAACGCGCCCTCACTCAACGGCACCATGCGCGCATCGACCCAATCGGTGATGAACACGTTGTGGTCTTGCAATAAGGTGCGCACCGTGTCGCGCAGCAAAGTGGCGTGGTGGCCTGACAGCGGCGCACAGACCAAAACCGTCGGGCTGTTTTGTTTGACCTCTAATGGCACGTCGCGGATGAATTCGCGCAGTTGGCAAAATGGTTTGTGCAGCACAATCGACTCGCGCACCGCGACGGCTTGGCCATTGACCTGTACGGTGTCGATGTCAAAACTGGGTTTGCTGTATTCTTTGCCCAAGCGGTACAGCAACTCAAAGCTGGCATAAGCGTGTTGCCCCGCGCTGGTGTATGACCACGGATTAAAAGGGCTGGCGGACAGTTCAGCCAGTTGACGAGCAATGCGGGTGAGCGGTTGTAAAAGCTCTTGTTGCCATTCACGGACTTGATAAAGCATGGTATTCCAATCTTGCAAAGGGTTACAATTCAGCAGTTGTGCGTTGCAGCAAATATAACACAAACAATGTGGCTAATGCGAAAATAGTTTACATAAAAAACTTACTTTTTGCCTTTGTAATTCCCTCATAAGCTTATTTTGTAGCCATGCGACATAAGAAAATAAAATCGTAATATTTATATTTTTATAAGCATGTAATATCTTCAAAAAACGGGCTGTAACAGAATTTGCGGCTTGCACGCATGTGGGCGTAAAATGCATTCATTATTCAAAAGAGACAACCATGGATTCCGCACATAAATTAATTATTTTGAGCCGCGATGGCGTGATTAACCAGCATCAAAGTGGTTTTATTACCACACCTGACGAATGGGTGGCGATTGACGGTAGTTTGAACGCTTTGGCCAAATTGCATCAAGCGCATTTTCGCGTTGTGGTGGCGACCAATCAACCTGGGATTATGCTGGGTAAGTTGAGTATTTCGAGTCTCAATGCAATTCATCAAAAAATGCATGCCGAAGTTGAGGCGGCGGGCGGGCAAATTGAAGCCGTGTTTTTTTGCCCACATACTGAGGATGCGGGTTGTACTTGCCGCAAACCCTCGCCGACCATGCTCAAAGAAATTGCTGACCGCTTTGATGTGCGCCTTGACGAGGTGGTTTATGTGGGCGACACCATCAACGACATGCGTGCTGCGCAACAAGTCGGCTGTCATCCGTATCTGGTGCTCACAGGGCAGGGTGGTTCTACATATAAGGCGGGTAATTTGCCTGACGAGGCACATGTGCGGGTTAATTTGGCGGCGGTGGTGAAAGAGTTGTTGGGGGTGGTGTAGTTTGGGTATACAATAAATAATAATATATAAACTTCCTTGCCTTTCTTTCTGGAATGATACATATTTGATGCAATTTAACCGCTGTTTTGGGAGGATGTATGAGCAAATCGTCCGTTGTTGCTGCATTATGGGCATCGTTGCTGGTTTCGCAATATGGCTTTGCGGCGCTTTCTGATTATGGTGTGGTGGTTGGCACGGTGGTTTATGACAATATTGTTGACATTGCAAAAACCCAAAGCCCACATTTAGAACCACAAAAGGCTGAAGGTAAGTATCCACACTATATTTTCAATGTTGATTCACCCAATGGTCGCTATCAGTGCGCTATTGATATTTTCTCGCGGCAAAACGCGGGTGGTGCTCAACAAAGTATACGCTACCGCATTGTGCCCCTTAACATGAGTGCGCCAGAATGGTCTAAAGTGCTCAATTTGAGCAATGGTTATCATCAAATGCCAAACAATGCTGATAGCGCGGCTTTGGATTATGTGCGTCATCTGGGCATCAACAAAGACGCACAAACCTCAGCATGGGTGTCGGATGCTAACTTTGTGGTTGGAACTCAACTGCCCGCATTTGATAATCTGTTCAAAAATGTTAAGCGGGTTTGGGTGTTTGGTCAACCATTTACGAAAGGTTTGGGCATGCACAACATCCACCAAAACCAAGGCAATGTCCCCAGTTATGTGTTGCAGTCGCCACAAGGAGCAACAGGTGAGGATCATTCGAAAGCCAATGGCATTTGGCAAGATGGCGGTGTGATATTTGAGTATGCACCCATTAGAAAATGGCGCGTCAAGTTTCACTCATGCCAAACGGGGCGATGCAAGATGCGGGGGCAATGGGTTTGGGTGCCCAATCGCAAATTACTCATGACTCAATTTCAAGTTCAAGGGGATTTTACTTTAGACAAAGATGGGACAATGGATGGCTATTCGCTCAAAGCGGGCGATGGTTATCCACCCTTAGTGATTTATGATTACAGTTTGTCGGCCAACAATCAAACCATTCAAGTCGGTGGAGCACCGATGGAGGGGCAGCACAGCAGCGTGGCAGGTGTTTCTAAGAAAATTCGCATTTTACTGACCCCAACGAGTGGGCATCCTGTGTTGTATGGCCGTATTGGCGCTCCTCCCACGCAAAGCCTATACGATGCTAAAAGCGATCAACCTGTTGGCAAAACTGAGACCATTCACAGCTATTCAAACTCAGCCCAAAAATGGTACTGGCGAGTGTTCAACGAAGGAAGCACGCCAGCAGTGTTCAACTGGGAAGAGTTTGATGCTGATGATTAAATGGCCCAATCAGAAGTGCAAGTCAGCTGCCACATGCATTGAGCAATCGCGCCGCATCCAGCGCAAAATAAGTCAAAATGCCATCTGCGCCTGCGCGTTTGAAGGCCATTAAACTCTCAAGCATGCAACCGTCTAAGTCCAGCCAGCCATTGGCGGCAGCGGCGTGAATCATGGCGTATTCGCCGCTCACTTGGTAGGTGAATGTTGGGACTTTGAACTCATCTTTAACCGCACGTACCACGTCAAGGTAGGGCATTCCTGGTTTGACCATCACCATGTCCGCACCCTCCGCCAAATCCAACGCCACTTCGTGCAGGGCTTCGTTGACATTGGCACAGTCCATCTGAAAGGTTTTTTTATCGGCTTTGCCCAAATTGCCCGCCGAGCCGACGGCGTCGCGAAATGGCCCGTAAAAATACGAGGCATATTTGGCGGCATAACTCATGATGCGGGTGTGGATGAAGCCTTCGCGCTCCAGTGCCGTGCGAATCGCACCAATGCGCCCGTCCATCATGTCTGACGGGGCGACCACATCTGCGCCTGCGCGGGCGTGGCACAGGGCTTGCTGCACCAAAATCTCGGTGGTTTCGTCGTTCAAAACATACATCTGCTCGTCAATCACGCCGTCCAGCCCGTGGCTGGTGTACGGGTCAAGCGCGACATCGGTCATCACGCCCAATTGTGGAAAATGCGCTTTGAGCAAGGCCACTGCGCGAGGCACAAGCCCGTCGGGGTTGTAGGCTTCTTTGCCGTCAATGGTTTTGTGCTGTGCTTCAACCACAGGAAACAGCGCAAGCATCGGTATGCCCAATGCCACCACTTGTGCTGCGACTTTGAGCAGCTCATCGAGCGACAGGCGGTTTTGCCCCGTCATGCTGGCAATCGGGGCTTGAATGCCGTGGCCCTCGGTGATGAAAACAGGGTAAATCAAGTCATGTGCCGTGAGCGTGTGCTCACGCATAAGGTTGCGCGACCACGCGTCGCGGCGCATGCGGCGCGGCCGCGCGGCGGGGAACTGTCGATTGAACGTATTCATAAAATCCTTTGTTTAATGGCCTGCCATTGTGAACCACACTGTGGCCACACCGAGCAGCAAAAGCACGATTTGCAGCATGCCTTGACGCACGCTTTTGTAAATATTCATTTGTGGAATCAAGTCGGCCACCGCAATATAAATAAACGATGAGGCCGAGATCACCAAGACATAGGGAATCCACGCTTCTAAATCAGACAAAATAAAGTAACCTAAAATGCCGCCAACCACTGAGGTTAAACCCGTTACCAAGTTGTAAACCAGTGCCCGTGTGCGGTTCATCCCCGTGTTGAGCAGCACCACAAAATCGCCTAATTTGTGCACAATTTCGTGCAAACCGACCGACAAAGCAGTGGCCCAGCCCAATTGCGGGCTAACCAAAAACGCGGCGGCAATCAGCAAGCCATCGGCCAAATTGTGAATTCCGCTGCCAATTAAAATCAGCCAACCGCTTTTGCCAGCGGCTTCTTGGTCAAAGCCATGATGATGGTGGTGGCCGTCGTGTTCGTGGTGGTGGTCGTGGCGAAATAGAGCGAATTTTTGCAGCAAAAAAAAGCCAATCAAACCCGCCAAAAGCAGATGAAACAGCGTTGCGTGCTCTGCGCCTTGCGCCTCAAGCCCTTCTGCCGCTTCAGGCAATAAATGCAGCAACGCCATTGAGAGCAACATGCCTGTCGCAAAGCTGATTAAGTTGTTCAACCCTTTTTTTTGCAGCCAAAACACAGCACTGCCTGCCAAAGCAATGCTGAACAGCGTGGGTAAAATATTAGCAATGATGATGTTTAACAGCATGGTCTTTTCCTTTCATGAAAAGTTATTTTAATAGTTATGGCAACATGGGATTATGTTGCGCTGCAATGTTAGCATAGACTCGCTTGAAGTCAAGCCCAATGGATGATGAAGCTGAGGCAAAGATATGTGGAAAACCTATTTATTTTGGCTGCAATCCATTATACTCACCGCTGCATAATTGCATTCAGTTGAGGAGATGAGCATGCAAGGTTTACTACATTTGTCCAAAATCATCGATGGCGTGTCCGAAAAAGTAGCCCAGCTGTCGCGCTGGACTGTTTTGGTCGCGGTGGTGGTCTGTTCGTTCAACGCGGTTTTTCGCAAGTTGTTCAGCAGCAATCCATTTTTTCAGGCCTATTCCAACGCCATGTTTGAATCGTTGTTTTTCTTTTTTGGCTGCATGTTTTTGTTGGGCGCGGGTTACACATTGCGCCGCGACGAACATGTGCGAATTGATGTACTCGCCTCGCGTTATTCGGAGCGGGCGCAAGTGAAAATGGATGTGGTGGGGATTTTGTTTTTTATGTTGCCCTCATGTATTTTGTTGTTGTGGTATAGCTTGAGTTTTTTCACCCAGTCTTTGGCGAGCAATGAACATTCGGGCAACAGTCAATTGGTGCTTTGGCCGTTCAAACTGCTTATGGTGGCGGGTTTTGGCTTGCTGATTTTACAAGGATTGTCCGAGTTGATTAAGCGCGTGGCATATTTAAAAGGACTCATGGCTTTTAGCGAATTTCGCAAGGCAGGGCACAATCCTGATGATGAAGTGAAGGCTTATGTCGAGGCGACTCAATAATTAAATCGCCGTCATGCCGCGCTGGACGCGGCATCTCCAAACAAGGGGATTGCGGGTCAAGCCCGCAATGACGGGCAAAAAAATCAGGAGACGAAATAATGGAATTTTTAATCAACAACTTAGCCCCGCTGATGTTCATCGGTTTGGTGGTTTTTTTGCTTTCGGGCTTTCCGATAACCTTTTCTTTAGCCGCCAACGGTTTGTTGTTTGCGGTCATCGGGATTGCGCTGGGCGTGCTCAATCCGAATTTAATGCAGGCTTTGCCCAATCGCGTGTATGGGATTTTGACCAACGACACATTGCTGGCTATCCCGTTTTTTACCTTTATGGGGCTGATACTGGAACGCTCACGCATGGCTGAAGATCTGTTGGAGACGGTTGGTCAATTGTTTGGCCCTGTGCGTGGCGGGCTGGCTTATGCGGTGATTTTGGTCGGCGCGTTATTGGCAGCAACCACGGGCGTGGTGGCCGCCTCGGTGATTGCGATGGGCTTGATTTCATTGCCGCTGATGCTCAAATACAACTACGACAAACGTGTGGCCAGCGGCGTGATTGCCGCGTCAGGCACGTTGGCGCAAATCATTCCGCCCTCGTTGGTGTTGATTATTCTGGCCAGCCAGCTCAATCAATCGGTGGGGGATTTATACAAAGCCGCGTTCAAACCTGGGTTCATCTTGGTCGGTTTGTATGTGCTGTATATTTTCATCGTGTCGGTGGTGAAGCCCAGTTGGGTGCCTGCGTTGCCCGTGGCCGACCGCACGTTTGTCAAAACCAACAAAGGTGGTTCTGGCGCGGCGTCGTTATTGCTCATGACCGTTCTTGGGGTGGCGGTTTATTATGGTTTTTACCATTCGGTTGTGCAAAATATTTCGGCCAGCCACATGGCGTTTGGTGCGGATACTGTGGATGAATCCTTAAGTCGCACCGCCATTTTGGCCTTGGCTTTAGCGATTGTCGTGGTTTATGCGCTGGCTAAAGTAGATAAAGCTTTGCGGCTTAAACTGTTGAGCGACATGGCGCAAAAAGTGATTTTTGTCCTCGTCCCACCGTTGGCCTTGATTTTTTTGGTGCTCGGCACGGTTGGCTTGGGCATTGCCACGCCCACCGAGGGCGGCGCAATGGGTGCGGTTGGTGCGATTTTGCTGGCCATGTCTAAACAACGTTTGAGCTTGGGTTTAACCCAGCAAGCGATGGAATCTACCCTCAAATTGACCAGTTTTGTGTTGTTTATTTTGATTGGCTCAACGGTGTTTAACTTGGTGTTTCAAGGCATTAAGGGCGACAAATGGGTCGAGCATTTGTTGCTGGGCATTCCAGGGGGCGTGGTCGGCTTTTTGATTGTCATCAATCTGCTGATTTTCGTTTTGGCATTTTTCCTTGAGTTTTTCGAGTTGTCGTTTATTCTCGTGCCACTGATTGCGCCTGTGGCGACTGCGTTGGGTATTGATTTGGTGTGGCTGGGCGTTTTGTTGGCGGTCAACATGCAAACCTCGTTCATGCACCCGCCGTTTGGTTTCGCGCTGTTTTACTTGCGCTCGGTCGCGCCAAAAGAAATCAAAACCAGCGACATTTACATTGGTGCGATTCCTTTTGTGTTGATTCAAATTTTGATGGTCGCGTTGATTATCGCCTTCCCAAGTTTGGTCACCACGGATAAAGCCAAAAACAGTGCACCAACGTCGTCCAGCCCATCGTTGAGTTTGGATGTCGGCGCAGTGCAAAAACCCGCGACGCTGCAATTGGACGCCACGCCCGCGAGCAAGCCCGCGTCAAGCAATACGCAGTTTGACTTTGTGCCAACTAAATAAGCCATAAAAAAGCCCAGCAGATGCTGGGCTTTTTATCGTTAAGGCTTCCAAGGATTGGCCGCGGTGAAGTCCGCATACGACTTTTCAGCCAAGCCAAACCACTGCATTTGATTGTGGCGAAACGCAATCCAGCTGTCGTAGATTTTTTTGAAGTTCGGGTTTTTCGCCGATTCTTCAGCAAACACCTCTTGCGTCGCTTTGAAGGCCGCGGCCATGACATCGTCAGGGAATTTGTGCAATTGCGCACCGTTGGCCAGCAAATTGGCTAATGCGGGTGGGTTTTTGGCGTCGTACATGGCTTGCATGTTGGTGTGCGCTTCAATCGAGGCCGTTTCAACAATCGCTTTATAAACATCGGGCAACTTGGCGAACTCTTCTGCATTGATGTAAAACGACAAGTTCGCGCCGCCTTCCCACCAACCTGGGTAATAGTAGTGCGGCGCAACTTTGTAAAAACCGAGTTTTTCATCGTCATAAGGGCCGACCCATTCCGCGCCATCAATCGTGCCTTTTTCCAGCGCGGTGTAAATTTCGCCCCCAGGGATTTGCTGCGGCACAACGCCCAATTTGGCCATAACTCTGCCCGCAAAGCCGCCAATACGCAATTTGAGACCTTGTAAATCGGCCACTGATTTGATTTCTTTTTTCAGCCAGCCGCCCATTTGCGTGCCCGTGTTGCCACCCAAAAAGTTCACGACATTGTGTTGCTTGAAAAACTCGCGCATCACCTGCATCCCGCCACCATGCATCATCCATGCGGTGTGCTGGCGCGAGTTCATACCAAAGGGGACGGCGGTGTCAAATGCAAATGCGGGGTCTTTACCGAAGAAATAGTATGATGCCGTGTGACCAATTTGCACGGTTTTGTTTTGCACCGCATTGAGTACTTCAGGGCCTGGCACGATTTCGCCCGCTGCTTTGACGTTGATGATGAAATTGCCGCCTGACAATTCTTTGACTCGTTTGGCAAAGACTTCGCCTGCGCCAAAAATGGTGTCTAAGTTTTTAGGAAAACTGGACGCCAATGTCCACTCAACCTTGCCCGCACTGGCGGCCGCGGCACCATCGGTTTTACCCGTACACGCCGCCAAAACCCCTGCACCCGCGGCCACACTTGCTTTTTTTAAAAACGAACGACGTTCCATGTTTGCTCCTCACTTTTGAGTGTTGTATAAAATTCATGCCAATTTTTTCGGCCTAAGGATTGTGCCATATTATGGATGAAATGTGTGTGGCTTGTGGGTAATTTAGGCTCTATGCGCTTTAGTTTGGCTGAGATGAGCCACAGTCAACCCAGCATCTCTTGCGCATGGGCGCGGGTGGTGTCGGTGATGTCTACGCCGCCGAGCATGCGGGCGATTTCGGTGACGCGTTCGTCAGAACTGAGCACATTGATGTTGGAGGTGGTTTTGCCCGCGTGTGTGCTTTTGCTGACTTGCCAATGCTGTTGGCCTTGGGCGGCGACTTGTGGGAGGTGGGTGACGCACAGCACTTGGCGGGTTTGCCCGATTTGCGCCAACAGGCCGCCGACGACTTGGGCGACTGCGCCGCCGATGCCTGAATCGACTTCGTCAAAAATTAAGGTGGGCACTGGATTGGCGGCGCTGGTGATGACCGACAACGCCAAGCTGATGCGTGCCAATTCGCCGCCTGAGGCGACTTTGGCGAGCGGTTGTGGCGCAACGCCTGCGTGGCCTGCGACCAAAAACTCAACCGCGTCTACGCCGTGTGCGCTGGCTGCGGCTGGGTTGATTTGAATCGCAAATTGCCCGCCTGTCATGTTGAGGGTTTGCATGCTGGCGGTGACTTGCTGGCTCAATTGCGCGGCTGCGGCTTGGCGTTGGTCGCTCAAAGTGTGTGCAACGGTTTGAAACTGCGCTTGCATGGCGCGTTCGTGCGCCAGAAGTTGTTCGATGTCTGCGCTGGCGTTGAGCGCAGTTTGTTCGGCCTGTAATTTGAGCCAATGCTCGTGCAAGTCTTCAGGGGCGACGCGCAGTTTGCGCGCATGCTCGTGCCACAAGCGGATGCGCTCGTCGAGTTGCTCAAATTGGGACTCGGATAAATCGGCGCGTTGCGCGTAGTTGTTCAGCTGACGCGCGGCTTCTTGCAGATGAATCAGCGCGGTGTCAAGCAGTTCAATCGGCGCGTTGAGCCGTTCGTCCAAATGCGCCAATGGGGCGAGCATTTGCATGTGGTTGGCGATTGAGTTGGCGACGGCCTCATCGTCCTCCAGCAGCGCGTAGGCTGCTTGTGCGCTGCCCTGAATCAGAGCGGTGGCGTGCGAGAGGCGCGTGTGTTCGAGAGAAATCTCGTCCCATTCGTTGGCTTGCGGGGCAATCTCGTTTAGCCCTTCGAGTTGCCATTGCAGTGTGTCGAGTTTGTCGGCCAGTTGCGCTGCGTCTTGTTGTGCCGCTTGCACGGCTTTGTGGCTGGCTTGCCATTGGACAAACGCTTGTTGCACCGCTTGTCGCTCGGCGTGCAATTGCGCGTGGTTGTCGAGTAAATCGCGCTGTGAGGCGGTTTTGAGCAGTTGCTGATGCGCGTGTTGGCCGTGAATATGCACGAGTTGCTCGCCGAGTTCTTTGAGTTGCGCGAGTGTGGCCGAAACGCCATTGATGAATGCGCGGCTTTTGCCTTGCGCGTCAATCACGCGACGCACCAAAATATAGTCGTCGTCGCTGCTTAAATCCGCTTCGTTCAGCCACGCATCCAGTGCCGCGTTGCTCAAAAATTCGGCGCTGATGTCGGCTTTGTCCGCTCCTTGCGCGACCAAGTTGGCGTCGGCACGCTCACCGAGCAATAACCCCAAAGCATCAAGCAAAATTGATTTACCCGCGCCTGTCTCGCCTGTGAGCACGGTAAAGCCGCTGCGCACATCTAAGTTGAGTTGGTCGACAATGACGAAGTTTTTGAGGTTTAAGCGGTTGAGCATGGTTATTGAGGGCGGGCTGGGTTGAGTTGCCAGTTGAGCTTTTGGCGCAAGGTGGCAAAGTAGTTGTAGGATTTGGGATGCCAAAAAATGGATTTGTACGGCGCTTGCTGAATGCGGATGATGTCGCCGCGCTGGGCTTGTGAGTCGGAATGCACGTCAAAATGCACCACCGCGTTTTTGGCCGAAACCACTTCGATTTCAAGCAGGCTGTCGTTGGGCAGCACAATCGGGCGGTTGGACAACGATTGCGGCGCGACGGGCGCGAGCGTGATGCCTGCAAGCTTGGGGTGCAAAATCGGCCCGTTGGCAGCCAGTGAATACGCGGTTGAGCCTGTGGGCGTGGCGATGATGAGCGAATCGGCGCGTTGGCTATACATGAACTGGCCGTTGACGTGCACATTGAGTTCGAGCATACCGTCCATGCCGCTGCGCCCGACCACCACGTCGTTAAGTGCCGTGCCACTGTGGATGACTTCACCGTTGTGGAGAATTTCGGCGTGCAGCAAATCGCGCTCTTCTGCGTCGTATTGTTGCTCGTGCAAAATCTCGCGCAACGCCGATGGCGCATCGGCCAGCGCAATGTCGGTGATAAAGCCCAAGTGACCTTGGTTGATGCCAATCAGTGGAATCTGATACGGCGCGACCCGCCGTGCCACGCCGAGCATGGTGCCGTCGCCACCGACCGCAATCATCACATCGGCGCAATTGCCAATGTCGCGCAAAGCGACGCTGGCAAATTGGGTGAGGTTGAAATGTTGTGCGGTTTTTTCTTCGATAATCACCGCTTTACCCAAACCCAAAACGGTTTGGATGACTTGCAGCAAAGGCTCAACCGAAGTATCCGCCATCACGCGCCCAGTGAGTGCGACGGTGCGGATGTCCGTTGGATGCGCGCGCATATCGGCGGTGGAAGTGGTTAAAAAATCATTCATGCCCGCATTGTAAATCAATGCGCAGGGTCGTGCCAGCAACGAAGTGCTTATTTGCGGGCAATGTCGTGATGGGTCATCGGATAGCCGCGTTCTTTGTAGTGTGCCCAGCGTTCGCGGGCGGCTTGGCGTGGCGCATCGTCATTCGGCACGACTTCAATCAGGCGCGTAAATGATGCAAATTGCGCGGGAATTTCGTCGCTTAAATTGACCAAAACCGCGTAGTGCGGCAGCGCATCAGGCCAGTCGCTGATGAGCACAACGGGCGCGAGCAAGGTGCTTGTCGCGCCCGCATGATGCACGTCGTGCGCAAAAAAGCCATCCAACTGCCACAGCGCGTCGCTCAATGCGTCAAGCATTGCGGGTGCGCCATAAACCACCGCCGTTTGCTCGGCGGCGCGGACTTTTTTGAGCAACCGCACCACGTAATCGAGTCGATTGGGTGCGTTGCTGAAAAAGTCAATCTGCGTCATGGGCAGCGCTGCGGTTGAAAATAAACTGGCTTAACAAAGCCACGGGGCGACCCGTCGCGCCTTTGGCCGCGCCGCTTTTCCACGCTGTGCCTGCAATGTCCAAATGCGCCCACGGGTAGTTTTGGGTGAAGCGCGACAAAAAGCAGGCCGCCGTCACGCTACCCGCAGGCATGCCGCCGATATTGCCCATGTCGGCGAAGTTTGATTTGAGTTGTTCGTGATACGCTTCGTCCAGCGGCATGCGCCATGCGGTGTCGCGCTGGGTTTTGCCTGCTGCTTGTAATTCGTGCGCCAAATCGTCGTCGTTGGCAAACAAACCGCTGTGATGATGCCCCAGCGCGACGACGCACGCGCCCGTGAGCGTCGCCATGTTGACCACGGCTGCGGGTTTGTAACGCTCGGCGTAGGTCAGCGCGTCGCACAAAACCAAGCGGCCTTCGGCGTCGGTGTTGAGGATTTCAACCGACAAGCCCGCCATGGTGGTCACCACGTCACCAGGTTTGCTTGCATTGCCCGCTGGCATGTTTTCGCAAGCGGCAATCAGGCCGATGAGGTTGATTTTGGGCTTGGCCTCGCCAATCGCCTTAAATGTGCCCAGCAACGAGGCCGCGCCGCACATGTCGTATTTCATCTCGTCCATAGCAGCACCAGGTTTGAGTGAAATGCCGCCTGAATCAAAGGTAATGCCTTTGCCCACCAAAACTGTTGGCGCGTCTTTCGGGTTGCCGCCTTTGTATTCGATGATGATGAAGCGCGGCGGCTCAGTTGAGCCTTTGGCGACCGATAAAAATGAGTTCATTTTCAAAGCGGATATTTGCTTTTTTTCCAGCACTTGGACTTTAAAACCGTAGGTTTCGCCCAATTCTTGCGCGACTTTGCCCAAGTGGGTTGGCGTGGCGAAGTTGGGCGGTAAATTGCCCAGTTGCTTGGTTAAACGCATGCCTTGTGCAATCGCGCAGGCTTGTGTGAAGGCTTTTTTTTGCGCGGCGTTGGCGGCTTTTTTGAGTAAAAATGTTAAGCTGCGTTCTTCAGGCTTGGCGGATTTTTTTTGCCCGTTCATCGCGTAGGGCGCGTTGAAACTGTAGTCGGCATCGGCCGCGCCAATCACCAAGTGGTTGAGCACTTCAATGTCGGGCGAAATCACGTCGTCCACCAGCACGCACGCGTCGTTTAACTTGGCGGTTTTGCAGTAGTTGATGATGGCCGCGCCTGCGTTGCGTGCGCTGATGGCGGCGTCTTTCACCTCGCCCACGCCCAAAATCACCCACTGTTGCTCATCACTGAATGCGGTCAATTGCTGACCTGTCGCCCCGGTGAACCGCTCGTTTTGGGTGGCGATTTGCCATTGTTCTTGAATGTGGCTGGGCAGTTGTTTGTGACTGGCGGTGCTCATGTGCGCGGTTTGCGCATTGGTTTGGGTGGATAAAACAAATACAGTGGCGAGTTTTTTGGCGCTGCCTTTGTGTGCTGCGCCTGATTTGAGGTGAAATGCCATGGTGGTTTCCTGTAAAATGGTGGGAATTGCTGTGTATTATATCGTGTCGTTTGACGGATTGAGGATATTTAATGATTTTCCAACGCTCTATTTTGCGTGAAAAAATAACCGTCGCGGCGGTTATTTTGCTGACCTTGTTGACCATTACTTCGGTTTTGTTTTTGGTCAAAGGCTTGCGCTCGGCAGCGGTTGGCAATGTCGCGTTGGATGCGGTATTGCAACTGATGCTGGTGACCACGTTGAATTATTTTCCATTGTTGGTGGTGGTGGCGGTGATGATTGCCATCATTGTGACTGTTTCGCGGTTGTATCGCGACTCTGAAATGGCGGTTTGGCAAAGTTCAGGCTTGAGCGGCATGAGTTTGCTGCGCCCTGTGCTGATGATGGTGTTGCCGATGTTTGCGTTTGTGCTGTTTCTCAATACCGTGCTCACGCCGTGGACGGGGCAAAAATTGGCCGAATATCGCAATCAATCCAATATTCAAGAGTTGAGCCTGCTCAAAAACGGTACGTTTCGCAGTGCGCAAAAAGGCGAGCGGGTGTTTTTTGTTGAAAACGTGACCGTCAAAGACAAAATTCCTGAGTTTAACAATGTGTTTGTGGTGCAAAAAAAAGATAAAGCGACGACGCTTATTACAGCGCAAGAGGCACATTTGAATAACGCTTACAATAATCGCGCGTTTTTGGTGTTGGAGAATGGTCGTCAATACGACGACAAAGTAGCGGACAAAATTTTTCAAAGCATGCTGTACGAACAATATGGTTTTTCGATTGATGAATTTACCAAGTTCAGTAGCGCAGATGTTGCGCAAATGCCTGTTGAACAACGCAGCACACAAAGTTTGCGAAAAGACCTTGCACCGCAGGCGCAAGGTGAGTTGTATCGCCGCTTGTCGGACTCGTTGATGTTGCTGCCGATGGCCTTGTTTGCGCTGGTTTTGGGTTATGTTAAGCCGCGTGGCACGCGCACATGGGGGGTGTTGGCGGGGCTTTTGCTGTTTGTGATTTATTTGAATGTGATTAAATTGGGCGAGTCCAAGATTGTCAACAAGGGGTGGTTGTTGGCCGATACTTTGTGGTTGGTGCATGGTGTGTGCCTGCTCGGTGCGTTGCTGGCTTTGTGGTATCGTCAACACTCTTGGCGCATGTCTGTGGGCGCAGCTTTGGCGCGTCCGTGGCGCGATTGAGGAATGCTGATGAAATTGATTGTTCGGGTTTTTTACAAAGAGCTGCTGTGGTCGATTGTGGCCGTTTTGCTTGGTTTTTTGATGCTGTTTGTGACCATCGATGGTTTTAGTGAGGCACGTCGCGTCGGCTCGCTTGATTACACCTACACGACTTTATTGAGCATTATTTTGCTTAAAGTGCCTGAATATGTGTATCAACTCTTGCCGATTTGTGCCTTGATAGGCTCTGTTTTGGCCTGGTCCAATTTAGCCGCACGCTCTGAAATGGTGGTCTGGCGCGTATCGGGCTTGAGCTTGGCCAGTTTGCTGCGCATCACTATGGCTTTGGGGGTGGTTTTGGCGGTGGTGGTGTGGCTTTTGGGCGATATTGGCATTGCCAGTGCGCAACGTCGCGCTAAAGAAATCGCCGACACCGCATTGCATCGCACGGCATTTTTTAAGAAAGATGGCGGTTATTGGAGTCGGCAAAATTTACCCGATGGTGGCACGCGGATGATTAATGTTCGCAATGTCACAGGTGGCGCCACGCTTGAACGTGTGAACTTATATGAATTGACGCCGCAATTTGCGCTCAATCGTTTGATTGAAGCCAAAACCGCGACAGAGCAGCCCAAAGCGGGCGTGTGGTTGTTGCGCGAGGTGCGGCTTATTGAGACCTATCCTGATGAAAAAGGCTTGGTGAGCAACAGCAAAGAGGTGCTTTTGCCAGAGTTGGAAGTGGATTTGGCTGAAAATACGTTGACTGTGATTCGCAATTCCGACGAATTGAGCAGTAATTTGACCATGCCGCAACTGCAAGAGCGGATTGAGACCATGAGCGAGACAGGGCAAAATCCGCGTGAATATCAGGTGGCCTATTGGCAAAAGTTTTTTTACCCGTTGGGCATCATGATTATGATGTTGCTTGCCTTACCGTTTGCGTTCATGCAAACCCGCAAAGGCGGCGTGGGCGTGCGCGTGTTTACGGGAATTATGCTGGGTTTGTTGTTTTTTATTTTAACCGTCATGACCCAAGCGGTCGGCGGTTTAGTCACGTATTCACCCATACTGCTTGCGGGTGCGCCCAGTGCGTTGTTTTTGTTAATTGCGCTGGTGTGGATTTATCGCGTGGCGCGGGTCTGATATGAATTTACAACAGCTGCGCTGCGTGCGTGAAGTGATTCGTCAAGAGTTCAATTTGACGCAAGCGGCCAATGCGTTGTTCACCTCGCAACCTGGGGTTTCTAAAGTCATCATTGATTTTGAAGATGAACTGGGGTTTGACCTTTTTGTGCGCCACGGCAAGCGCATCAAGGGTTTGACACCCGAAGGCGAACGACTTGTGCCGTTTATGGATGCGGTACTCAACGGCATGGTCAATTTGCGCGAAGCCGCGTTTGAGTGCAAAAACCCCAGCCAAGGCCGCCTCACGATTGCCACCACCCACACGCAAGCGCGTTACGCGCTGCCCGCCGTGATTGCGCCGTTTCGTGAGCGTTACCCGCAAGTGCGCCTCTCGTTGTTGCAAGGAGCACCGCCGCAGATTGCGCAAATGGTTTTGTCAGGGCAAGCCGATATTGCCGTGGCCACCGAAGCGATTGCCCACACCGACGGCTTAACCGCCACCGCGTGCTATGAGTGGCAACATCACATTTTGTTGCCCAAAAACCACCCGCTCACGCACGCGCCACTTACTGTCACCACTTTAGCCGCCTACCCAATTGTGACCTACGATCCCGCTTTTGCAGGACGTGGCAAAATCGACGCGGCTTTTGCCGCCGCGCAGGTTGTGCCCGATATTGTCCTTGAAGCGATTGACGCCGATGTGATTCGCACCTATGTTGAAGTCGGCTTGGGCGTGGGGATTTTGGCGGGTATGGCCTTGGCGCACATGCCGCCAGATGGCGAACTCTTGGCCTTGGATGCGGGCGAGTTGTTTGGCGTTAATACCACGTATGCGGCCATGCGCACCGATCGTTACGTGCGTGAGTATGAGCGGTTTTTTATAGAACTTTTGCAACACACATCAATAAAGGAAGCATTATGAGCGAGCAGGTTTGGGCGATTTCTATGTTTAAAGATGAGGCCGATGTGGCCGAACATGTGATTAAGCATTTGATTGACGAGGGCGTAGACGGCATCATCGTCGCCGATAATTTATCGACGGATGAAACACAGCAAAAATTATTGGCCTGCCGCGACTACGCGCGTGAGCGCAATGTGCAGTTGATTGTGCAGGCCGATGAAGAGGTGGGTTATTATCAGTCGAAAAAAATGAGTGCGCTGGCCGCGCAAGCCGCAGCATTGGGCGCGAGTTGGATTGTGCCGTTTGACGCCGATGAAATTTGGTACTCAGATGTGGGGCGTTTGGGTGACACACTTAAATCATTAGTCCCTGAAATTCGTGTGGCGCAGTGCGTGATGCTCAATCATTTTGCAACTGACCTTGATGCGGCGGGTGAGTCGCCGTTTGAGTCATTGCAATGGCGACTTATCACGGAAACGCAAACCTTTCCTAAAGTTGCATTTCGCTGGGAAGAGGGTGCGGTGATTCATATGGGCAATCACGGGGTGGATTTACCCCATGGCGGTGCGGTGGCTTGTGTGTTGGCGTGTCGCCATTTCCCATTTCGTTCATTTGCGCATTTCAAAGACAAAGCCTTTAAAGGGAAAAAAGCGTTTGATGCGGCAGCAGACTTACCCGTTAACCAAGGTTTGCATTGGCGCGAGTATGGGCGGGTGTTGGCTGAAGAGGGCGAGGCCGCTTTGTTGCGGGTGTTTGAAAGCAACTTTTATTTTAAAGCGCCAGAGTCGAGTGGTTTGATGCGCGACCCTGCGCCATTTCGCCGCTTCAAGTCACTTTAATGCATCCAGCACCTGATTGACCCGCTGCACGCGGTCACTCAATTCGGGCATTTTGAACACGAGTTTGAGTTTGTCTTGCCCGTTCAGTTGCACGTTGCGCTCAGCCTGAATCAATTGGATGATTTTAATCCCGTCAATCGGCGCGTTTTTGGCAAAGTGCAGATGACCGATATCCGCAGCGATGTCGATTTTGAGCAAGCCCATTGCATCGGCGCGTAGGCGCAGGCGGTGGGTTTCAACCAGTGCTTGCGCGGCGGTCGGCAGTTTGCCGAAGCGGTCGATGATTTCTTCTTGCAGGCTGTATAAATCCATTTCGGACTCGACGCTGGCCAAGCGTTTGTACAAACTCAACCGCTCGTTGATGTCGGGGCAAAACGCGCTTGGCAGCAAGGCGGGCGTGTGTAAATTGATTTCGCTGGTCACGCCCAGTGGCGCGGCCAAGTCAGGCTCAATCCCTTTGCGCAGCGACTTAATCGCTGAATTTAGCATGGCGTTGTACAGGCTAAAGCCGATTTCGTGCATGTTGCCCGATTGTTTGTCGCCCAAAATTTCCCCCGCGCCGCGAATTTCCATGTCTTGCATGGCGAGAAAAAAGCCTGAGCCGAGTTCTTCCATCTGACACAGCGCATCCAAACGCCGCTTGGCTTGCGAGGTGAGTGAGTCCTCATGATGTACGAGTAAATACGCATACGCTTGGTGGTGGCTGCGCCCGACTCGCCCGCGCAGTTGGTGCAATTGCGACAGGCCAAACTTATCGGCGCGGTGCATGATAATCGTGTTGGCGTTGGGCACGTCAATCCCCGTTTCGATAATCGTCGTGCACAGTAAAATATTGGCGCGTTGGTGGTAAAAATCGCGCATGACGGACTCAAGTTCGCGCTCATGCATTTGGCCGTGCGCCACGGCAATGCGGGCTTCTGGAATCAGTTTTTCGAGCATGTCGCGGCGGTTTTGGATGGTGGCGACTTCGTTGTGTAAAAAATACACCTGCCCGCCGCGTTTGAGTTCGCGCAAAACCGCCTCGCGGATGACGGCGGATTCTTCGCGGCGCACAAAGGTTTTAATCGCCAAGCGTTTTTGTGGCGCGGTGGCGATAATCGACAGGTCGCGCACGCCTTCCATCGCCATGCTCATGGTGCGCGGAATCGGGGTGGCGGTTAAGGTCAAAATATCCACCTCGGCGCGAAGGTTTTTCATCATTTCTTTTTGCCGCACGCCAAAACGGTGCTCTTCGTCCACAATCACCAAGCCCAAACGCTCGAATTTAATCTGCGGCGAGAGCAGTTTGTGTGTGCCAATCACAATGTCCACTGTGCCGTTGGCCAAGCCTTCGAGCACCGCTGTGGTTTGTTTGCCTGTGACAAAGCGCGAGACTTCAGCGATTTTGACGGGCCAGCGCGAAAAGCGGTCGCAAAAAGTTTGGTAATGCTGCTCGGCCAGCAGCGTGGTCGGGGCGAGCAAAACCACCTGTTTGCCGCCCATTGCCGCGATGAATGCGGCACGCAGCGCGACCTCGGTTTTGCCAAAACCCACGTCGCCGCAGACAAGTCTGTCCATCGGTTGTTTGGCAATTAAATCATGCGTGACGGCGGCAATCGCGCTGGCTTGGTCAGCGGTGGTTTCAAAACCAAAATCTTGCGCAAAGGTTTCGTAATCGGCCAAGTTCAACTCAAACGCGTGGCCTTGGCGCAAGGCGCGGCGGGCGTAGAGATTGAGCAGTTCGGCGGCGGTGTCGCGGATTTGTTCAAAGGCTTTTTTGCGCTGCTTTTGCCAATGCCCCGTGCCCAATGTGTGCAGCGGCGCGTGCTCAGGGTCGCTCCCCGCGTAGCGCGAAATCGCGTTGAGTTGCGCCACGGGCACATACAACGCGGTGTTGTTGGCATAAATCAGGTGCAAAAACTCGGTGTCGCCGTCGCCCAGATTCATGCTGATGAGCCCCTGATAACGCCCCACGCCGTGCTCGGCATGCACCACGGGGTCGCCAATTTGCAACTCGGCCAGCGAGGCTATCATCATGTCGGGGTTCGACGCCTTGGCCACGCCGCGTCGATGGCGGGTGTTGCTGTTGTTGGCGTACAATTCGGTTTCGGTGATGATGCACAGATGCTCGTCCAGCACAAAACCGACTTCGAGCGGGCCGTGGCCGATGAGCACTTGGCCTGTGGCGGGCGTGACGTTGAGCCACGTGTCCACCGATTTGCAGATGATTCCATGCCGCGCCAAAGTCTCGGCCAGCGTGGTTTGGCGACCTAAACTTTCGGCCAAAATCAGCGTGGTCACGCGACGGCTTTGGTTGCGGGCGCATAATTCGCTCAAAAGGGCAAACGGCGTGTTGCTGCTGGTGCTGGTCGAAACGCGCACGTCGGGCACCGCTTGCGTGCCGTGTTGCGGCTCAGAACTGGGGCGCAAAGCGAGTTGCGCGAAGCGATTGGCCGCTTCAAAAAAATGCGTCTCGTCCAAAAACAGCGCGGTTGGCGGCACAATTGGCGTGCTGACATCGGCTTTTAAAAATTGATAACGCGTGATGGTGTCTTGCCAAAACAGCTGAATCGAGGCGGTGACATTGCCGTGCAGCACCAGCGAGGTATTGGCGTTGAGGTAGTCAAATAATGTCGCGGTTTGCTCAAAAAACAGTGGTAAGTAATACTCAATCCCCGCGTTAAAAATCCCGTTGGCAATGTCTTTATAAATGCGGTGCTTGGACGCATCGCCCTCAAACTGCTCGCGCCACGCGTTGCGAAAAAAACTCCGCGCCGCCTCGTCGGTTGGGTATTCGCGCCCTGGTAAAAGTTGCACCGACGGCACGGGGTAGAGTGTGCGTTGGGTGTCGATGTCAAAGGTTTTGATGGACTCAATCGTGTCGCCAAACAAATCCAAGCGAAACGGCAGCACGCTGCCCATCGGGAATAAATCAATCAAGCCGCCGCGAAAGGCAAATTCGCCAGGGGCGACCACTTGGCTGACCGCATGATAGCCCGCGCTCACCAACTGCTCGCGCAGCGCGTCAATGCGCAGCGTGTCGTTTTGTGTGAACGAAAATGTGCGACCGAGCAAAAACGACGGCGGCGATAAACGGTACAGCGCGGTGGTCACAGGCACGAGCAAAACGTCGCATTGTTGCTGCGTCAATTGATACAGGGTTTTGAGCCGCTCCGAGACCAAGTCGTGGTGCGGCGAGAATTGGTCGTACGGCAGGGTTTCCCAGTCGGGCAACAGCGCAATGCGCAACGCTGGCGCAAAGTAGGCCATTTCGGCGCGTAAACGCTGCGCATCTTGCGCGTTTTCGCAGACCACCGCAATCGGTTGCGTGGCCGCCAGTTGAGTCAATAAAAGCGCATCGGACGAGCCGACGGGCAGTGGTTGCGCGAAACGCTGCCCGATTTTGAGGGTGGGATTGAATATCATATTGGCCTAATTATACGTGCTTTGCGTTACAATCGCGGCTTAAAACCGATTGGACAGCTCATGAAAACCACCGCTTTGCACGCTCAATTTTGCACCTTTCCTGACGATACGCCGCGTTTTAACGGCCAACCGATTCCATTGGGCGGCCTTTCGGTGGAAACATTTCTAAAAGATTATTGGCACAAAAAGCCGCTCCTGATTCGCAACGCATTGCCTGAATTTAAAGCATTTTACACGCCCGAAATGGTGCGCGTCGCGCTGCAAGATGAACACATTGAAAGCCGTTTGATTGTGCAAAACGACGGCAAATGGCAGATGCGCAGCGGCCCGTTGCGCAAAAAACACATGCCGTCCAAACAAGACGGGCTGTGGACTGCGCTGATTCAAGGGGTTGATTTGCATCACGCGCTGGGCCACGCGCTGCTCAACTTGTTTCGCTTCATTCCCGATGCGCGGCTGGATGATTTGATGGTCAGTTTGGCCAATGACGGCGGTGGCGTGGGGCCGCATTACGACTCATACGATGTGTTTTTGTTGCAAGCGCACGGTCAGCGGCGCTGGCAAATTGGCGCGGGGCAAGATTTGAGCCTCAAGCCGAATTTGCCGCTGAAAATTTTGCAAAACTTCTCGCCGACTGAAGAGTTTGTGCTGAACGCGGGCGACATGTTGTATTTGCCACCGCACTACGCGCACGACGGCGTGGCAATTGGTGAATGCATGACCTACTCGATAGGCTTTCGTGCGCCGACCTACCGTGAGATTGGCGTGGCTTTGTTGAATTTTGTGGAAGACAATCTAGAACTCGAAGGCCGCTACGCCGACCCCGACCTTGCCTACCAAACCACGCCCGCCGCACTGCCTGAAGCGATGGTGGATGACATGGCTGCGCAATTGGAGCAGATGCGCTGGGACAAAACGTGGGTCGCCGAGTGTTTGGGCTGCTATTTGAGCGAGCCCAAAAACAATGCGTGGTTTGAGCCGAATGATGCGTTGACTTTGGACAAATTCATCAAAACCGCCCGCAAAAACGGCCTCACCCTCGCGCCTGCGACCAAAATGCTCTATCACGTGCCGTGGGTGTTCATCAACGGCGAGCACTTGATGGCGCAAGGCCAAGATGCGCAAGACCTGCATGATTTGGCCAACGCGCGACGCAGTGCGGCGCAATTTACCACTGATGCGGATATTTGGCCTGTGCTGTATGAGTGGTTTAACGAAGGTTGGTTGCGTTGTGATTAAGTATAATTGCTGCATTTATGAACGCAATTGTCTTTTGAAAACAAAAGGTTAAATTAAAATTCAACGGCATTTGACACAATGCACAAAAATATGCGTATAATGCGCGGGTAGTGTGAATCATCCGCAGGTTGCAGATGGTGCGCTGCGTGTTTTTATACTTTAAATTTATAGGTAACAACATGAAAAAATTATCATTGGTAGCATTGTTGGTTGCAGCTGGCGTTTTGGCAGCTTGCGGCGAGAAAAAACCTGAAGCAGCAGCGCCAGCAGCTCCAGCAGCGGCTCCTGCAGCAGCAGCGGCTCCTGCTGCAGCTCCAGCAGCTGATGCAGCTAAAACTGCTGCAGGCGCAGCAGTTGACGCAACTAAAGCAGCTGGTACTGCAGCTGCTGACGCGACTAAAGCAGCAGCTGGTACTGCAGTTGATGCAGCTAAAGCAGCAGCAACTAAAACTGCAGATGCAGCTAAAGCTGGTGCAGCAGCAGTTAAAGAAGAAGTTAAGAAGTAATTCTGACTTATTCGCAAAAAACCCACCTCGGTGGGTTTTTTTATTGGATAAAATAACGCATGCTCCAGCTTACCTTAATCACCGTTAGCCACAAACAACCCGCTTGGGTCGTTGACGCATTCAACGAATATGTCAAACGCTTGCCCGCGCGTGAAATTAAGTTTGAGTGCAAAGAAATCAAGCCCGAAGAGCGTGCAGGCACTAGCATCGCCAACGCGATGGCTCTTGAAGCCGCTCGCATCAGCGCGGCTTTGCCCAAAGGCGCTCATGTGATTGCTCTAGATGAACGCGGGGTGGATTTGACCAGCGTTGGCCTTGCCCAACGCCTGAAGCATTGGCAAGAGGAATTGAGCCACGTCGTGTTGGTGGTCGGTGGCGCAGATGGTTTGACCGCTGAGTTTAAGGCGTCATGTCATGGCTTGATACGTTTATCGAGTTTGACTTTGCCACATGGCATGGTGCGGGTTTTGCTAGCTGAGCAAATTTATCGCGCCTATAGCATCAACCACAATCACCCGTATCATCGTGCATAACGATTGTCAGGCTGGCACTTTTGTGCTCTAATCGAATTTCGCACGACAGTGCTATTTGATGGAGTCTCTTATGAGCTTACCCGCTTTATTGCAAAATTTGCGCTTGCCTGTGATTGCCGCGCCGATGTTTATTGTCTCCACACCGCCATTGGTCGCCGCACAATGCAAGGCGGGGATTGTGGGTTCTTTTCCTGCGCTCAACGCCCGTGGTGAGGGCACGTTGGATGCGTGGTTGACCGAACTCAAGGCCGAACTGGCCGAGCACAACGCCGCGCCATTTGCGGTCAATCAAATTGTGCACCCGTCCAACAGTCGTTTGGCGCAAGACATTGAGGTGTGCCTCAAACATCAAGTCCCGATTTTCATTACCAGTTTGCAAACCCCGCCGCCCGAACTCATCGACGGCGCACACGCGTATGGCGGGATTGTGCTGCACGACGTGATTAATGTGCGCCACGCACAAAAAGCGCTGGCCGCAGGCGTGGACGGCTTGATTTTGGTCGCCGCAGGCGCGGGCGGCCACGCGGGGCAACTCAGTCCATTTGCTTTGGTCGGCGAGATTCGTCAGTTTTATGATGGCTTGATTGTGCTCTCAGGCTCAATCGCGCAAGGCGACGCGATTTTGGCTGCGCAAGCCATGGGTGCGGATTTGGCTTACATGGGCACGCGTTTCATCGCCACGCTGGAGGCCAATGCGTCGGCTGACTATAAACAAGGCATTATTGATGCCGCCGCCAACGACGTGATTTACACCAATTTATTCACGGGCGTGCATGGCAATTACTTGCGGGCCAGCATTGTCAACGCGGGGCTTGATCCTGATAATTTGCCGACGGCGGATAAATCGAAAATGAATTTTGGCTCAGGCGGCGACTCAGCGGCCAAGGCATGGAAAGACATTTGGGGCGTCGGCCAAGGCGTGGGGCTCATTGACGGCGCACCCGCCACCGCCGATTTGGTCGCTGACTTAGAAGCCGAATACTTGGCCGCACGCGTGCGCTTGGCGTTGTAATCATCGCTTAGGGAGGACAAAATGCTCAACAAAGGTCAACGCTTGCCCGAAAAGGCTTTTCAGGTGGTCATGTGGGTTTTGGCGGTTTTGTTTGCCTTGTTTTTACTCGGTTTGGGCAATTTGCTGATTCGAGATTTACCACAGGTACAAACCGTACCGCCGATTGAACAATTTGAATCGGCTGAGCTGAAAACGCTTAAAGCCGAAATTGCGGCGCGTGGCAAGCAAGATGTCCAATTGGGCGAACAAATGGACAAAGTGCAATTGGCTTTGGAGGCGGCGCAAAACCGCTATGCCGAAGCCAAACAGGGGTTTGACAATTGGGCCAAAACCCGCAGTAGCACTGAAAATAACGCCCAAAACCCAGAAGTGGTTGCACGCACACAAAAACTCGATGTGTTGCAAGTCGAGGTCAGCCGTGCCCAGCAACAACTCGAAGCATTGCAAGCCCAGCGTTTGAGTTTGAATCAAGTCGATGACAGCGAAAAACTCGCGCAACTGACCGAGCAAGCGGACAAAGCGCGACAAGTGGTCGAAAACCAGCACATGCTCAAAGTGTTTGTGTTGCGTTTGCTCATCACCTTGCCTGCCTTGTTGTTGGCTGCGTGGTTGTTTGTGAAACAGCGCAAAAGCCGCTATTGGCCGTTTGTGTGGGGTTTTGTGTTTTTTGCGCTGTACGCGTTTTTTGTTGAACTGGTGCCGTATTTGCCCAGTTATGGCGGCTACGTGCGTTATATTGTCGGGTTGCTGGCTTTGTTGATTGGTGGGCATTATGGCATTACGCGCATGCAAAATTATTTGGCGCACAAGCAGGCTGAAGAGCTCAAGTTACAGCAAGCCAGCCAAGCCGAGCGGCGGCAAGAGTTCACGTACGAGCGTGCGCTGGGGCATTTGGCTCGCAATGTTTGCCCCTCGTGCGAACGTGCACTCAATACGGCGAGTGATGGCAATTTTTGTGTCCACTGTGGTTTGTGTGTGTACAAACCTTGCGCGTCATGCAACAGCCGAATTAGCGCGTTTTTTCGCTTTTGCGGTGTATGCGGGCACAGTCAAAACCAAACCACAGGAGAATCTTCATGAATTATATTGATGGCTTTGTGACGCCAGTTCCCAGTGACAAAAAAGATGAATACCTCAAACATGCACAAACTGCGGCCGACTTACTTAAAGAGCATGGCGCATTGCGCTTGGTCGAATGTTGGGGGGACGATGTGCCTGAAGGCAAGTTGACTTCGTTTAGCATGTCGGTGCAACGGCAGGAAAATGAAATAGTGGTGTTCTCATGGATGGTTTGGCCATCTAAAGAAGCCCGTGACGCAGGCTGGGAAGCAGCGATGGCCGACCCGCGCATGGCGGACTTTGGGCAAAATATGCCGTTTGACGGCAAGCGCATGATTTATGGTGGATTTCAGGTGATTTTGGATGTGTAGCAAGGGCTGTAGACGTTCCGCTTAAAATCGAGTGGTCGGTATGGTGTGCCTAATATAATAAGTCAATGACTTGCATAAACCCAAAGCTTACGCGTATGATAGGCCGAAATTTCAACCTTTATCGAGTTCTACATGAGCAAAACCCTAATTATTGCCGAAAAACCATCGGTCGCCAACGACATAGCCAAGGCGATTGGCGGATGCGTTAAAAAAGATGACTTTCACGAAAATGACGACTTCATTGTCGCGGCGGCGGTCGGTCATTTGCTCGAACTCATCATTCCTGAAGAGTTTGAAATCAAACGCGGCAAGTGGAGTTTTGCGCATTTGCCGCAGATTCCACCGCATTTTGACC
>JBOFII010000014.1:0-22041 GCA_051650085.1 Formosimonas sp.
TGCGCACTTCTAAACCCTGCTCTCCTTTACCTGTCACACTGCCTGTGGTGGTGATGTTCATGTTGTTTGTGCCAAAGTGGTGGGCGGAAAGACCATCCAGTGAGCCTGTGAGGTTTTTGGCTTGAATGTCCATGCCTAAGCTGTTGGCACTGCCCAACGCATAAATCCCCCAACCTGCACGGCCTGTGACATCGCCTTGCGCATCGATAATCAAGTTGCCTTTGGCATAGTTGGACAGCTCAAAGCCATGCGAGGCGCCGCTGACCACACCTGTGGTGGTGATGGCCAAATCACCCGTGCCTTCGTGTGAGGCGATGATGGCAGGCCCTGCGTTGACTGAGCTGACGTCGTTGGCGGTGATGCTCACGCCTGTGGAGGTGACAAGGTCGTCGAAGTAAATCCCAAACACCCCGCCCGATACATTGCGAACATCCACGGTACTGTAACCTGAGCCGTAGCGGTAAATGTCAATCCCTTGCTCGATTTTGCCTGTTATGTCACCCGTGGCAATTAAGCTCATGTCGCCTTTGCCTGCGTGGGTGATGTGTATCCCGTCCAAACTGCCCGTCAAACTGGTCGCTGTAATATTCATTTGCGTCGCGCCAGCCCCCGTTTCAGCATATAGCCCCCAACCCGCCTTCCCTATGATGGCGTCTTTGGCCACAACATTCATCGCGCCACCATAGGTATAAGTCCGCATCCCACTGGCGCCACCCGTCACGACCCCTGTTGTGGTTATATCAAGATGACCTGAACTGATGCCCAGCACCCCTGTGCCTGCGCTGCTGGTGATTTTAGAGGCGTTGGCATCATTAAAGCTCATCGTGCCTGCGCCATTGAGCGTCAATGCATCACCCACAGCATTCAATTCAAAGCCAGGCAAAGTGGTCACACTGGAGTTAACCCCGCCAATCACTTGACTCACTGGCGTCACGCCTGAACACACATAACTGGTGCCACTTGTGAATGTGCATGCTGCGCTGGCCCATTGCGGTGTCGCCCACCCCAACAACGCCAAAAACAGCAACTCCCATTTGATTTTTAGCCCACCAGAAACGTGACCCACCTGTCTATCTGTGGGGCTGCTTCTCGCACAACATTCTGAAACAACCACCCATTTTTGACGCGCTTTACTCCAAATGATTTGATGTATCTTGTTCATGTCGTTCTCCTTCAATGACACAACCATTTTGCAACACAAAAATGCCCTTAAACCCCAAAGACATCAACCCATCACAGAAATTGAAAGCCAAAAATCAAAAGAAAAATTCACTTGAAAAAAGAATATCACAACTACGTATTGATACTAAATTTAATTTAACCGACTGCGTATTTTCAACAAAAAAGCCACAAGAAACATCTCGTGGCTCATTTCAAACAGAACTGCGGCAAAGGTTTATATCATAATATTTTCTTCTGGCATACCTTGAACAAAACGAATCAACTCACCCGCACACATTTTATACCACACTTCGTTGTCCGTCAGTGGCTGTGTGGCAATCACCGCAACACGGTCATCCACCGTGGTGTGCTCTTGAAAATCGATTTGCACATCGGCATCAAACAAATGCGCGGTCGAAAACGGATGTTCACGCACAATGTAATATAAATTGGTCGCGCAATGCGCCCACATCGCCTGCCCATTGGACAAGCAAAAATTAAACACACCAAACGCCGCCACTTCGCGCACCACCTCACGCAACACCTCATCCAACACCTGCGGTGCGGGAGGCTGCGCCACGCTCGCTTGTGGAAAAGCGGCACGCAAACGCTGCATCAAAAAACAAAAGGCCAATTCAGAATCGGTGCTGCCCACGGGGTTAAAGTTACCGTTCAATTCGGGTTGAAAATTCAGCAAATTACCGTTGTGGGCAAATACCCAATGCTGCCCCCACATTTCGCGCAGGAACGGGTGACAATTTTGCAGATTGACCTCGCCCTGCGTGGCTTTGCGGATGTGCGCAATCACGTTAAGCGACTTAATCGGATAGGTGCGCACGAGTTGCGCAATCGGTGAATGAATCGACGGCTGATGGTCGATGAACAGCCGCGCCGCCTTGTCTTCAAAAAAAGCAATCCCCCAACCGTCGGAATGATGGTCTGTCAAACCACCACGCTGGCGAAAACCTTCGAACGAAAAAACGATGTCGGTCGGCGTGTTGCAATTCATTCCTAAAAGCTGGCACATAATTTGATTTTTCAGTAAAAACAACAGTTTAGCTATTTTTTACGCATTTGACAAACACCGCATGATAAAATACGGTACAAAAGGAGAGCTTCATGACCGCCATTGAATTGATTCAACCCGACGACTTTCACGTGCATTTGCGTGACGGCTCCGCCCTTGCCACCACGGTTGCGCACACGGCTCGCCAATTTGCTCGCGCACTGGTCATGCCCAACCTCAAACCACCCGTCACCAACAGCAAACTCGCGGATGAATACCGCGCCCGCATCATGCAAGCCGTGCCCGACGGAACGGACTTCACCCCACTCATGAGCCTGTATTTGACCGACAAAACCAGTATTGGCGACGTCAATTGCTGGGCAAGCAACCACGCTGTAGGTGTCAAACTCTATCCCGCAGGAGCAACCACCCACTCCGACGCAGGCGTGACCTCACTCGACAACTGCGCAGGTGCACTCGAAATGATGGCCGAGTTGGGCTTGCCGCTGCTCATTCATGGCGAAGTCACCGACGCCAATGTGGACATTTTTGACCGCGAAGCTGTGTTCATTGACACTGTCCTCATCCCACTGCGCCGCCACCACCCAAGACTCAAAATCGTTTTGGAGCACATCACCACCCGCGCCGCTGCCGAATACGTCGCCACCGCCGAGGCAGGGATTGCCGCGACCATCACCGCCCATCATTTGCTGTACAACCGCAACGCTATGCTCGTGGGTGGCATTCGCCCACATTATTATTGCCTACCGATTCTCAAACGCGAATCGCACCGCGAGGCTTTGCTTGCCGCCGCGACCAGCGGCAACCCGCGTTTTTTTCTGGGCACCGACAGCGCACCGCATGCGCAACCCACTAAAGAAGCTGCGTGTGGCTGCGCAGGCTGCTACACCGCCAGCCACGCCATGGAGTTGTACGCCACCGCCTTTGAGCAGGCCAACGCGCTCGACAAACTCGAAGGCTTTGCCAGCATTTTTGGCGCACAATTTTATGGTTTGCCCCTCAACTCGCGCAAAATTCGCTTGGTCAAACAAGACTGGCAAGTGCCCGCCGAACTACCTTACGCGGATGGCCAAAAGTTAATTCCGCTCAATGCGGGCGAGACTTTATCATGGACTTTCTCAGGTTTTACCCACCCACTCGGAGATTAAAATGACCACCATTCCCTTGCAAGCCGCTCAAGCCGTACTTCGCGCCCAACCCTTTAGCATATTGCTCAACGCCCAACTGGTCTCTTTTGGCGGCGAGGTTGTTGAACTGTGGATTCCCATCTCGGAGCAAATCAAACAACAAAATGGTTTTGTGCATGGCGGCGTTCTCTCGTACGCGGCAGACAACGCACTCACCTTCGCAGGCGGTAGTGCTTTAGGCCCTGCGGTTGTCACCTCTGAGTTCAAAATCAACTATCTGCGCCCCGCGCAAGGCGAAAAACTCATCGCCCGCGCCACAGTCATCCACGCGGGCAAAACGCAAGCGGTGTGCCAATGTCATATTTTTTCTAGCGCCAACGACCAAGAAACGCTGTGTGCGGTTGCACAAGGCACAATTGCCCTACTGGCTCAAGCCAAAGGCCAATAAAAGGCAAACGCATATTGAGCCCACTGTCCTTACCTGCCCTTGACACTCAAGCCATCCACTGGCCCGCCCCGTGGTTGGCGCATTTACCGCCTTATTTGCCACAAATCGCCGCCGCGCCCGACCTCAAAGCCGCGCTCAATCAACACGTAACAGGTTTATCAACAGGACAAAACCTGCCGCTGCATTTTATTGCGCAAGCCGATTTACCCGCAGGCGTGGCGTATGAATCGCACATTTTCAACACAGGTGGCGTGCCGACGCGGCTTAATTTGCACGATTTTTTCAACGCCGCGGTTTGGCTCACATTTCCACGCAGCAAAGCCGCGCTCAACGCCCGTCAAGCCGAGCAAATTGCCGCGCACGGCGTGCAACACGAGCGCGGCGTGGCGCGTGACGCGCTGACCTTGTTTGATGAAAACGCCGCCATTTTGGTGACCAGCAACCCCGACATTGCCCAATATTTGCGCAACTTCAACTGGCGCGGCGCCCTGATTGAGCCACGCGCCCAGTGGGACAACCCCGCCGCCCCGCGAGCCAACGCGCAAGCCGCGCTGTACGCCTTTGGCCACGCACTGATGGAAAAACTCACCGCGCCCTATCCCGCGATTTGCGCCCACACTTGGATAGTCAACGTGCCGCCCGACTGGTTTGCGCAACCGTTGCCGCAACGCTTGTGTGACCTCGACACGCGTTTGGCCGAGCAACTGCGCCAAACCGCGCTCAATCCACGTGATTTTTGCCCCTTGCCGATATTGGGCGTGCCGCATTTTTGGGCCGACAATGCTGCTGAAACCTTTTACAATGACACGCGCGTTTTTCGCAGCGGGCGCACGCGTTTGCGCCCTTCCTCCACCCACAATAAAGAGACCCCTCATGGCCGTTAATTTCCCCCACATCACCGCCGAACAACTTCACCCCGTCGCAGGCGTGCGCCTCGGTTTTGCGCAAGCGGGCATTCGCAAAGCCGACAAAAAAGATGTTTTGGTCATCGAACTGGCCCAAGGCTCAAGCGTCGCGGGTGTGTTCACCACCAACGCCTTTTGCGCCGCGCCCGTCACGCTGTGCAAAAACCACCTCGCCGCCCACGCAGGCATTCGCGCCCTCGTGGTCAACACAGGCTGCGCCAACGCAGGCACGGGCGAGTTGGGCATGCACAACGCACAAGCGACCTGCGCCGAATTGGCCCGCCTGCTCAACCTTGAGGCCACGCAAGTGTTGCCGTTTTCCACAGGCGTGATTCTCGAACATTTGCCGATGGACAAACTCCTCGCAGGCCTGCCCGTTGCGATTGATAATCTTACGGAGGACAACTGGTACAACGCCGCGCAAGCGATTATGACCACCGACACCTTGCCCAAAGCCCTGTCGCGCCAAGTCAAGATTGACGGCACAACCATCACCCTCACAGGCATTTCCAAAGGCGCGGGCATGATTAAGCCCAACATGGCGACCATGCTCGGCTACATCGCCACCGACGTTGGCATCGCGCAAAACGACTTGAGCGAACTCACCCGCCAAGTCGCCGACCAATCGTTCAACAGCATCACCATCGACGGCGACACCTCAACCAACGACTCATTCATCATCATGGCCAGCGGCGCAAGCGGGCTGGTGGTTACGCGTGGCAGCGCGGCCTTTGAGCAATTCGCCCAAGCCTTGCAAAGTTTGGCCACCGAATTGGCCCAACTCATCGTGCGCGACGGCGAAGGCGCGACCAAATTCATGAGCATCACCGTCGAGGGCGCACACAGCCGCGCTGAAGCCAAACAAATCGCCTACAGCGTCGCCCACTCCCCGCTGGTCAAAACCGCGTTCTACGCCTGCGACCCCAACCTAGGGCGCATCCTCGCCGCCATCGGCTACGCAGGCGTGCCCAACCTTGACGTCGCCGCAATTGATTTATTCCTTGACGAAATCCACGTCGCCACCGCAGGCGGCCGTCACCCCGACTACACCGAAGCCCAAGGCCAAGCCGTCATGAACCGCCCCGAAATCACCGTGCGCATCGTTCTCAATCGCGGCAACGAGACCGCCACGGTGTGGACCTGTGATTTTTCGCATGAGTATGTGAGCATTAATGCGGATTATCGGAGTTGACGATGTAAATATTAATTATTTTTATTAAAGAGCACACACAGCATTAAATATTTTTTTATAATCAATCCTTTAATTAAGAGACTTAAATGAAAAATAATCTGAAAATATTTTTTGCGGCAATATGCTTTATTGGTTTTACCGCGTGCACCCATCAATCCTACAAGGAAAAAACAACCATGACCGAAAAACAATCAAACCTCAACATTCACCCCATAGCCAAAATTGAATCACAATTACTAAAAGTTTTTTCACTCTCAAAAAACGAGTTACGCCCAAGTCAAGTTGCTGAAATATTTGAAAGCCAACTGCACCAACCAAATAGTGCAGGAGATTATTGGCTTTCCAAAAACATTGACAATCAATGGCTTTTTGGATTCAGCATATCGCCTTTGCCACAAGAACCTTTTTTTAACTTTGATCTCAAAAACGCATCGAAACAAAACAAAACTCCTTGTATAGATTACTCTAAGTTTGCAAAAAAAATAATTAGCGAAGGCTGGATTGCGCAAGGCATAATTGGAGGGCTTTCTCCTCAACCGTTGCTTGGTCAAACAGCTAAAGAAGTTAAGGAAAAAAATCCAAGGGGGGATATTTTTGCTGATTACTACATAAAAAACAATTTAGTTGCTCAAATTTTTTTACATTATGAGGACGAGAAACCCGACGCATTAATTTGTATAGAACGAATCGTCATCAAATAAATTTCAATACCAAAGGAGAGAAAAATGAGTCAAATCAGCCCAGAACTACAATCAGTTTTGGACAATTATGCGCAAAGCCTTGGCGGAAAAACCAGTCCAGACTACCAAAATACTTTAGATGTAATTAGCAACTCGCCTGAATTAAGCGCAAAAATGAACGATGCAGTGCGCAATCAAACTCTCAAAAGCATTCAATTAGACACCTCACTGGGAAGTCAAGGGGCAGGGGCGCAATATGACCCAAGCACCCAAACTATGACATTAGGAAACACAAGAAATGCCGAGGTTTTGGTTTTTCAAATGGGGCATGAAATACAACATGCATTTAATGCGAGTAAAACAGATCAAATTACAAACCAAACGGTAAATGACATTTATAACAAAGCAAGCTCGCTAGAAACAACGCATGATTACACAGCGATTATAAAAAATGGATTAACACAAAATAGAAAAGATGAGGCATCTGCTCATTTAGAGGGATGGAATGCCTATGTAAGCTACATGAACACAAAAAAGCCAACAATTGACTTACAAACCCTTGCAAAAAATGCACCATATCAAAATAATTTTTTCGACCAAAACCCAGACAAAACTTATTCTTTAAAATCAGGCTTGGTACTGAGTAAAGATATGAAAATTGACCAAAACAACGCTCAAAATATTGACTCCATGGGGAAGTACTATTTCGATAATGGCGGTGCTTTTGGAAAAGCACATAATTTAGATTATCAAAATTATTATGGGCAATGGTATTTAGAACAAATGGCAAACGCCGAAAACAGTTATCGCCCAAACTTTAAAAAAAATCACCTTGGAGCCTCCGCTGAAATTGTTATCAACATGAATGAGTTACGTTTAAATGAAGCAAAAATAGAAACAAACAACCTTTCAATACCAGGTCAACATTTAAAATATAAAGATTCTTCATCAGGAAACATTCACAGCAGCTCTTTAGATGGAACCTCACCTCAAGGAGTAACATACAATCCCATTACCGAGCCACAGAAGAAAGCCGAAACCAATTTAAACACCCCCAACCCAAACGCATCGCTCGAACAACTTTTTGAACACTTATACGCCGCCAGTCGCAGCAACAATAGCGAAACACTCGCGCAAGCGGTACAGCATGTAACGCAATCTGATATTGGGCAATCTATGCGAGCAGAAACGGTCTCTAATGTACAAGCGCAACAGCAAGCGGCCGAATTAGCGCAGCAACAAGCCTTGACACAGCAAGCAGAGCAAGCCCCTGTCGTGCAGCGCGGTCCAGTCATGCGCATGTAATATTTTTAATAAAGGAACATATGAATAGCCACGAACTCATGCAAACCGCAATGAAAACCGCTGAAATTGTTGAGCAACTCGGCCAACAAAGCAGAGCACAAGTACAAAGCGTGCAAAATGCGTCGCAACAATTGAGCCATACCGCACAAAAGATGGAACAGAATATATTAAACCACGGGCAAAAATCCATCGACCAAGTGCGCAACAGCACTGAAAATGCATTAAAACAGGGACTACAACAACCATTACAGCAATGTGATGACTCTTTGCGTGCGTCGGCTCAACGCTTAGACAAAGCAAGTGCTCAATTGGAGATGCGCCTCAAATCCATGGAGCACCAACATAAACTCAACACTTGGAAATCAATCACAGCCAGCGGTTTGGCAATTATTGCCGCGTTAGTGGTATGGCTTGGTGTCGGAAAATCAATTCATACGGAGTTTAAGCGCAGCGAATGGATTTCTAAAATCAACGCAGCCACAGAAAAAGGCAGCTTGACATTATGTGAAGATGGCGTCATTTGTGCAAAAGTCAAAAACCAATTGCTTCGATTGGATAAATAATATAAAAAACACTGCAAACTAAAAACATTTAAACCATGAACCCACTCTTAACCCAAACCCTAACCCTCCTCAACACCACCCTCACCCGTGCTCAAGTGCTGTTGCCGTCCACGGCGCAGGATGTCGATTGGTCGGCGCATGCTTATTTGTGGCAGGTGCGCCACGGGCGTGGCAGTTTGCTGGGGCTGGCCTCGCCGCGTTTGCAGCCGTTGGATGAGTTGCTGTTGATTGAGCGGCAAAAAAACGCGGTGTTGCAGAACACGCGCCAATTCATTCACAAGTTACCCGCCAATCACGTGCTGCTAACAGGGGCGCGCGGGACGGGCAAGTCGTCGCTGGTGCGGGCGTGTTTGGCGGAGTACGCGGCGCAGGGTTTGCGGGTGATTGAGGTGGAAAAAGAGCATTTGCATGACTTGCCGCTGATTGTCGACCTGATTCGCCATCGGCCTGAGCGGTTTATTGTGTTTTGCGACGATTTGTCGTTTGAGTCGCACGATTCGTCGTACAAGTCGCTCAAAACCGTGCTGGACGGCTCGTTCAACGGTTATGCCGACAACGTGCTGGTTTACGCGACCTCGAACCGCCGCCACTTGGTGCCCGAATATTACACCGACAACGAGGGGTACACGCACCCGTCCGACAATGAGTTGCATCCGTCCGAAACGGTGGAAGAAAAAATCGCGTTGTCGGAGCGGTTTGGCCTGTGGTTGAGTTTTTATCCGTTCAAACAAGACGATTATTTGACGATTGTCGCTGACGCGCTGCGCCGCTTGGGCTGGGCGGCAAGCAATGATGACGAGGCTTTAGAGGTGCGCACGGCGGCGTTGCGCTTCACGCTGGAGCGCGGCTCGCGCAGCGCACGGGTGGCGCAGCATTTTGCCCGTCAATGGGCGGGGCGGGCTTTACTGGCGAGCCAAGCATGAGCCGCGTGATTGATGTGGCGGTCGGCGTGCTGTGCAACGCGCAAGGCGAAGTGCTGTTTGCACAACGCCCGAGCGGCAAGCCGATGGCGGGCTATTGGGAATTCCCTGGTGGCAAATTGGAGGCGGGCGAATCAGTCCACGCCGCGCTGACGCGGGAGTTGCACGAGGAGTTGGGCGTTGACATCGGTCCATCAAGCCACTGGCGCGTGGTCGAGCACGTTTACCCGCACGCGCACGTGTTGCTGCATTTTCAAATCATTCGCAACTGGCGCGGCGAGCCGCATGGCCGCGAAGCGCAAGCCCTGTGTTGGCAACGGCTCGATGCGGTGCACACCGAACCGATTTTGCCCGCGACTGTGCCGCTGTTGGCGGATTTATCACTATTTTTAAATACATAGCGTCAACGCATCTGCGCGTGGTTTGTTAGGCTTAAACCCATTTAAAATTCGGAGACTGAGATGAAGACACTTCACTTAAGCGCACTGTTGTGTGCCGTACTGTTGAGCGCGTGCCAAAGTGCGCCGCAAAGTTCAAATAAGCCTGTTGCACACGCCGACCGACCCGCACCCGTCAAATATAACGTAAAGAACGTAATTATTGGGGCTGACGTCACTATGGGCAGAGCACTTGCCAAAGAATACGTGACAGGCGCACAACTTTACTACGCCACAACCTCTCCAGCCATGGTCGCACCCTCCGCCGAAAAATACGACAAAATCACCGACAACAGCATCAACGTCGTGGGTGAAAAATCCGTCTCGACCTTTGCGCTGGACGTGGACACCAGCAGCTACGCCAACACGCGCCGCTTTTTGGCGCAAGGGCAAATGCCGCCGCCTGACGCGGTGCGCGTGGAAGAATTGCTCAATTACTTCCCCAGCCAAGGTGGTTCAGCCAAGCGCATGGACAACGCGCCGTTTGCGGTCGATTATGAATTGAGCACCTCTCCGTGGCACCGCGACAAAGCCCTGTTGCGCGTCAACGTGCAAGCAGTTGGCGTGAATGAGCGCAGTGCGCCGCCCGCGCATTTGACCTTTTTGGTCGATGTTTCAGGCTCAATGCACTCGCCCGACAAACTGCCGCTGGTGCAAAAAAGCCTCAAAATGCTGGTGCACAAACTGCGCCCACAAGACACCGTGTCGCTCGTGACCTACGCGGGCGCAACCGCCGTTGTGCTGCAACCGACTTCGGGCAAAGACAAACTCAAAATCGAGCAAGCAATTGACGCACTCACCGCAGGCGGCGGCACAGCGGGCGGCGCGGGCCTCAAACTCGCGTACGACATGGCGCGGCAAAACTTTGTGAAAGGTGACATCAACCGCATTTTGCTCGCCACCGATGGCGACTTTAACGTCGGCGTGTCGAGCACCGAGGAGCTCAAAGCCATGGTCAAACGCGAGCGCGACAAAGGCATTACGTTGTCGACCCTCGGCTTTGGCACAGGCAATTACAACGACGCGATGATGGAGCAAATCGCCGACGTGGGCAACGGCAACAGCAGTTATATCGATAGCCTGCGCGAAGCCGAAAAAGTCTTGGGTGACGAAATGGGCGCGACCCTGGTCACCGTCGCCAAAGACGTGAAGGCGCAACTCGAATTCAACCCAACCCGCGTACAAGAATGGCGACAAATCGGCTACGAAAACCGCCAACTCAAACGCGAAGACTTCAACAATGACGCCGTGGACGCAGGCGACATCGGCGCGGGCAAACGCGTGACCGTGCTGTATGAGCTGACCTTGACGGGCAGCAAACCCAGCGTAGACCCGCTGCGCTACCAGCCCGACGGCGGCATTCCCGTCCCGCCCGAAGTTGACGCTCGGATGGATGAGTTGGCATTCTTAAAAATGCGCTGGAAAGCCCCCGAAGACAGCACCAGCGCACTGGCCAGCCTGCCGATTGTCGCCCCCGCCCGCTTAACGGCCTTTAGCAACTCATCGAGCGAAAACCAATTCATGGGCGCAGTCGCCGCGTTTGGCCAAAAACTGCGCAACAACCCCGCCACGCAAAACACCCCATGGAGCGACATCGCTCAATGGGCGCGCACAGGCAAAGGCGCAGATGATGCGGGCTACCGCGCGGAGTTTGTCAACTTGGTTAAGGATGCGCAGCGCTTGAATTGAAAGGTATTTTTAGGCCTCCCTTTGTCCAATCAACCCACATTTTTTGCGCACATTTGGTTGTCAAGCATTGGGATTTTCTGCTATCGTTGAAAGACTAAGCACCCGCTTGGTTTTTTAACATCTGGAGACCATTATAATGAAGAAAAAATCGTTACTTATTGCACTTATCGGCGCGACGGCGTTTGGCCAAGCGTTCGCTTTAGACACGACAACCAACCCTGAAGCGGCCAGCGGCTTTGCGACAGGTAAAAGTTCAGTTTCAAGCAAAAAATTCATGGCGGCCACCGCCAACCCATTGGCAACTGATGCAGCGTATCAAATGCTGGCCAAAGGCGGCTCGGCGGTCGATGCGGCGATTGCGGCGCAATTGGTGCTCGGTTTGACCGAACCACAATCCTCAGGTATTGCGGGTGGCGCGTTTTTATTGACCTTTGACGGCAAAAAAGTCAATAACTACGATGGTCGCGAAACCGCCCCTGCCAAAATCAACGAAAAAATCTTCATGACCGACGCGGGCGCGGAAAAAGCCATGTACGACGCAATCGTGGGCGGTGCATCCACAGGCGTTCCTGGTGTGATGCGCATGTTGGAATTGGCGCACAAAAAAGAAGGTAAACTCAAATGGGCCGAATTGTTCGAGCCTGCGATTAAATTGGCGAGCAAAGGTTTTGCGATTTCACCGCGCTTAAATACATTGTTGACCAGCGAAAAACACTTGACCAAAGATGACGCGGCTAAAGCCTATTTTTACCAAGCCGATGGCGTGACGCCTAAAACAGTCGGCACGATTTTGACCAACCCTGAATACGCCAGCGTGCTGCACAGCATGGCCAAAAACGGCGCGAAAGCCTTGTACACAGGTCCAATTGCCCAAGCGATTGTCGATAAAGTCAACAGCCACCCAACCAATCCTGGCAGTTTGTCGATGAAAGACATGGCAGGCTATCAGGCCAAAATGCGCACGGCGGTGTGCGGCGATTACCGCAACTATAAAATATGCGGCCCTGCGGCACCTAGTTCGGGCGGGGTTGCGGTTTTGCAAATTTTGGGCGAGTTGGAGCGTTTCAACATGGCTGCACTCAAACCTGATTCTGTGCAAGCCATTCATTACTTCACCGAAGCGCAACGCTTGGCCTTTGCCGACCGTGGCAAGTACTTGGCCGATGCCGATTTTGTTAGCGTACCCACTCAAGGTTTGGTTGACAAAAAATACCTTGCCAGCCGCTCGGCCATGATTAGCGAAGACAAATCCCTCGGCACAGCCCCTGCAGGTGAGCCTGTCGGCGCAAAAGTGGCGCAATTGGATTTAGGCTCGCCTGAACGCATGTCCACCTCACACATTTCGATTGTCGATGCGCAAGGCCATGCGGTTTCGATGACCACGTCAATTGAAGATGCATTCGGTTCACGCCAATTCGTCAAAGGCTTTTTGCTCAACAACCAGTTGACCGATTTTAGTTTCTCGTCAGCCGACAAAGAAGGCAAGCTCATCGCCAACCGCGTACAAGCCAACAAACGCCCGCGCTCATCAATGGCGCCTGTTTTGGTGTTTGACAAGTCGGGTAAAAAACTGCAAATGGTGGTCGGCTCTCCAGGCGGCTCACGCATCATCGGCTATGTGGCGCAAACTTTGGTCAATTTGATTGACTTCAAAATGGATCCACAACAAGCGGTCAACGCGCCGCACTTTGGTAGCCGCAACGGCCCTAAAACCGAGGTTGAAAAAGGTTCGACTTTGGCTTCTTTGATTCCAGAGCTCAAAGCCAAAGGCCACGATGCGGTTGAAGGCGAGATGACCAGCGGTTTGTCGGCGATTGTCGTCACCCCCAACGGCTATGTGGGCGGTGCTGATGCGCGCCGCGAAGGCACGGTCAAAGGCGATTAATCTTTAGCCCAACAGCACGCTGCGCATGGTAACGGAAGCACCTTCCAGCGTGTTGTTGAACTGCACCAATTCATCATTGTCTTCACGCAAACCCAGCGTATACAACAGCGGATAATAATGCTCCGCGCTGTTAATCGACAACTGCGCCGCTCGGCCAAACTGCGCAAACTCAATCAAGGCTTCATCGTCACGTTGCTCGATTTTAGCGGCACTGATGCTGTCAAACTCCAACGCCCAATCGTATGGGCTGCCATCAAACCGAAATGTGTGCAAGTTGTGCACAATATTACCGCTACCGACAATCAAAACCCCTTTGCGGCGCAAAAAGCGCAAAGCGCGACCCAATTCATAGTGGTAACGCGGCTCACGCCCCATCGCGATCGACAATTGCAACACGGGCACATCGGCTTGCGGAAACATCGGCTTGAGCACCGCCCATGTGCCGTGGTCTAGACCGTATGAATCGTGTACACCAACATGCGGCAGTGTGTGTGCAATGTCGTGCGCCAATTCTGGTGAGCCTGCGACTGGGAAAGTATGTTGATACATTTCGGGTGGGAAATTATAAAAATCATAAATCAACTCAGGTTGAGCCGCCGCACTGACTAAAGTTTGCTTATCCGTAGTCCAATGTGCGCTGATGCACAGCACCGCCGTTGGTCGCGGCAGGTTTTGGCCCAGCTGGACCCAGCTGTCAAAATACGGATTGCCGCCTTGCACATACGTCGGTGAACCATGCCCCAAAAACAAGGCGGGCATGCGCTCGCTGTTGGGTGCATCTTTGAATTTTTGCAGCAGTTCAACAAGGGTTGTCATGGTGATTTTTCCGTCAATTAAAATACACATTGTAAAGCCGACACCCCATTCTGAACAGGTGTTTGGGCGAGAAGGACTTGTGCAATTGGCGGCATAATCATTTATTTTTTACGCTTTTGCGATTACAATGTGGCTTATTGATAATCCGCACAGGACGCTCCTATGAGTCAGCACAATCACGACGAATCCGAACAACTCACTTCCAAAAGCGCATTGGCGGTGTCTGCCGTCGCCATCGCCTTAGCAGCAGGGCCGCTGCTGATGTTGTATTTACTTGCCCAAGCCATCAACCCATCCGCGGCCAATGCCAGTGGCGATTTAAGTCCTGCGGCCATCACTGCGCGTTTGTCTCCCGTCGCCAAATTTGAATTGGTACCAGCCGTCAAAGGCCCTAAAACAGGCCAACAGGTATTTGAAGGTTTGTGCACCAGCTGCCACACATCGGGCTCTAACGGCGCACCCAAAGTGGGTACAAGCGACTGGGCACCTCGAATTGCCCAAGGCTTTGACACTTTATTTAAACATGCATCAGAAGGTTTCAATCAAATGCCTGCTCGCGGCGGCAATTCAAAGCTATCTGATTTAGAAGTCAAGCGTGCGATTGTGTATATGACCAATAAGTCAGGCGGCAACTTCCCAGAACCTGCCGATGAAGCTGCACCCAATACTGGTACGCCTCAAAAATAACCCCTTTTACGCCTGCTTTTGACGCAGGCGTTTTTATATCGCCATTATTATGACGTCCAACAGCAATCCTTCTCCCTTAGCTTATGGCACTTTGTGGTTTTGCGCCATACTTTGGGGCGGCTCTTTTGTATTTCAAAAAATGGCCATGAGCCACATTGAACCTTTATTTTTTAACATGTTTCGCTGCACATTGAGTGTCATTACACTGCTGCCTTTTTTGGTGATTTCCAGCGTACAAGATGATGCTGATTTTGACTTTTTACGCTGGCACGAGTTCAAGCTGGGCTTGTGCCTTGGTATTTTATTGTGGTTGGCTTTGGGCGCACAACAAATTGGCATTGTGACCTCAACGGCCTCTAAGGCCGCGTTTATCAATGGTTTATATATTGTTTTTGTCCCCTTCATCATGCGTTTATTGTTTGGCAAAACAATTGCTTTATGGCAATTTGGCATGCTGGGTTTGGCTGGGGTTGGGGTTTTTTTATTGACCACCCATCAACGAGAGTCCCTCAATTTAAACACAGGTGACGCTTTGGTTTTGCTGGGCACCATGATTTGGGCATTGCATTTGTGTATTTTGGGGCGCTATGCCAAAAAATGTCGCGCACTGCCCATTGCAATGATGCAAATGTTGATTTGCGCCATACTCAGCGGCGCAAGTTCACTGTTTATAGGCGAAGTTTGGACTTGGCAAGGCACATTCATGGCCATTCCTTCATTGATTTATACGGGTATTTTATCAGGTGGAATTGCTTTTACTTTGCAGATTTACGGTCAACGCAGTGTTAAATCTTCTGAAGCCTCGATTATTTTAAGCTTTGAAGTCATCTTTGGTTCTCTAGCGGGTTGGTACTTTTTGAACGAGCCTTACAGCGTGCGCAGTACCATCGGTGCACTTTTGATTCTGACCACAATTGTACTCATCGAGATGATTCACTATTTTCAAACAAAATATAAGTAATAACCACATTTTTTCTTGACTTATTTGAACAGTCAGCGTATATTTCTTCTTAGGCGAAAGCCTCCCCTGTTTTTCCTCCCTAAACAGGGTGGTCGCTTTTAGCGACGTTGGGCTCCGAGTTTTCTCGGAGCTTTTTTTTGACTTAATTTTCACAATTTGACAACTGTCGAATTGTTAATTTATAATTAAACCATGGAACAAACCCTCAAACAGCTGGCGCGCCAAATGAAAGCATTGTCCAACGAAAACCGTTTGGCTTTGTATCTTAAAATTTTGCACCACGAGCACTCTGCGCTTCGATTAGACAAACCTTGTGTGTGTATGATCAGTGACATCGCAGCACACTTCAACTTAGGCGCACCAACGATTTCGCACCACATCAAAGTCCTTGAAGCAGCAGGATTAATTGAAGTGCACAAACATGGTAAATTCATCAGCGCACGCATCAATCAAGACAGCCACGCATTGGCCATGCGCATGTTTCATGTTCAACCCATTGATGTTTCATAAGGATTTTATGACCCGATTTTCTGCTCATTTGTTGCGACGCAGTGTTTTGTCTGCCGCTGTTTTGATGTTGACCAGTTGTGCGTTAATGGACAAACAACATCAACCCTTACAACAAGTCTCTGCTGAGTCTTTGCAACTGCCCAATGCTCATTTGGGCAATTGGTCTGCCCAACATTGGTGGACGCAATACAACGATGCACAGCTGAATCAATTGATTGAACAGGCTTTCGCTCAATCACCCAGCCTACAGGTTTTGGCCACTCGTGTAGAAGCGGCGCGGGTAACGGCCGATGGCGTGAAAAAACTGTCTTACCCAACGGGTGGAATTAAAGTGGGTTTGACTGGACAAACTTATTCTGAAAATTACATTTATCCCCCATCCATCGCAGGTGAATGGAAAGACTCAGGGCTAATTGCCGCCTCACTCAACTGGGATTTAGACCTTTGGGGCCGCCACCGCGCTCAATACCGCGCGGCTTTGGGGCAAAATGCCGCGGCGCAATTTGAGTATGATGCGGCGCGTGACGCCATTGTCGGCAATATTGTCGGTTTACATGCTCAAATTGGCGTTTTGGCCACACGCCTAAACTTGCTCGACACACACATTCAATTGCAACAGCAAGCCAAACAACGTTGGCTGGAACGCGAGCAAGCAGGCTTGCAGCCTGTGCAAAACAGCCTACAAACCGACAGCGTTTTGGCCCAATTGGCGCAACTCAAAAGCACTTTGACCAGCCAACGTGATATTTTGCGGGCGCAATTGGCCAACTTGCTGGGCACAACGCCCGAACAATTGCCACAAATTACCGCACCTGCTCAATGGCAAACGCTCAATTTACCCAATGTGATTCCCGCCGCGATTTTGGCTCGCCGTCCTGATATTGCGGCGGCACAGCATTACATCGTCGCTGCCGCCGAAAACATCAACGCCGCCAAGGCTGAGTTTTACCCCAACATCAATTTAAATTTAGGCATCGGCTTACAAGCCATCGGTTTGGATAGATTACTCAAAGTCGGCAGTCGTTACGACACCGTTGAACCTGCCCTCACTCTACCGATTTTCAGTGGCGCAGGCCTAAACGCCAATTTGCGCAACAAACAAGCCCAATTGGACAGTGCAATTGCCAGTTACAACCAAACCGTTTACAAAGCCATTAATGAAGCGGCCGAGCAATTAGCACAATACCGCAACAGTGCCATTCAAATCACGCAGCAGCAACGCATTCATGCCAATGCACAAAAACTAGCTCAATTATCCGCTGCGCGTTTTGCCCAAGGCGTCACCCCACAGATGGACAGCCTCATCGCCAAAAGCGTGGCCTTGCGTGAACAAGATGCTTTGCAAACCGCCTATGCCCAACGCCGCGTTCAAGAAGCCCGTTTAGCCGTCAGCTTAGGCCGCGATACTCTTTACCCTTAAGGATAAACCATGACAACCGAACAAAATACCTCTGAAACCCTCACCCCCGAACAAATCTCAGCCAATGCCCGCACGCGCAAAAAAAAGTTGTTGTTGACGGGAGTCGTTTTTGCCAGCGTCGGTGCGGCATGGCTGGCTTATCATTTATTGGTCGGTCGTTATCACGAAGAAACCGACAACGCGTACGTCAGCGGCAGCGTGGTTGCGGTCAATGCGCAAACCCAAGGCACGGTTGAAGCGATTTTGGTCGAAGAAAACCAAGAAGTTAAAGCGGGGCAAACTTTGGTCAAACTCAACGCCACCGATGCGCAAGTCGCGCTCAATCAAGCCTCGGCGCAATTGGCCGAAACCACGCGGCAAATTACCCAAGCGTTCAACAACACCTCGGTGACGCAAGCGCAGCTCAATCAAGCGCAAATCGCGCTCAAAACCGCGCAAGATGCGGTCAATCGCCGTGCGCCGTTGGTGGCGACGGGCGCGGTCAGCAAAGAAGAATTAGCAACCGCCCGCGACACCTTGGCGCGCGCTCAAGCCGCGCTGCAAGTGGCGGCCACGCAAAGCAAAACCGCCAACGCGCAAGTGGCCGACACCGATGTGGCGCACCATCCCAGCGTTGAGCGGGCCAAAGCCACGTTTCGCGCCGCGTTCATCAATCAAAAACGCTTGAGCATTGTCGCGCCGATGGATGGTGTTATCGCCAAACGCTTTGTGCAAATCGGCCAGTCGGTCACGCCAAACTTGCCTTTGATGAACATCATTGCCGCCAACCAAGTTTGGATTGACGCTAATTTTAAAGAAACCCAGCTGGCTAATTTACGCATTGGGCAACCCGTCTCCATTCGCGCCGATGTGTATGGCAGCGCGGTGGATTTTAAGGGCAAAATTCAAGGGATTGCGATGGGCACTGGCTCGGCGTTTTCGGTGATTCCTGCGCAAAATGCGACGGGCAACTGGATTAAAATCGTCCAGCGCGTGCCCGTGCGGATTGTGCTGGACGCGCCTGAACAACTCAAACAAGCCCCACTGCGCGTGGGCATGTCGGTGGCGGCCAATGTCGATACGCATCAACGTGACTTGCCGCTGATTGGCGCAATGCCTAACGAGGCGACGCAAGCGCAGTTGAGCACCTCGGTTTATGCGCAAGACGAACAAGAAGCCGATGCGGCGGCGATGAAAATCATTCAAAAAAACCAAAGGTAAGCCATGAGTTCACCGCACAACTTGCCCGAACCGCTCAAAGGCGGCGCGTTGGTGATGCTGACCATTGCCACGGCTTTGGCGACGTTTATGGAGGTGCTCGATACCACGATTGCCAATGTGTCCGTGCCCACGATTGCAGGCTCAATGGGCGTTTCGGCCAGTGAAGGCACGTCGGTCATCAGTTCGTACTCACTGGCCGCCGCCATTGCCGTGCCGCTCACGGGCTGGCTGTCGCGCCGCGTCGGTGAAGTGCGCTTGATTATTTGGTCGGTGGCGTTGTTTACCTTATTTTCTGTATTGTGCGGTTTGGCAACCGATTACAACACGCTGGTGTTTTTTCGATTGATGCAAGGTTTGGTGTCCGGCCCCATGGTGCCCTTGGGCCAATCCATCATGATGAACGCTTATCCGCCCGCCAAACGCGGCATGGCAATGGCCTTTTGGGCCATGACGGTGGTGATTGCCCCCGTCATGGGCCCGCTGTTGGGCGGCTACATCACCCAAAACTACTCGTGGCCGTGGATTTTTTATATCAATGTGCCGATTGGTTTATTTTGCGTGTACAGCATTTCCCGATTGCTCAAAGGCCGCGAATCCGCGATTTCGGCCGAGCCGATTGACGTGGTCGGCTTGATTTTATTGGTTTTGGGCGTGGGTTCGCTGCAATACATGCTCGAACACGCCAATGATTTGGGTTGGTTTGAGTCCGCAGAAGTCGTCAGTTTGGCCGTGGTGGCCGTGGTTGGCCTGACCTTTTTGGCGATTTGGGAATGGTATGACAAACACCCCGTGGTCGATTTGCATTTGGTGCGCAACCGCAATTTTACGGTTGGCACGATTTTACAAACCGTCGGCTTCACTGTTTTTTTTGGCAACGTGGTGGTGATTCCGCTGTGGCTGCAAACCGTGTTGGGGTATGATTCGTTTCACTCGGGTTTAGCCACCTCGCCCGTTGCGCTGTGCGCGATATTTTTGTCGCCCATCATTGGCATGAACATGCACCGCGTGGACTTGCGCTGGCTGATTTTTGCTGGCTTTGGCATGTTTGCCTTTGGTGCGTGGTTTTCGAGCCAATTGGCCCCTGACTCAACCATTGAAACGGTCATGTTGGGCCGCTTGTTGTTTGGCATGGGGATTCCGTTTTTCTTCATCCCGCTGTCCAGCTTGATGATGCAGGGTTTTGATGGCGAACAGTTGATTGCGGCATCGGGCTTATCCAACTTCTTACGCACCTTGGGCGGCGCGATTGGCACGGCGGTTTTTGTCACGTTATGGTCGCGGCGCACCAGTTTTCACCACGCCCGCTTAAGTGAAGAATTGTATGTAGGGCATCCCGCCTACGAGCAATTCATCGCGCAGTTGGCCCAAAAAGGCGTGGGTTCTGCGCCAAGTCATGCCACGCTCAACGGCTTGGTCACGCAGCAAGCCGCCACTATGGCCACGTTAGATGTGCTGTATTTATCGGCAGGCTTATTTGTGCTGCTGATGTTTTGCGTGTTTGCCGCCAAACCCGTTAAAGGCGCGGCAGCTGGCGCGGGGCATTGATTGCAGCTCAAGGCCACAATGACGTTTGCTATGTTCAGTTAGTTCTGGGTGTTTTTGATAAATCCCGTCATTGCGGCCTTGAGCCGCAATCTCCTTATTCTAGGAGATGCCGCACGCGAAAAACTCGCTAAGCGCGGCATGACGGAAATTTTCAACAATTAACTGGAACATAGCCTTATTTTCAAAGGAGTTTTGATGAGCATTTCACGTTTTGATTCAAACCAACGCATGAGCCAAATGGTGGTTCACAACCAAACTGCTTACTTGGCGGGCCAAGTGGATGAGTCCAGCGTTTTGGGTCGCCCTGCGCTTGAGCAAACGACCAATATTCTCAAGCAAATCGACGCTTATTTGGCCCTGGCGGGCACAGACAAAAGCAAATTATTGACCGCCACGATTTATTTGGCCGACATGAATGATTTTGCCGCCATGAACCAAGCGTGGGAAGCATGGGTCTCGCCACAAGGTTTGCCGACTCGCGCCACAGTCGAGGCCAAACTGGCCGCGCCAGAATTCACCGTCGAAATTGTCGTTTCAGCGGCGATTTAAACCCATCAATCAGCAAAAGCCAAGCCGCTGCTTGGCTTTTGCTCGTATAATTTTGTAGTTGTTAATTTCCCTCAATTTAGGAGCAAAAATGTATTCAGAAGATGAAGAGCAAGAGCAAAAAGTCGCGCTAATGGTCGTGCTTGGCGTGGTGATATTGTTGGTTTTAAGCCTGCTGGCATGGGCAGGATTGGGCGGCTTGGCCCAAAAAGTGGACGCCAAAACACCAACCAAACCCGCCGTGGCACACACCGCCGAACCCGCAGCCCCCGTTGCCGCCCCGACTGCCGCCCCAGCCACCGAACCCACCCTCAAAGACAACGAGTCAGCGGTCATGGTTGAAAACGGCGTGGTCAAATTTTACTTCGCCTCAGGCCAATCCGACTTAGCCAAAGGCGGTAAAGAAGCCTTAGCCGATGTGGTCAAAGGCATTGCCGCAGGTCAAAAAGCCCGCATTTCAGGCTACCACGACAGCACGGGCGACCCCGCTAAAAACGCAGAACTGGCCAAAAAACGCGCCCTTTCAGTGCGCGATGAGTTGGTCGCCTTGGGTGTCGCCGCCGACAAAGTTGAATTGGTCAAACCCGAGCAAGCCCAAATCACAGGCAACAGCAGCGCAGCACGACGCGTTGAAGTGTCTTTGATTCAATAGTTTTGATTGGTTTTGATAAAAAAAGCCCTTCGCAATGCGAAGGGCTTTTTTTTGTATGCAAACGTATGCTGATGTGCTGGGGTTCACAAAGGGCGTTCACCTCAGCCTATTTTCTATTTACTGGCTTATAACAATGTAGCATCGTATTTACCATAAATTAACAGTTCCAAAAACTGCATTTGCGTACATGTATGCTCAGCCAATTTTGTAAAAATTTTGTCAAACAACGCGAGCCTGTAAAAAAATCTGTGTAAATGATACTCTACCCTCCAACCTAAAGAAGGAAAAACATCATGACACAGAAAACTCAACATCCGAAGTTGCCACACATACCTCCAGAGTGGGTTGAACAGCTATCCAGTCAA
>JBOFII010000015.1:0-49250 GCA_051650085.1 Formosimonas sp.
AGTTTTGCGCATTTGCCGCAGATTCCACCGCATTTTGACCTGCGCCCGATAGCCAAGTCAGAAGCCAAACTCAAAACCCTCACCAAACTGCTCAAACGCAAAGACGTGAGCGCAGTCATCAACGCCTGCGACGCGGGGCGCGAGGGCGAATTGATTTTTCGCTACATCATGCAATACACCAAGGCCAAGCAGCCCTCCAAACGCTTGTGGTTGCAAAGCATGACCCCTGCGGCGATTCGCGACGGCTTGGCGCACTTGCGCACCGACGAGCAAATGCTCAGCTTGGCCGATGCGGCGCGTTCGCGCTCCGAGGCCGATTGGCTGGTCGGCATCAACGGCACGCGCGCCATGACTGCGTTCAACTCCAAAGACGGCGGGTTTTTCTTGACCACCGTGGGGCGGGTGCAAACCCCGACTTTGGCGGTGGTGGTTGAGCGCGAAGAGGCGATTCGCGCGTTTAAATCGCGCGATTTTTGGGAGGTGCATGCCGAGTTTGTTTGTGCGCAAGGCATTTATAAAGGCCGCTGGTTTGACCCGAAATTCAAAAAAAATGAGGCAGACGCCGAGCAGCGCGACAGCCGTTTGTGGAACAAAATGGCCGCCGATACGGTGGTCATGGCCTGCGCGGGGCAAAGCGGTACGGTGACCGAGGAAACCAAACCCGCAACGCAAATGTCGCCCGCGCTGTTTGACCTCACCAGTTTGCAGCGCGAAGCCAACGCACGGTTTGGCTTTAGTGCCAAAAACACACTGGGCTTGGCGCAGGCCTTGTACGAAAAACACAAAGTGCTGACTTATCCGCGTACCGATTCACGCGCGTTGCCCGAAGACTACTTGCCGACGGTTAAAAAAACGCTGGAGCAGTTGAAAGAACAAAACAACTACACGCGCCACGTCGCGCCGATTGAGAAAAACGGCTGGGTTAAACCCAACAAACGGATTTTTGACAACAGCAAAATCTCCGATCACTTTGCGATTATCCCGACCTTGGAGCAGCCCAAAAATTTATCAGAGCCTGAACAAAAATTGTACGACCTTGTGGTCAAACGCTTTTTGTCGGTGTTTTATCCGCCCGCCGAGTTTCTCGTCACCACGCGCATCACCACCGTTAAAGGCCAACATTTCAAAACGGAAGGACGCGTGTTGGTCAATCCCAGTTGGTTGGCGATTTACGGGCGCGACGAGTCCAAAGACGATGACACTTTAGTCGCCGTGGCCACCGATGAAACGGTGCACACCGAAGATGTGACAGTGGTCGGTCTGGCCACCCGTCCGCCTGCGCGTTATTCTGAAGCCACGTTGCTCTCGGCGATGGAAGGCGCGGGTAAGTTGCTTGACGACGAGATGAAAGAAGCCATGAGCGGCAAAGGCTTGGGTACGCCTGCGACCCGCGCGACGATTATTGAAGGCTTGTTGACCGAAAAATACATGCTGCGCGAAGGGCGCGAACTCATGCCGACTGCCAAGGCGTTTCAGTTGCTCACCTTGCTGCGCGGCTTGGGCGTGGAAGAGCTGACTTCACCCGAACTCACAGGCAGCTGGGAAACCAAGTTGGCGCAGATGGAGCGTGGCGAACTCAAACGCGACGCATTCATGCGCGACATCGAGAAAATGACGCAAATCATCGTCAAACGTGCCAAAGAGTTTGATTCGGACACCATTCCTGGCAATTATGCAACTTTAGAAACACCATGCCCGAATTGCGGCGGGGTGATGAAAGAAAACTATCGTCGTTTTGCCTGCATGGCGTGTGAATTTTCGATGAGCAAAACCCCAGGTGGGCGCACGTTTGAAGTGGCCGAAGTTGAGGATTTACTCAAAAACAAAGAAACCCCGCTGCTCACAGGCTTTCGCAGCAAGCGCGGCTTTCCGTTTGCCGCGATTTTGCGGATTGTCGAAGACGCCGAATCGCCTGCGCGTTACAAAATGGAGTTTGACTTTGGGCAAACTCAAGACGATGACGAAGCGCCCGACTTTAGCGCACAAACCCCGCTGGGCAAATGCATCAAATGTTCGGGCAAAGTCTATGACAACGGTGTGAGCTATATTTGCGAAAACGCGGTTGGCGCGGAGAAAAACTGCGATTTTCGTTCGGGCAAAGTGATTTTGCAGCAAGAAATTGCGCCTGAACAAATGAGTAAATTGCTTGAAACAGGCCGCACCGACTTGTTGACCAGTTTCAAATCCGCACGCACGGGCCGCATGTTTAAGGCCTATTTGGTTAATAACAATGGCAAAACGGGGTTTGAGTTTGAAGCCAAAGCCCCCAAAGCTGCTAAACCTACTCAAAAAACCGCCCGATAATATGTTGAATTTAGCCTTAACAGAATTGCTTACCGAAGCCCTTCGTGCCGTGCCACAGTTGCAACAGGCTGGGCTAGATGCCGCATTACTGCGTGTCAACGCTCTGCGCGACCAAACCATTGTGGTCAAATACGGTGGCAACGCCATGACCGATGAAGTGCTGCAAGCGCAGTTCGCCTACGACGTTGCGCTGCTCAACGCCATGGGCGTGCATGTGGTGGTCGTGCACGGCGGCGGGCCGCAGATTGACCACATGCTTGAGCGCGTGGGCAAAACAGGTGAGTTCATTCAAGGCATGCGCGTGACCGATGTGGAGACCATGACGATTGTCGAAGGTGTTTTGGCGGGCAATGTGCAAGGCCAAGTGGTCAATCTCATCAACCATGCGGGGCGCAGCTATGGCGTGCGTGCGGTGGGGGTGAGTGGGCGCGATGGGCGGATGATTCGAGTCAAAAAACTCCTGCTCACCGACGCGCAAAACCCAGCGGTACAGCACGACATCGGCCAAGTCGGTGAAGTGGTCGCGGTCGATACCGCATTGATTGACGCGCTGTTGGCGGCGGATTTTGTCCCCGTGATTTCACCGATTAGCGCAGATGAGCACGACGTGACCCACAACGTCAACGCCGATGTGATAGCTTCTGAAGTGGCCTGCGCCCTTAAAGCCGCCAAACTCATGTTGCTCACCAACATCAAAGGTGTGCTCGACAAGCAAGGCGAGTTGATTCCCGCCCTTAACGCGCCGCAAATTGACGGGTTGGTTAGCGACGGCACGCTATACGGCGGTATGCTGCCCAAAATCGCCTCGGCTCTTGACGCTGCGCAACGTGGCGTGGCCGCTGTTCACATTGCCGATGGCCGCGTGGCACATGGCTTGTTGTTGGCCTTGTTGTCGGATGCGGCGGTGGGGACAAGCATTACAGCATAGCTTTTGGCGGCGATTTGATTAGTCCAATAAATGCATACCCAACCGCCGCAAAACCCATGCCAGCGCCACAATGCCAAGCAGGCCAACGGCCATACTCAACACCAGCGCGAGCCAAAAATTCATGCGGGGCAGCAAGTATGGCAAGGCCAAAAACATCGGTAAACTGGCCAGCACATACCAAAACGTGTAAAAAGCGTGATTGCTTAACGTCTCGACAGGCTGCTGCTCGGCGTGCAGCCAAATCAAGGTGAGTACGGTGACCAAGGGCAGCGCGGCGATGAGTCCGCCAAGGCGCGGGCTGTGTTTGGCGATTTCGGAGATAAGCGCAATCAAGGCCGCGCTGATGGCGATTTTGAGCCACGGATTCATGGCTTGACCTCGTATTGTCCCATCATGCCTAAATCCTCATGTTCTAAAATATGGCAGTGAAACATGCGCAAACCCGCGTGTTTTTGGGCGATTTTGAGGCGCACGGTTTGTCCTGCGCGAGTGTTGACGGTGTCTTTCCACGCCAAATACGGTGCGTCTTGCACTTGAAAATGGCTGCCGTGGATGTGAAACGGGTGATCCATGTCGGTTTGGTTGACAATTTCCCACAGCTCAACTTCGCCCGCGCGGGCGGTGAAGTCGGTGCGGCTCATGTCAAATTTTTGGCCGTTAATCATAAAATCCATCGTCATGTTGTGTTGGCCGCCCGCCATACTCATCTCCATCTTTTCAGTCAAAATGAGTTGGCGGGTGATTTTGGCCTCGCCCAGTGGGGCGATGCTGCGCAGTTGTTTGGGCAGTGGCGTGGCGGCGACGGCTTGGCCTGTCGGTTCGACGCGCAACACGTCAATGGTTTGTGGTGTGGGCTTTTGGCTACCCATGCCATCGCTCATCCAGCCTTTGTCGTAGGGCAGGGCTTTGAGCGTGCTGGCTTGCGTGAAAGCGACGCACACTTCCACACGCTCGGCGGGCGCGAGTAATAGTTCGCGCTGCGCGGGCAATGGCGCGGTGAGCAGGCCGCCGTCGCTGCCGACTTGCACCATGTCGGCGTGCTCAAAGCTCAAGCGCAGATAACGCGCATTGCTCGCGTTGATGAGCCGCAAACGTTGGGTCGCGCCCGCAGGCACGCTGAGCACAGGTTGGTGCTGACCATTGACCAACAATAGATTGCCGTCGCGACCATTCATTTGCTCGTCCATGTTGTGCGGCGCGATTTGGCCGTGCTCATCCAATTGCGGCGCGGTGAACAACAGCACATGTTCGGCAATTCCCAATGCCGCCAGCGGGTCGTCGGCCGCGCGTACAATCAACGGTGCGGCCAAACCCCGCGCGGCTTGTATGGACGCGCGTTTGTGTGGATGCGGGTGATACCAATACGTGCCCGCATCAGGAGCAATGAATTCATAAACTCTGGAATCCTTTGAGTTGATGGCATGATGTGGATGCCCGTCTTGGTCGCTCGGTACATCAACACCATGCCAATGCACCGTGGTCGGCTCAGGCAACTGATTGTTAACGGTCAAACGCAGCGTTTCGCCCTCCATCAGCTCAATCAACGAGCCACCGCCGCCGTCATACGCCCAAACCTCGCTCGGCGTGCCATCGGCCAACCAATGCGCTTGCGCGGGTGCAATGTTGAGCACCGCGCCTGTGAGTTTGGCTGGCGGGCGCAGCGGCTCGCCGCTGATGATGTTTTTTGGGTTGAGTCTGGTTGCAGACGTATTCATGCCTGTCATGGCCTCATGAGTTTGGCTTTTACCACAAGCATTGAGCGATAGTGCGATGGTGGTGTAAAAACTATTGGTTAAAAATTGTCGGCGGTTCATTTCAATATTCCTTTGTTGAAAGTCCAATCAAGTTATTTTATGATAAAGCCTGTACTTAACTACGGAGTCAAGCGAAAATGTCAGAAATTGTACAAGGCTTAACGATTGGGCAATTGGCGCAAGCCGCGGGTGTGCATGTTGAAACCATTCGTTATTATCAAAAGCGCGGCCTTTTGCCACAAGTGAGCGCACCCGCAGTGGGTTACAAACGCTATTCGCCTGAACTGTTGGCGAGAATCGCTTTTATCAAAAGTGCGCAGCATATGGATTTTTCACTTAACGAAATCAAAGAGTTGTTTGAGTTGAGCGATGCACAGTTGGATAAAAATAAAATTCGCCAAGTGGCGCGTGAGCGTTTGCAGCAAGTGCAACAGGCCAAATTGCACTTGGATCGCGTCGATCAGACCTTAACTCAGTGGCTCAAGCAATGCGAATGCAGTTCAAACGAGGCGGCATGTCCGATTATCGACAGCATCAAACACCCTTAATTTGGGTGGCGGGCTTGAATGAGCTGAACCAGTTGTTGCCAGTCATCTTGCGTGCCGCGAGTGACCCACCAGCGACGCAATCCACGGGTTGGGCGGCAGTGTTCGGCGCGGTATTGGGCGTTTTCGTACAGCCATTTTGGGTCAAATCCGCCCCATACGCCGATGATGGCGTGCAGATTGCGGTACACAACAGGGGCGACTTCGTTGGCGTAAATCGCGTCTAATTCGCTCAACGAGTAACCCGATTCGCGCAAACAGCGGGCAATCCATTCCAAATCGGGCGGCGAGTCCAACCATAACTCAGACAAGGCCGCCCAAACGGGTTGGCGGCGCAGGATTTCGCTTTCAGTCAGCATGGCGCAGTAAAAAATTCGACAGTTCTACGAATTTTTCGACCGATAATTCTTCGGCGCGGGCGGTCGGTTCAATGCCGCACGCCGCCATTTGCTCTAAACTGACTACGCCGTTGAGCGTGTTGCGCAGCATTTTGCGGCGTTGGCTGAAGGCTTGCGCGACCAATTTGGACAAATGCTGCTCGTCAGTGGCGGTGAGTTGCGTCAGTGGTTTGGGCGTCATGCGTACCACGGCGGAGGTGACTTTGGGTGCGGGAATAAAGGCGTGCGGCGGCACGTCGAACAAATGCGTCATGTGGTAGCGGTATTGCAACATGACCGACAAGCGGCCATACGCTTTGCCACGCGGCGTGGCGACCATGCGCTCGATGACTTCTTTTTGCAGCATAAACACCTGCACGTCGATGTGCGGCGCAAATGTGGCGAGGTGAAACAGCAGCGGGCTGGAAATGTTGTACGGCAAGTTGCCGACGACTTTGCGTGGCTGTGCCGATGGCTCGATGCTCAAAAAGTCAAAATCAAGCGCATCCGCGCTGTGAATGGTGAGTTTTTGTCGCGCAAAACGGTGCTCTAAGCGTGTGACTAAATCGCGGTCGAGTTCCACCACGTGCATGTGCTCAATATTTTGCAGCAAAGGCTCGGTGAGCGCGGCCAAACCTGGGCCGATTTCAATCAAACAGTCGCCTGGGCGCGGGTTGATGGCGGCGACGATGTCGGAAATGACCCCGCCGTCTTGCAAAAAATTTTGTCCGAAACGCTTACGCGCAATATGCTGGCTCATAGGGTCCTTTGTTGCGCCACAACCATGTCGTGGGCGCATGAAATGGCCGCCATCATACTGCCTGCGTCGGCCACGTTGCGCCCTGCTAAGTCGAGCGCAGTGCCGTGGTCTACTGAAGTGCGGATGATGGGCAAACCGAGGGTGATGTTGATGCCGTGGCCAAAACTGGCGTATTTCAAAACGGGCAAACCTTGGTCGTGAAACATGGCGAGCACCGCGTCGGCGTTGTCAAGGTAACGCGGTTGAAACAACGTGTCGGCGGGGTACGGCCCGCTCACGGCGTGGCCTTGGCGTTGTAATTCGTGGATGACGGGGGCGATGGTGTCGATTTCTTCGCGCCCCATATGGCCGTTTTCGCCCGCGTGTGGGTTCAGCCCTGTGACCAAAATCCGTGGCGCGGCAATCCCGAATTTGTGCTGCAAATCATGCAGCATAATCTGCAAGGTGCGGGTCAGTGACTCGCGGGTGATGGCGGCGGGCACTTGGCTCAAGGCCAAGTGAGTGGTCGCCAACGCCACGCGCATGTTGCCGCCTGCCAGCATCATGACCACGCGCTCGGTGCGGGTTTTGTCGGCTAAGTATTCGGTGTGCCCCGTAAAAGCAAAACCCGCCTCGCAAATAATGCTTTTTTGCACGGGCGCGGTGACCATGGCGGAAAACCGCCCTTGCGCAATGCCGTCCAGTGCGCTGTCGAGCAGTTGCAAAACCTGCGGCGCGTTGGCGCGGTTGAGTTGGCCTGCCACGACAGGCTCACTCAGCGGCACGTGCTCGATGGTTAGAAATGAAATGTCGGCATTCATCTGCGCGGCGGTGCGCTGCAAGTGCAATCGGTCGCCCAACAGCACGCAAGGCACTTTGCTCGCTAAGGCGGCGCGGATGGCAATTTCTGGTCCAATTCCCGCAGGCTCGCCGACAGTGATGGCCAGTGGCGCGATAGATGAAGTGTTCATACAGTGCCTTTAAAATCGGGCTTATGAAAGGCGCAGGCTTGACGTGTTGATATTGCGAAAAGAAGTGTAATCAAGGTAAAGGCGCTCAAATTCTTGTTCTAAAAGGGTGACAAGCGCGTCATTGCCGATTCTTCTGGCATCGGCGATGCGCTGTTGACAAACATCTAAAGAAGCGAGCCTTGATTTGAGTAAGGTTTTTCGGTGCACGATTTCATCGGTATGCGAATGGAATATGGCTTGCGAGATGCCTTGTTTGGTGAGTCGATACCAAACGAAGGGCTCGGCCTCGTATGACGAACCATCTAGCCCATTCATGAGGGCGGCTCGAAAGGCTAACACCAAGTCTTCGTAAGCGTTGAAGTAGGTGATTTCTTTAAAAGTGTCAAACACAGAGCGTCGATAGGCGGCGGTTGCCCCTATGATGATGCCATATTGGCATGCCAGTGTATTAAGTGCCATTGGCGAATGTTGGAGCGGGGGTGGGGTGATGCCCAACAGGTTGCCTTGCTCGTCAATGTCTTGTCGGCTGGAGTGAACGAGCACCAAATGAGGGTTTTGCGCAAATTTTTGGAGCGTGGCTTGGGTGCGGTGTTTCAATGAAATATCGTCGCCAGCGGCAAAAATCAAAATGTCGCCAGTGCTCAATCCCACCACATGGTTGACATGCGGAATGAGCCCTAAGTTCACGATATTGCGGTTCAATACAATGTGGTGCGGGCCTGTATACGCCTGAGCCACTTCTTGCATGATGGCAAAAGTGTCATCCGTTGACGCGTCATCCGAAAAAATAATTTCAATCGGCTCGCCTTCTTGGTTCAGAGCGGCTTCACAGGCTTGTCGGATATAACTGGCTTGGTTGTAGGCGAGGAGTAAAAAACTAACGCGGGGCGTTGATGAATCATTCATGAGTTGAGCCCTTTATACGCGAGAAGATATTGTGGCAAAAGCACGTTGTGCGCAGACAATGGTTTGCGCAATGTCTTCATCGCTGTGCGCGGCGGACACAAAGCCTGCTTCAAAGGCCGAAGGGGCAAGATAAACGCCCTCATCAAGCATGGCGTGGAAAAACGCAGGGAATAAGTCGACCCGTGAATTCATTACATCCGCATAACTTTTCGGCGCGGTCTCGGAGAAAAACAAGCCAAACATGCCGCCCTCGATTTCGGTCGAAAACGGCACGCCAGCGGCTTGCGCGGCGGCGCTAAAGCCTGCCAGCAGAGCTTCGCCTTTGCGGCGTAAATCTTCAAAAAAGCCTGTCTCTTGAATCAACTTTAACGTGCTCAAGCCCGCTGCGACGGCAACAGGGTTGCCCGATAATGTGCCCGCTTGATACACGCCGCCCAATGGTGCCATGTGCGCCATGATGTCGGCGCGGCCACCAAATGCAGCGACGGGCATGCCCCCGCCGATGACTTTGCCCAACGTGGTGAGATCCGCTTGCACGCCGTACACGCCTTGCGCACAGTGCAGCCCGACTCGAAACCCCGTCATGACTTCGTCTATAATCAACACCGCACCGTGCTCGGTGCACAACTCGCGCAAGGCGGCCATGAACTCAACGCTGGCGCGTACGAAATTCATATTGCCCGCAATTGGCTCTAAAATCACGGCGGCCACGAGTGCGCCTTTTTCGGCAAATAAGGTGCGCAAAGCGGCCACGTCGTTGTAGGGCAATACTAAAGTATCGTTCGACACCGAAACGGGCACGCCCGCTGAACTGGGGTTGCCTTGGGTGAGCAAACCTGAGCCTGCTTTGATGAGCAAACTGTCGGAGTGGCCGTGGTAGCAGCCCTCAAACTTAATCAACAAGTCGCGCTGCGTGAAACCGCGCGCCAGACGAATTGCGCTCATGGTCGCTTCTGTGCCGCTGGAGACGAGGCGTACTTGCTCTAAACTGGGCAGCATGGCGCATAACGTTTCGGCCATTTCGACTTCGGCACGGGTCGGTGCGCCAAAACCTAAACCGTCGGCGGCGGCGGTTTGCACTGCGCGAATCACGTCAGGATGCGCGTGCCCGACAATGGCCGGCCCCCATGAGCCGACGTAGTCGATGTAGCGCGTGTCGTTTTCGTCCCACATATACGCGCCTTGCGCCCGTTTGATGAAGCGCGGTGTGCCGCCCACGGAGCGAAACGCACGCACGGGCGAGTTGACGCCACCTGGGGTGGTGAGGGTGGCGCGGTCGAATAAAATTTGGTTTTGATTGGTCATAAGGTTCTCAGGTTATTGCAAAGTATTGGGTGACGGCGTCGGGCGTTTGGCGACTTCGACCACTTTGCCCTCGTCGGTTGGTTTGTCTTCGGCTTGGCGCGTCCAATAAAAACGGTCGGGGATTTTTTTGCCCATGCCCATGCTGATGCCGTGTTTGAGGGTTTGCCACGTGTATTCAAGCCCTTCGCCGACCGCTTGCGCGGTGGCTTGGCCGTGGGCAATCAGCGCGGTAATCGCCGCTGACAAGGTGCTGTTTGCGCCCAAAAATGAGTCGGGCAAGCGCAGTGTGGTGTCGGTGCGCAACAAACCGTCGCTGTTGTACAACTGGTGCACGACTTGTTTGTCGGGCGCAATCGCATCAATGACCAAAATATAGCCGCAACCCGCGCCGAGCAAGGCCTGCGCGTGGGCTTGGGTCAAGACATGCGGCTGATGCGTGGCAATGTTGGAAAAATCATGTTTGATTTCGGCCAATTGCGCGAGCAGCGGCTTTTGTACGATGAGCAAATGTGTGTTGGGTAAAATCAGCTCGTGCATGGCGCGGATGATGTCGTCGGCGTCGTTGTCTTCGTCGTCATCGGCGACCAAAATCGACGGCGCGAGAATCACGGGTACGCTGGGGTAGTCGGCGATGATTTCGGCAATCACGCGCACCATGTTGAGGTCAGGCATCACCCCGATTTTGATGGCTTGAATCACCGAGTCTTCGAGCAAAGTGCGGGCTTGGTCGTCAATCCAATCCGCATCGAGTGGGCACACCGCGTCCAGTTGACTGAAGTCACCCGTGAGCAAAGCGGTGGGCACGGTGAACGCGCTGGCCTCCAAGCTCGCACAAGTCAACGCGTCGGCCACCATGCCCGCGCCGCCTGTTGGGTCGTGAGCATTGAAACTCAAAACGATGGGATAAGTCATATTTTTCTCGCGAATAAATCAGGCTATATTATAATCCGACCCGTAGGCTAAATTTTATCGTTTAAGGAAAAAGATGAAAACTTGGATGTGCTTGATTTGTGGCTGGGTGTATGACGAAGAAACGGGTTCGCCTGAAGATGGTTTGGCACCTGGTACGCGCTGGGAAGATGTGCCGATGAATTGGACGTGTCCCGAATGTGGTGCACGCAAAGAAGACTTTGAAATGATGGCGTTTTAATAAAAAAGGTGCGAATTTCGCACCTTTTTTATTTGCCCAGCATCCATTGAACGAGGGTTTTAAGGTCAGCATCCGAAATTTGCGGCATCGGCTGCATGGGCACACTGCCCCAAACACCCACACTGCCACGGCGGATTTTGTCGGCTAACTTGTTTTCTACGCCAGGTTGGTTGGCGTATTTTTGTGCAATGTCATGGAAAGACGGGCCGATGATTTTTTTGTCCAACGAATGGCAGGCAAAACAATTGTTGGCTTTGGCCAATTGTGGATTGGCGTGTGCTGCGCTGGCCAGCAGCGTTGAAGTCAAAACAACCGAAAATAAAATGCGTTTCATAAAAAGTCCTAGTGGTCAAGGCGTAGGGTTATAAGGCTTTAACCACGGATTGGTTGACGGTTATTGTTGCAAAATCCATTGGGTGAGGGCTTTTAAATCAGCGTCAGAAATGGTTTTGTTGGCAGGCATTTTTTCTTTGCCCCAAAATGTGGTGATGCCATTGCGCACGACGTCGCGGATTTCTGCTGCGTTGCTGTTTTTGGCAAGGTATTGAAATGATGGGGCTTTTTTCTTGCTGTCAATCGCGTGGCATTTGAAACATTGGTTGTCGCGAGCAATTTGCTCGTTGGCCAGCGCGGTTTGACTGAGTGTACCAAGAGCCAGCAAAGTGAGTAAAAGTTTAGACATGACGCGCTCCTTAAGTGAAAAATTGTTTTTGCATGGTAAATGAATCGTTTTTTATTAGCAAGCGCATGATGAATATTTGTAAACGCTCCTCTGACAAACCTTGCGCTCGTCGGTACAATGGCGGTTTCGATGGCATCATCTCACAAAGGATATTGTATGGCTTTGCAGCACCCCCATTTTGACCCCGTCGCTTTTACCGTGCCGCTGATTGACTGGCCTGTGCATTGGTATGGCATCACGTATTTGGTGGCGTTTGGCTTGTTTTTGTTGCTGGGCAAATACCGTGCGCGTCGCTTGCCATTGCTCGGCTTTCGGCCGATTGAATTGGACGATATTTTGTTTTATGGCGTCATCGGCGTGATTTTGGGTGGCCGCTTGGGTTATGTGTTGTTTTATAAGTTGGGCGATTATTTAGCGCATCCATTAGATATTTTTAAAGTTTGGCAAGGCGGCATGTCGTTTCATGGCGGCTTTTTGGGCGTTATGTTCGCCATGTGGTGGTACAGCCGCAAAACCTCGCGCAGCTTTTGGCAAGTGACTGATTTCATCAGCCCGCTCGTGCCGCTGGGTTTGGCGTGCGGTCGCTGGGGTAATTTTATGAATGGTGAGCTGTGGGGGCGGGTTTCTGACCAAGCCTACTCGTGGTTGATGGTGTTCCCCACGGCGCAAAGCGCCGATGAACAGTTGTTGGCTGCAACGCCATCGTTGTTGGACAATCCAGCGATTGCCGCGGCGTACAACAGTCTGGCGGGTTTGCCGCGTCACCCATCGCAGATTTATCAATTGCTGGGCGAAGGGCTTATATTATTTGTCGTGCTGTGGTGGTTTGCTCGCAAAGCCCGCCCAACAGGTGCGGTGACGGCGGTATTTTTGGCAGGTTATGGTATTTTGCGTTTCTTGGCCGAGTTCGCCCGTGAGCCCGATGATTACTTGGGTTTGTTTGCAGGGTTGTCAATGGGGCAGATTTTGTCGTTGCCAATGATTGCGGCGGGTGTGGCTTTGCTGATTTGGGCGTATCGACGCAAAGCCTAAAGCATGTAGGGGCGGGTTTCAAACCCGCCCTTTTTTATAAAGCAATCCGCGCCCCAGTTGTGTGGCTGCGCAACGCCGCGTCAATAATCGCGCAGGTCAATGCGGCTTCGTGCGGCAAAACAGGCGCGGGCTGGTTGGATTCAATGCAATTGCGCACGCCATGATAAAAACGCGGCCATTCGCCAATCCCCACATCTGTGAACGAGTCCAGTCCTGTTGCGCCGTCAATCAAGCGGCCACGCGCGTGCAGGTCTTCGCTCAACCATGCGATGGTGTCGGGGATTAAACCCTCGCGCAGCGCGGCTTCTTGCGGATCAAATCCGCTTTTGAGCCACGTGGCTTTGCGCCCCTGTACTTTGAAACGCGGTGCGCCGTGGGCTTGGTCGGCGGCAGCTGAAAACTGTGAAGCGCCAAGGTGGATGTGTGGGTAAATCAAGTCATTTTTGCCCATCATCAATTCAAAACCATCATTGGTTTGTGCGCCAATGCGTTGGGTGAGCAAGGTGCAAAACACCCAGTCGGGCGCACCGAATAACTGCACCGCTTGGTCGATGAGGTGCGGGCCTAAGTCGTACAGCATGCCACCACCTGCGATGTCGTGTTCGCGCCAGCGGTCTTTGACGTTGGGGTTGTAGCGGTCAAAGCGGGCTTCGTATTTGACGATTTCGCCCAGCTTGTTGTGGGCAATCAAATCTTTAAGGGTTAAAAAATCAGCGTCCCAGCGGCGATTTTGAAAAGCGATCAAGTGCTTGTGTGCCGCTTGCGCCGCATCAACCATGGTTTGCCATTCGTCGTGCGACAACGCGACAGGTTTGTCGACCACCACGTGGCGGCTTGCTTGCAAAGCTTCTATTGCCAGTGGCGCGTGAGTCGCAGTGGGGCTGGCCAGCACGACTAACGGTGCGTCGCTGCCGTGTAGTGCGTCGGTGAGCGTGGCATGGATTTTGGCCAAAGGCCAATCGTGGATGGCTTGTGTGCGTCGTTCGAGCTGGTTGACAACAATATCGCTGATGTCAAAACCTGCGGCACGCAGCAGTGGGCTGTGAAAAACACGGCCTGCAAGACCGTAGCCGACGAGTATGGTTTTCATGGCAACCTCCTTTTTAGTCTTTATCATAGTGAGTTTTGTTGAGGATGTAAAGCCAGTACGCCGTGCTCGAATCACGCAGACAGGGCGTAGAAAAAACAGTAAAATGCTAATTTTTAAGGAGTTGTTATGTCGTTAGCCCAAATTAAAACCAATGTTGAACAAAAAATGAACAAAAGCATTGAGTCGTTGAAAAATGACTTGGCTAAAGTGCGCACAGGCCGCGCTCATCCAAGTTTGCTCGACCAAGTGCATGTGGATTACTACGGCTCGGCCACGCAATTGTCGCAAGTGGCCAATTTGACCTTGATTGATGCGCGGACAATTGGCGTGCAACCGTGGGAAAAAAATATGCTGTCGGTGATTGAAAAAGCGATTCGCGAGTCAGACTTGGGTTTGAACCCAGCCTCGCAAGGCGACATGATTCGCGTACCGATGCCCGCTTTGACCGAAGAGCGTCGCAAAGAAATGGTCAAACTGCTCAAAAGCGACGGTGAGGCGGCTAAAGTGTCGGTGCGCAACCACCGCCGCGACGCCAATGAAGCCTTGAAAAAGCTGTTGAAAGACAAAGAAATCTCAGAGGACGAAGATCGCCGCATGCAAGATGAAGTGCAAAAATTGACCGATAAATTCATTGTGGAAATCGATAAATTATTGGTGGCCAAAGAAGCGGAAGTGATGAAGGTTTAAGGCGTGCTTCACGCGCAGCACACACAACTATTTGATGATGTGCGTCAGTCCTTTTACCGAGAAAACCCATGAATTCATATTGCAGCAGCACCCAACATATTCCCGCAGTCAGTGCCGTACCCCAACACATTGCCATCATCATGGATGGCAATGGTCGTTGGGCGACGCAGCGTGGTTTGCCGCGGGTTTGGGGGCATAAAAAAGGGGTGCAGGCCGTGCGTGAGGTTGTACGCGCTTGTGTTGAATTGGGCGTTGCCCATCTGACGCTCTTTGCATTCAGCTCCGAGAATTGGCGCCGTCCGCCTGCTGAGGTGTCGTTTTTGATGAAGCTGTTCATGCGCAGTTTGCGGCGTGAAATCCAGTCGTTAATCAACAACGGTATTCGCTTGCGTATCATTGGTGATTTGTCGGCTTTTGACGCGTCCATTCAAAATTTGGTGCGCGAAGGAGAAGAGGGGACGCGTGAATGCCAGCGTTTGACTTTAACCATTTGCGCCAATTATGGCGGGCGATGGGACATTTTAAACGCCATGAATCAGCTGCTCGCCGCGCGAGCCGCCGCGGGCGTTGCGCTGGCTGCCCCTGTTTTGGAACAAGATGTGCAGCCTTATTTGCAACTGGCTGATTTGCCTGAACCTGATTTGTTCATTCGCACGGGCGGTGAGGCGCGGATGTCGAATTTTTTGTTGTGGCAATTGGCGTACACCGAGTTGTTTTTTACGCCAACATTTTGGCCCGATTTTGATCAAGCCGCGCTGACCTTGGCGATTGAGTCGTATCAAACGCGCGAGCGTCGTTTTGGGCGCACCAGTGCGCAATTGAAAGAGAGTTCTCATGGTTAAAACCCGCGTCATCACCGCTTTGTTGATGTTGGCTGTTGTGGCAGGCTTGGTCTTTTGGGCGCCTTTTTCGGTTTGGTTGGTGGCGGTGAGTGCGCTTGTGGCGTGGTCTGGCGCGGAATGGGCGCGATTGGCAGGTTTTTCAAAAGGCGCGACAGCGGCTTATGCCTTTGTTTTGCCTGCAGCTTTGGGTGGGGCTTATGCGTGGTCGCATATGAACGGGTTTTTCCCTACTTTAGTGGTTTATGCGGCTTTGTTGTCACTGGTTTTTTGGCTGTTATTGGCACCGTTGTGGTTGTATTTTGGTTGGCATGTGCGTGATAAGCCTTTGCTGGGTTTTTTAGGCGCGGTGTTGTTGTTGACAGCGGGTTTGTGCTTGTTGTTGATTCGCCCCGTCGCCGCGCAGGCGTGGTTGTTGCTGGGCTTGCTGATGGTGGTTTGGGTCGCCGATTCGGTGGCGTTTTTTGCGGGGCGTGCGTTTGGCCGTCATAAGCTCGCACCCAGCATCAGCCCTGGCAAAACCATTGAAGGTGCGGCGGGTGCTTGGTTGGGCGTGACGGCTTATTTGTTGATTGTGGTGGTTTGGCAGGGTTGGTTGCCGATTGATGAGCCTGTTTGGAAATGGGTGCTGTTGGCGTTTATGTTGACTTATGTGAGTATTTTGGGTGACTTGTTTGAGTCGTGGCTCAAGCGTTGCGCGGGTGTGAAAGACAGTGGCAATGCTTTGCCAGGGCATGGCGGCATCTTAGACCGCATTGATGCGATTTTGCCTACCTTGCCTTTGCAAGTGGTGTTGTTGACGTGGATTTTGCGATGATGCCGCAAGTTTTAACGATTTTGGGCGCGACAGGTTCGATTGGGCGCAGCACGTTGAATGTGGTGGCGCAACATCCGAACCGTTTTTCAGTGTTCGCGCTCACGGGTGGGGCGCAGATTGAACTGTTGGCCGAGCAGTGTGTGCAATTTAAGCCGCGCTACGCGGTGGTTTTGGATGAGGCGGCTGCGCAGGATTTGCGCGGCCGTTTGCATGATGGCGTGACACAGGTTTTGGTCGGTGCGACGGCTTTAGAATGGGTGGCCAGTGCGCCCGAAGTGACTACGGTCATGGCGGCGATTGTCGGTGCGGCGGGTTTGCGCTCGGCCATGGCTGCGGCACAGGCGGGTAAGCGAATTTTGTTGGCCAATAAAGAGTCTTTGGTCATGGCGGGTGGCTTGATGATGGCCGCGGTGCAAAAGAGCGGCGCGGTGCTGTTGCCGATTGACAGCGAGCACAATGCCTTGTTTCAATGTTTGCCACACGGCTCTGCGGGCGTGGCGAGCATCACGCTCACCGCGTCGGGCGGGCCGTTTTTACACACGCCCGTTGCGCAGTTGCAAGGCATCACGCCTGAGCAAGCCTGCGCTCATCCGCGCTGGTCGATGGGGCGCAAAATCTCGGTGGACTCGGCGACCATGATGAACAAAGGCCTTGAGGTAATTGAGGCGCATTGGCTGTTTGGCATGGCGGCAGAGCACATTAACGTGGTGATTCACCCGCAATCGGTGATTCATTCTCTGGTCAACTATGTCGATGGCAGCAGTTTGGCGCAGTTGGGGCATGCCGATATGCGCGTGCCGATTGCGCATGCGCTGGCTTATCCTGAGCGCATCGGTTCGGGTGTCTCGGTGCTGGACTTGGCCACGCAAGGTGCGCTGGAGTTCTACGCGCCTGATTTAAACAAATTTGTCTGTTTGCGTTTGGCGTTTGACGCACTGCGTGCGGGCGGCGCAGCACCGATTGTGCTCAATGCGGCCAACGAGTGCGCCGTGGCGGCATTTTTGGCGCACGAATTGGCGTTTGTACAGATTGCGCAGCTCAACGAGCGTGCGCTCAACGCTTTGCAATTTGCCGCGCCAAACCATATTGATGAAGTAATGGTGATTGACGCGCAGACCCGCGCGTGGGTGGCGGCGCATTTAAAAGGTGGTCACTGATGGCAACAACTATGTTGTGGAGTTTTTTGGTCTCAATTTTATTTTTGGTGACCATTCATGAGTTTGGTCATTATTGGGTCGCCCGCAAATGCGGGGTGGCGATTGAGAAGTTTTCAATAGGCTTTGGCCCGACGATTTTGACGTGGACGAATAAAGAGGGCACAGAGTTTGTGCTGGCCGCGATTCCATTGGGCGGCTTTGTCAAAATGCGCGGCGAGTATCAAATTGCCACGGACGAGAAGCAAAGCGAGCCCGTTGAGGGCAGTTTTGCGTCGCGTACGGTTTGGCAGCGCATGGCGATTGTGCTGGCCGGCCCGTTGGCCAATTTGTTGTTTGCTGCGCTGGTGCTGATTGGCTTGAATTATGGTGAGCACACCGCCAACTCGCCTGTGGTCAGTGAGCCTGCGGCTGGCAGTTTGGCCGCGCCATTGGGCTTGCGCAGCGGAGATGTGGTTGAAACGCTCAATGGCAAATCCATCAAGGGCTGGAACGAGATTCAAATGGGGCTATTTTTTGCCGTATTTGACCGTGAACCGATTGCATTGTCATGGCGCAATACACAAGGACAAGTGCAACAAGGCGTGATTGATACGCACAGCCTGAATGTCGAGCAAAAAGATTGGCAACAGCGCATTGGTTTGGAGCCAACGATTAATAAAGTGCTGTTGGGTGACGTTCAGGTAGGCTCGGCGGCACAAACCGCAGGTTTGCAAAACGGTGACGAAGTGGTGAGTATCAATGGGCAGCGCATTGCCAGTCCGCAAGGGATGGTGGAATGGGTGAGCAAAAACGCGAATCAGTCACTGAGCATGGCGATTGTCCGTGCGGGCGTGCCGCAAACCATCAACGTCACCCCCAAAGACGGTAAGCTGGGTGTGCAAATTACCGCGGATACACCAAAAACAACATACCACAATGGTATTTTTGCAGCGGCGCAAGAGGGTGTGAGCCGCACCATGCAAATGACGTGGCTCAATACCAAAGCGGTTGCCTATATGCTCACAGGCCAGTTGAGCCTCAAAAATATTGGGGGGCCAGTGGCCACTGCGCGGGTCACAGGTGAAGGGGTGTCGCAGGGCTGGGCGGGGTTTTTGGCCACTTTGGCGATGATTTCTATTGGCTTGGGTGCGTTGAATTTATTGCCCATTCCCGTGCTGGACGGCGGGCATTTGGTATATTATCTGTTCGAAGCAGTGGTGGGGCGACCTGTGTCGGAACGGGCTTTGGCGATAGGCCAGCGGGTGGGTTTGGCGTTATTGCTCGGCTTTATGGGGATTGCTTTTTTTAATGACGGGCAAAGTTTGTTCGGTTAGAATGCACAAAATACCTTGTACCTCACGTTTTTATCCACTTTATCCTGTAAAATGGACTCGTTTTACTTTAGAAGATTAGGAAAACCATGTCGGTCAGTCATATCCCATCCCGCACACCGCGTCACGCCGTTATTGCGCTGAGCATCGCCAGTTTGTTTGCTGCTACACCTGTCTTGGCTAAATCCCCTGTCGTAAAAAAAACTAAGCCTGCAGCCGTCGCTGCGGCGGCGGGCACTGCACCTACTGGTGTCGTGCTCACAGATATTGTGGTGCAGGGTTTAAAACGCTCTGACCCCACTTCTGTATTCAATATTTTACCCGTCAAAATTGGCGACACATTCAATGCCGACAAAGAGCAAGAAGTGATGAAAGCTTTGTATGCGTCGGGCTTGTATGACCGTGTCAATGCCACAGTCAACGGTACAGTGCTGCAAGTGAGTTTGAATGAACGTTCGGTGATTTCTGAAGTGACCATCACGGGCATGAAAAACTTTGATAAAAAACAAGTGACTAAAGGTCTGAGTGAGCACGGTTTTGGTGCGGGTTATCCTTATGACTCTGCTTTGTTGGACAAAGTGAAAGAAGAGCTCAAAGCCATGTATGCCGACGCAGGCTTGGTCAATGCCACGGTCTCATCAGAAGTTAAACCACAAGACCGTGGTCAAGTCGCGGTCAGTTTGACCATTAACGAAGGTAAATACCTTAAAGTTAAAAAAATTGTCATTGATGGCAACTCGGCTGTGTCGGATCGCAAAATTCGCTCGGTGATGGCACTCAACAAAAATGGCTTGTTTTCGTGGTACTCTAAAGACAGCCGCTTTGCGCCTGAACGTTTGACGGCTGATTTAGAATCGATTCGCAATTATTATTTGGATAAAGGCTACTTAGATTTTGACTTTGTCAGTGTGGATACCCCAAGCTCCGAAGATGGCAAAGGCATTCAAATCAATTTGGCTCTCAAAGAAGGCGAGCAATACCGAGTCAACTCGATTAAATTGCAAGGCGATACCAAAGACACGCCGCGTGCAGAGATTGAAAAATTGGTTAAATACAAAACCAATGCCATTTATTCACGCACCGAAATGGGTGACATTGTGCGTAAAATAGCCAAACGTTTGGCGCAAGATGGCTATGCTTTGGCCAAAGTAGAAGTTTTGCCCAATTTAGATAAAAGCAAGCATGTGGTGGATGTATTGATTGCGGTTACGCCACAAGAGCGTGCGTATGTGCGCCATGTCAATATCAACGGCAACAGCCGCACCAAAGATGATGTGATTCGTCGCGAAGTTCGCCAAATGGAAAGCGCGTTGTACAGCGGTGAAGACATTCAATTGTCCCGTGATCGCATTGATCGGTTGGGTTATTTTAGCGAAGTGACCGTTGAAACGGTGCCTGTTGCGGGCACCAACAACCAAGTGGACGTGAATTATCAAGTCAAAGAAGTGCCAACAGGGGATATGAAGTTGGGGTTGGGTTACAGCTCTTCCGATAAAGTCAGTTTGACAGGCTCTATTCATGAACGCAACTTCATGGGAACGGGCAATTCGCTGGGATTGTCGATTGACACCAGCAAATCCAGTCGCAACGCCACGGTGACGACCAGCAACCCCTATTTTACAAAATCGGGTGTGAGCAGTGATTTTTCGGCGTATTACAAAACCTATGACGCGTCTAAGTTGAAAATTTCGGATACCAAATACACCACCATTGGCTTAAACACGGTATTTGGTTTGCCGTTGTCAGAGCGGCATAGACTGTTTTTTGGTTTTAATCCTGAGATGAATAAAATTGAGTTGGGTTCGTCAGCACCCAACACGTATACTCGTTACATGACTGAGTACGGTACGAACAACATCAAAACCTATGAAGCCAGCTTGGGTTGGAGTTACGACACTCGCGACTCAACTTATTTGCCATCACGGGGTACCTACCAGCGGGCATTGATTGCAGGTTCGTTTTTTGGTACGGCCAAGTATGCACGTGGGACTTATCAATTCCAGAAATTTTTCCCAGTCTCTAAAAACATCACGTTGGCTTTGAACTCACAATTTGATTATGGTCGCGGTTTAAGTGGGCAAAATTACCCATTTTTCCGCAATTTATATGCGGGTGGTTTAGGTTCAATTCGTGGTTTTGACACCAGCACAGTAGGGCCTACTTCTGTGAACTCTTTGGGTGAAGTCAGCTATTTGGGTGGTTCAAAACGCGCTTTTGTCAATCTTGAGCTGCAGTTCCCCTTCCCAGGGATGACCAAAAGCCGAGATGTGCGGTTATTTACCTTTGCCGATGCGGGTGGTTTATGGACGGACAAAAAAACCTCAAGCGAGCCCAATTCGTGCAATGACAGCAAAATCAGCTGGTCAGGTTGCAATGGTGTTCGTTATTCATACGGGGTGGGTTTGACGTGGAATTCACCTATTGGGCCGTTGAAGTTCAGTTATGCTCGCCCAATGAATAAAAAAGAGCACGACAAGTTGCAGCGATTCCAATTTCAAATTGGCACATCGTTCTAAAACAGTAAAAGGATTGATATGAAGAAGTTTGTGGTTTCCATGGCGATTTTGGCCTCATCAAGCGTTTTTGCTTTAAACGCACAGGCGCAGGTTTTCAAAGTCGGCTATGTCAGTTTGGATCGATTGGTCGCGGAGTCAGGTGTTGCTAAAGCGTCACGAACTGAATTGGAAAATCAATTTAAGTCGCGCGAAAAAAGTTTGGATGCTAAATCCGCACAAATTCGCAACAAGCAACAGGCTTATGAAAAAGACTTCCCTACCTTGAGCAATGCGCAAAAAGAAGCCCGTGAAAAAAGTTTGACTCAAGAGATTGAAGCATTTGAAACAGAACGAGCTAAATTTGAAAGCGACTTGTCGGCTGCGCAAAATCAATTGTTGCAGTCCTTACTGGCTAAGGCGGACAGCTTGATTAAAAACATTGCTGAAAAAGAGGGGTATGATTTAATTGTTCAAGACGCGGTGTACATTAAGCCTCAGTACGATTTAACCTCGCGCGTGCTGGAAAATTTGCGTTGATGGTGAATAGTAGATGACATTGACCGTACCTTCTTTTCAGCCAGTGTTTGCGCCCGCGCAGCCACTGGCTGATTTACTTCATGGCTTTGCCATGCCTTATCAAATATTGGGTGGGCAGGTGCTGATTAACCATATTGCGCCGCTTGATGTTGCGGGGCAAGGTGCATTTGCGTTTTTGAGCAACCCCAAGTTACGTGCTCAATTGCGCACCAGCCGCGCCAGCGCGGTGGCTTTGAGTCAGGCCGATTACGACGATTTACAGGCCAACCATGCATTGCAGTCCGAAACTGTTTATGTGGTGACTCCTGCCGCTTACCCCATGTATGCGCACATCGCGCAAAAATTCCATCTGCAGCGGGCCGTGCACGCGGGCGTGCATGCCAGTGCTGTGTTGGCCGAGTCGGCTCAGGTTGCTGCCAGTGCGCAAATTGACGCGCGGGTGGTGATTGGTGAGCGAGTGGTGATTGGCGAGCGGGTGCACCTTAAAGCAGGCGTGGTGATTGGTGACGATGTGCGCATTGGCGCGGACAGCACAATTTATCCCAATGTCACGATTTACCACGGCTGCCAAGTTGGTGCGCGTGCCATTATTCATGCGGGTGCGGTGATTGGTTCTGATGGTTTTGGTTTTGCGCCGACCCAAGCGGGTTGGCAAAAAATCCCACAAATTGGTCGCGTGTTGATTGGTGACGATGTCGAAATCGGTGCAAACACCACGATTGACCGTGGTGCATTGAACGACACGGTGATTCACGACGACGTGAAGCTCGATAATCAAATTCAAATCGCGCACAATTGCGTGATTGGCGCCCACACCGCGATAGCGTCGTGCGTGGGGATTGCAGGGAGCACCACCATTGGCGAGCGCTGCATGATTGGCGGCGCGGCCATGATTGGTGGACATTTGAGCATTGTGGCGGGCACGGTGATTTCAGGTGGCACAAGCGTGCCCAGCTCTATTACCGAGGCGGGGCAATACACCGGGATTTTCCCACCGATGCTGCATCGCGACTGGGAGCGCAATGCCAGCTTGATTCGCCATCTCAGTGAGTTACGTAAAAAAATTCGACAATTGAAAAAAGAGGAGTGAATATGAGTGAATGCAATACAGAATTACAAGCGGGCTATGACATCAACGAAATTATGCGTCGTATCCCCCACCGTTATCCATTTTTATTGGTGGATCGCGTGATTGAGTGGAAACATGCAGATTACTTAATTGCCAGCAAAAATGTCTCGATGAATGAGCAATTCTTCACGGGGCATTTCCCACATGCCCCCGTCATGCCTGGGGTGTTGATTATGGAAGCCTTGGCGCAAGCTTGCGCGTTGCTGTGGGTGCAAGAATCGCATCCGAACGCCATGTTTTATTTTGTTGGTATGGAAGATGTGCGTTTCAAGCGGCCTGTTGTACCAGGTGATGTGTTGCAATTAGAAGTCAAACTCGCGCGGGTGATTCGCGGGTTTGCCAAGTTTGACGTACGCGCCACCGTTGACGGTGAAGTCGCGGCAGAAGCGCACTTGATGTGCGCATACCGTAAAGGCGAGTAACATGGCAGTTCAGATTCATCCAAGTGCGCTGGTCGATTCGCGGGCGCAACTGGGCGCGGATGTGGTCATCGGGCCGTTCACGATTGTCGACGAACATGTGACGATTGGTGATCGTACGCACATCGGTGCCCACAATGTCATTGAAGGTCACACCACCATCGGGGCGGACAACCAAATCGGCCACCACGCGGTTTTGGGCGCGGCGCCGCAAGACAAAAAATACGCAGGCGAGCCGACCCAGTTGGTGATTGGTTCGCGCAATTTAATCCGTGAATTTTGCAGCTTTCACCGCGGCACGACGCAAGACGACGGCGTAACAAGGGTCGGCGACGACAACTGGATTATGGGCTACGTGCATTTGGCGCACGACTGCCAGATTCACAACCACACGATTTTGGCCAGCAATGCGCAACTGGCGGGGCATGTTCATGTGCTCGACCACGCGATTGTCGGCGGCATGACGGGCGTGCATCAGTTTGTCAAAATTGGGGCACATGCCATGATTGGTGGCGGTTCGGCTCTGCATCAAGACGTGCCGCCGTTTGTCATGGCCACGGGTGCGCCGTGCAAACCGTTTGGCATCAACAGCGAAGGGCTGAAACGACGCGGTTTCACCCCTGAACAAATCGCCAGCATCAAGCGCGGCTACAAAGCGGTTTACCGCCAAGACCTCAAAGTTGAAGAAGCGATTGCCCAATTAAACGAGTTGGCGGCGCAAGACGCTGATTCTGCGGCTTATTTGCGTTTGTTGAGCGACTTCATCAGCCACAGCACGCGAGGCATCATCCGATGAGTTTGAAGCTGGGCTTGGTTGCTGCCGAATCATCGGGCGACCAATTGGCCGCTGCGCTGGTTCAGGGCGTGCGCACGCTTGAGCCTGCGGTGCAGGCGTTTGGCATTGCGGGTGCGGCCATGCAGGCGCAAGGTGTAGAGGCATGGTGGCCGTCGCAATCGTTGGCGGTGCGCGGTTATTTTGAGCCGATTAAGCACTTGCCACGCATCCTCAAAATGCGCTCTGAACTCATCCGCCGTTTGTCATCGACCGACCGCCCCGATGTGTTTGTCGGGATTGACGGGCCGGATTTTAACTTGAGCGTCGAGACGCGTTTGCGTCAAAACGGTGTGAAAACCATGCATTATGTCAGCCCGTCAATTTGGGCGTGGCGACCCAAACGGATTGAAAAAATCCGCCGCGCCGCCCAGCATGTGCTGCTGATTTTTCCGTTTGAACAAGCCATTTACGACGCAGCGGGCATCGCCGCCACTTATGTGGGTCATCCATTTGCTGCGCAGATTCCGCTGCAGGCCAGCCCGCAAGTGGCGCGGCAAGCCTTGTCGATTGACGCGGCGCAGGTGATTGCGCTTTTGCCAGGCTCGCGGGCTTCTGAAATCGAATACAACGCGCCTGCATTTTTGCAGGCAGCGGTTTTATTGGCGCAACAATTGGGCGCGGTGCAGTTTGTCATTCCTGTGGCGCATGCTGCGCTGCGCGACACTTTGCTTAAAATGCAGGCACAATACGCGCCGCAACTTAACCTGCGCCTGCTCGACGGTCAAGCCCGCATGGCGATTGAAGCGGCTGACGCGGTGTTGGTGGCCAGCGGCACGGCCAGTTTAGAAGTCGCGCTGTACAAAAAACCGATGGTGATTTCGTACCAAACCTCCAAAGTCTCGGCGTGGCTTTATCCTAAAGTGGCTTTGCTGCCGTGGATTGGCCTGCCGAATATTTTGCTCAACGACACATTTGTCCCTGAAGTGCTGCAAACCGACGCCACGCCGCACAACTTAGCCGCCACGCTGCTGCGCGAGATGAATCGCTACGCGCAAGACACCAGTGTGGCCGAGCGTTTGACCAACATGCATCATTCGCTCATCCGCGACACGCCCAGCCTGTGTGCGCAAGCCGTGGCGCAGGTTTTGGCGCGTTGAACCATGCGCGATTTATTTCAAACAGATGTGACGCAAGCGCACCTGATTTGCGGCACGGATGAAGCAGGGCGCGGCCCTCTGGCGGGTGAGGTTTATGCCGCCGCCGTGATTCTAGACCCGTCGCAGCCGATTGCGGGGCTAAACGACTCCAAAAAACTCACCGCCAAAAAACGCGAGGCATTGTTTGCCGAGATTCAAGCCAAAACCACGTGGTGCATCGCCACTGCCAGCGTGGCTGAAATTGATAAGCTTAATATTTTACAAGCGGCCATGCTCGCCATGAGCCGCGCGGTGCAAGGCTTGACGCGCCAGCCTGACTGGGTTTGGGTTGACGGCAATCATTTTCCCAAAGACTTAATTCGCCTCGGTTACACAGGGCAAGCCTTGGTGCAGGGCGACGCGCTCGAGCCGTGTATTTCGGCGGCCTCGATTTTGGCCAAAGTGGCGCGTGACGCGGCCATGGCTCAACTGCACGAACAGTTGCCACAATACGGTTTTGCGCAGCACAAAGGCTACCCGACCGCGCAGCACCTTGCCGCGTTGCAGGCGCATGGCGTGACGGCGCACCATCGGCGCAGTTTCGCGCCTGTGCGGGCGATTTTACAAGCGAGTTCAGCGTGATTACCTCCAAAGACAACCCCGCCATCAAACAACTCAAACGCTGGCTCGACAAGCCACGGCGCAGTGACGACGTTATGCTGCTCGAAGGCATTCACCTCGCGCAAGCGTTTTTCGCGCAGGGCGGCGTGGCACAGCGCATTTGGGTGGCGCACAGCGCCTTGGCGAATGCTGAAATTGCGGCATTGGTGCAGCCGCGCGAGTTTGAGGTCATGAGCGACGCGCTGTTTCGCAGCGTGAGCACGCTGGCGCAGGGTGAAAGCATTTTGTGCGAAGTGCGCAAGCCCAGCGCACAAGGCGGCGCGGCGGGCAACGCGGTTTTGCTCGATGGCGTGCAAGACGCGGGCAATCTCGGCTCGATTTTGCGCAGCGCAGCAGCGGCGGGCGTGCGCGATGTGTATCTCAACTCGGCCTGCGCCAATCCCTTCGCACCCAAAGTGTTGCGCGCCGCAGTTGGCGCACATTTCTCGCTCAATATTGTGGATGGTGTGGATATTTTAGCGACCATGCGCGAGCTGCAAAGCCGCAATGTCGCTGTGCTCGCCACCAGTTTGCAAGCGCAACACAGCATTTATCAAACCGACCTTGCGCAGCCGTGCGCGTGGTTGATGGGCAGTGAAGGCGCGGGCGTGGCCGCAGAGTTGCTTGACGTGGCCAGCCAAACCGTAATTATTCCCATGTGCGCAGGCGAATCGCTCAACGTCGCCGCCGCCAGCGCAGTGTGTTTGTTTGAAATGGCGCGACAACAATCCTCAAGGAGAACCGCATGACCCCACAAACTGGCCGCTGCCTGTGCGGCAACGTACAATTTTCCATCAGTAGCGCACCTCTCGCCGCCCGCATTTGCTGGTGCCGCACTTGCCAACACATCTCTGCTAATGGCACGTTTAACATCATGGTCGCGCTTGACGGCCTAACCGTCACGGGCGAGCTGGCTGAGTACCAACTCACTGCCGACAGCGGCAACCAAAACACGCGCCAATTTTGCGCCACCTGCGGCACGCAAATGTTCTCCCGTTCCTCGGCGCGTCCCAACTTTCGGGTGATTCGCGCAGGCAATCTCGACAACCCATCGGCCTTTGCCCCCAGTATGAACATCTGGACCGCCAGCGCACCGACGTGGGCGTGTTTAGATGAGTCGCTCGAACAGGTGGCGGGGCAGCCTATGCCGCCCCAAACAGTGCTCAATCCTTAAACAAGGCTTATTTGAGCTTGCGCCGCTTTTGAGTGGGATTATTCTATTTGCAACCAAAATTGCGCCAATGCAAAATCCTCGGCATGGGTCACTTTTAAGTTGCGCGCATGTCCTGTGACCAGTTGCGCGTCATAGCCTGCACGCTCCATCACGCTGGCATCGTCGGTTAAAATGGCTTCTTCATCGAGCAAAGCGTCGGCGTAGGCGTTGTACAACAGGTTGAGCGGGAACATTTGTGGGGTTTGCGCTAGCCAGAGTTTTTGACGGTCGAGCGTTTTTTTGACCACGCCACCCGTATCGGACAATTTGACCGTATCGACCACGGGCAAGGCAAGCAAGCCGCCGACGCCATTGGGCTGCACCGCGTTGTGCAGGGTTGCGATTAAGTCGGGCGTGACGCACGGCCGCGCTGCGTCGTGGACTTGCACCCAAGCCTCGTCAAACAACCCATCTAACTGCGCCAAGCCGTTGCAAATCGATTCGGCGCGGCTCGCGCCACCGACGCGCAACGCCGTAACTGTGTGGCTGACATGCGGCGCAATCAGTTCGCCATACCATGCGTCGTCGGGCGCAATCACCACGTACGTGTGGCTGATGCACGAGCTGGCGGCAAACGCGGCAATCGTGTGCGCCAGCATCGGCTGACCGTGAATGGTTTGGTACTGTTTGGGAATGCCGCCGCCCGCGCGTGCGCCGACCCCTGCGGCGCAAATCAGTGCAATCGTCGTGTTCATGGGTTTACCACGCGCTTTTGCCGACGTTGAAATAACGCGACTCTGGGTGCGCAAAATAAAAGCCGCTAATCGACGAGGCGGGGTTCATGGCGAGGCTTTCGGTTAGCGTCATATTGATTTTATCGGCTTGCAAGATGCGGAACAAATCGGTTTTCACCTCATGGTCGGGGCAAGCAGGGTAACCTGGGGCGGGGCGAATGCCGCTGTAGCGCTCTTTGAGCAGCTCGGTTTTGCTTAAGTTTTCAGCAGGCGCGTAGCCCCAGTCGTCTTTGCGGACTTTTTCGTGCAAATATTCGGCAAAGGCTTCGACCAAGCGGTCGGCCAAGGCTTTGAACATAATCGAGCCGTAGTCGTCGAATTCGGCTTCCATTTGCGCGAGGCGTGCGTCCATGTCCAGCCCTGTGGTGACGGCGAACATGCCGATGTAGTCGTCCACTGTGCCTGCGGGCGCGATGAAGTCAGCGAGCGATTGATTCGGTTTGGCCACGCCGTCAATCACGGGCTTTTCGGCGAGTTGGCGCAGCGGATTCCAACGCAAGAGTTCGCGGGTTTTGGCCTCGTCGTAGACCACAATGGTTTCGTCGTCAACAACGGCAGCGGGGTACAACCCATACGCGCCTTTGGCGGTGAGCCACTGCTCACTGACGATTTTGCCGAGCATTTCATTGGCATCATCAAAAACGCGCCGCGCTTGCTCGCCAACGATGTCATCGGTCAAAATCGCAGGATAGGGGCCAGCCAAATCCCAGACTTGGAAAAACGGCGACCAGTCGATGTACGGCACGAGCGTGGCCAAGTCCATGTTTTCAATCACTTGCAAACCGAGCTGGCGCGGTTTGACAGGTGTGAAACTCGTCCAATCCACTTTAAATTTATTGGCGCGTGCGGCCTCTGGGCTGATTTGCGGTGTGCCTTTTTTGTTGGCGTGTTGTTGGCGAATCCGCTCGTATTCGGCATTGTGTTTGAGCATAAACGCTTCGCGGTTGTGCAACACTTCTTGCAGCACCGTGACGCTTTTGGACGCATCAGGCACCCAAACCACCGGCCCGCTGTAGTTCGGTGCGATTTTGACCGCGGTGTGTACGCGCGAAGTGGTCGCGCCGCCGACCAAAAGCGGCGTTTGGCGTGCTTTAAAATACGGGTCGCGCTCCATTTCGGCCGCCACATGCGCCATTTCTTCGAGCGACGGGGTAATCAAGCCCGACAGGCCAATCACATCGGCATCGACCTCTTTGGCTTTGGCCAAAATTTGCGCACAAGGCACCATCACGCCCATGTTTTCCACGTCAAAGTTGTTGCATTGCAAAACCACGGTGACAATGTTTTTGCCAATGTCATGCACGTCGCCTTTGACCGTCGCCATGACCACTTTGGCCTGCGATTTGCCCGCCTCGGCCAAGCCTGCGGCAATGCGATCGGCTTTTTCGGCCTCGATAAACGGAATCAAATGCGCCACCGCTTGTTTCATCACGCGGGCTGATTTAACCACCTGCGGTAAAAACATTTTGCCCGCGCCGAATAAATCGCCGACCACATTCATGCCGTCCATCAGCGGGCCTTCAATCACGTGAATCGGCCGCTCGGCTTGCACCCGCGCCTCTTCCGTATCCACGTCAATAAACGCCGTAATCCCATTGACCAGCGCGTGGCTCAACCGCGCATTCACATCTTGTTCGCGCCACGTGAGGTTTTCTTCAATTTTAATACCGTCGCCTTTGAACTTGGCGGCGATGTCCAGCAAGCGGTCGGTCGCGTCCGCGCGGCGATTGAGCACCACATCTTCGACGCGCTCGCGCAGCTCAGGGTCAATGTTGGCGTATACGCCGAGCATCCCAGCGTTGACAATCCCCATGTCCATCCCCGCCGCCACCGCGTGGTACAAAAACACGGTGTGAATCGCTTCGCGCACAGGCTCGTTGCCGCGGAACGAAAACGACACATTCGACACGCCGCCGCTCACCAAAGCAAACGGTAAGTTTTCTTTAATCCAACGGGTTGCGTTGATGAAGTCAACCGCGTAGTTGTTGTGCTCTTCAATCCCCGTCGCTATCGCGAAAATGTTCGGGTCAAAAATAATGTCATCGGGCGCAAAGCCGACTTTGTCGACCAAAATGCGGTATGAACGCTCGCAAATTTCGATTTTGCGCTCAAACGTATCGGCTTGCCCCTGTTCGTCAAACGCCATCACCACCGTCGCCGCGCCGTAGCGCATGATTTTGCGGGCTTGCTCGATGAATGGTGCTTCGCCTTCTTTGAGCGAAATCGAATTGACCACCGCTTTGCCTTGCACGCAGCGCAAACCCGCTTCAATCACGTCCCACTTGGACGAGTCAATCATAATCGGCACGCGCGAAATGTCAGGCTCAGAGGCAATCAGATTGAGGAATTTCACCATTGCCGCCTTAGAGTCGAGCATGGCTTCATCCATATTGATGTCAATCACTTGCGCCCCGTTTTCGACCTGCTGACGTGCCACCGACAAGGCGTCATCAAACTGCCCGTTCAAAATCATGCGGGCAAAGGCTTTCGAGCCCGTCACATTGGTGCGCTCGCCGACGTTGACGAATAAAGAGGCGTCGTTGACGACGAAAGGCTCAAGGCCTGAGAGGCGGAGGTTGCGGGATTTGTTGGTCATGATCTTTGTTAGTTAAAAAAATAAAGCCTCGTTGGGCTTTATCAAAGTTGTTAATTATTTCTTAAGGGTCTTGAAATGCTGTTCTTTTTACCTTCAAATATTTTTCCAATGCTTTTTATTTTTACATCATGGTCGTATAAACAATGTAATAACCAAATTTTTTCCCATAGTTTGTCTTCTGGTTCAAGCCATTCAACATTCAAACCCAACTCCTTAGCTTCGGTATGGTCAATAACAGCACCATGTGACTTGCAAGAGTTTGAAGAAGATAATTTTTCTATAACGGCACTTATCTCTTCATCGGCTAATGCACTCAACATCCCCATTTTCAATATTTTACTGGCCAGAATTTTCATTCGTTCAACCGCCAAAAGAGCTAACTCCTTGATAATTGGGTCATTATGTGCTTTTGCTATAACATCACAAGGAACGTTATTAAATTGAGGGTCAATTGGTCCTAATTCAGAATTAACACCAAGGACTATGCTTTTTGCTGAAAGTGCAATAACGGTTCCGCCGCTTTTTGCAAAATTTGGGACAATTACCCTGTAATCTTTTACACGACTTTGTAAAACCGAAATGACTTTCTCTACGCTATCAACAACTCCACCTGGGGTGTTAATAATCAAATCGATTTTTTTAGGGTTACGTAAGCCTGAGATAATTTCAGATATGTCATCAGCATCTGTATGTGAAATCCCTTCCGAATGTGCGGCAAAATAAACAATAATTTCTCTATTTGTTATTTCCTCAATGTCGGAGATCAATAACTGTCTAATATACCTGTCTTTTTCTTTAGCCCAATACTTGGCTGATTGCGTTGGCAAGTCTTTCGTGCGTGGGAATGCCATACCTGTTGTTTTCTTTGTCTTTGAGGTACTCATTTATCAAATCATCTTTCTGGTTGCTAAATAAAGTTGACTCCTCTAAGGCTGCATATGAGTCGCGAGTTAAAGACAAAATAGCATCTAGCGTAATGTCCATTTTTTTCTCCAAAATATTTTCAAGCAGGCGATGCAACGGCTTGATTTTGAAATTATATGTTTATACGAAACATATAACAAGCCATTTAAGCTCGGAGGTATGATTAGTTGTATTGGCGTAGTACAACTGCCTGAATAGTGTGTTGAATGGTCTAAAAAACTATTCCAAAGCAAAATTTAGCATAAAATGGCGCGATTTAGGACTGGAGGTGGTATGAAAAAATTTTTAGACGAATTCAAAAACTTCGCCAGCGGTGGCAATATTTTTGATTTGGCACTGGGGGTCATCATCGGCGGGGCGTTTGCTACGGTGGTGCAGAGTTTAAGCAAAGACATTATTGGTGATTTTATTGCCGCGCTGGGTGGGGCGCCTGATTTGACGGGGTTGGTGATTGGGTTCAATGGTGGCGAGATTCATGTGGGTAATTTTTTGGGCGCGTTGATTAATTTTGTCATTTTGGCGTTAGTGCTGTTCATGATGGTCAAGGTGATTATGCGCTATAAATTGGCCAACTTTCGCGCACAAGGCAGCCGTGAGTGCCCGTATTGCCGCGAATTTGTGGCGGTGGATGCGATTAAGTGCAAATTTTGCACGTCGGATTTGAAAGCCAAAATCGACGGTGACGAAGGTGCGGATGAGCGTTGAGCCGACGCTGACTCGTTTGCTGGGCATCGACCCTGGTTTGCGCTTGACGGGTTTTGGGGTGATTGATGTGCATCAGCACACCATGCGCTATGTGGCGAGCGGGGTGATTAAGGTGGCGGGGCAAGCTTTGCCTGAGCGTTTGCGCTCGCTGATGGATGGGATTCATGCGGTGATTGACACTTATCAGCCGCACGAATCGGTGATTGAAAAAGTGTTTGTCAACATCAATCCGCAATCGACTTTATTGCTCGGCCAAGCGCGTGGCGCGGCGATTGGCGCGTTGGTGCTTAAAGATTTGCCTGTGCACGAATACACCGCCTTGCAACTGAAAAAAGCGGTGACGGGGCACGGCAAAGCAGCCAAAGAACAGGTGCAAGAGATGGTGGCGCGGCTGCTCAACCTGCCGCGCACGCCGCAAGCCGATGCGGCTGATGCGCTGGCGGCGGCGATTTGTCACGCGCAAAATCGCGTGCAATTGGCGTTATTGGGTGAGCAGGGCGGTTTGGGGGCTAAGGGTTTGCGGATTAAAAATGGGCGGTTGGTGAGTTTATGATGCGGCCAATTTATATTTTAGACACCAACATTTGGCTTGATTGGCTGGTGTTTGACGACACGAGTTTGCGCGGTTTAAAAGCCGCGCAGGCGAGTGGCGAGTTTGAGATGATTTACACGAGTGACATGCTCGATGAGTTATGCGACGTGGTGAGTCGTGCGCAGTTTGCGTTGAGCGCGGCGCAACAAGAGGCGGTGCGCGACGCGGTGCAGGCATTGGCGCGGTGCGTACCGAATTTGGGCAAGCCGAGCGTGTCGCTGCGCTGCGTGGATGCGGATGACCAAGTGTTTATCGACACCGCTTTGAACTATCGCGCAACGTGGCTCATCAGCAAAGACAAACATGTATTGCGCCTGAAAAACCGTGCGCGGGCGCACAATGTGCGGATTGGCATGGTAGCCGACTGGGAGAAACAGCGTTGAAAACATTGAATACCACGATTTTTACCACCATGAGCGCGTTGGCGCAGCAGCACGGCGCGATTAATTTGGGGCAGGGTTTTCCTGACTTTGCGCCCGATGCTGATTTGTTGCGCATGGCGTTTGAGGCGATGACGGCGGGGCACAATCAATACGCGCCGATGATGGGCACTAAAGTGCTGCGCGAGGCGATTGCGGGTTTGGTGCTGCGCCATTATGGCTGTGTGGTCAATCCCGACACCGAAATCACCGTGACGGCGGGTGCGTCCGAGGCGCTATTTTGCGCGATTATGGCGATTGTGCAGCCGCAGGACGAAATCATTATTTTAGAGCCTGCTTACGATTTGTATCGTCCTGCCATCCTCAATGCGGGCGGCGTGCCTGTGGCGGTGAATTTGCAGTTGGAGCAAGGTAAATTTGTGGTTGATTGGGCGCGGGTGCGTGCGGCGGTGACGCACAAAACCCGTGCGATTATCGTCAATACGCCGAACAATCCGACAGGCAACACCTTTACGGCACAAGACTTAATTGAGCTGGAAGCCTTGGCGGAGCAGCACAATCTGTGGGTGATTAGCGACGAAGTGTATGAACACATGGTGTTTGACGGCGCGGCGCATCAATCGGCCCTCACTCGGCCTGCCTTGGCGGCGCGAACCCTGCATGTGGCCAGTTTTGGCAAAACGCTGCATGTGACGGGTTGGAAAATCGGTTATGTGATTGCGCCTGCCGCACTGAGCAATGCGGTGCGTGCGGTACATCAGTTCAACACGTTTACGGTGGCTACGCCGCTGCAGGTGGCGATTGCGCAGTATTTGACCGAAAAACCGCAAGTGACGCGAGAGTTGCCTGCGTTTTATCAAGCCAAGCGCGATTATTTTCGTGCGGGTTTGGCGCACACTGCGTTTGAGTGCTTGCCGTGCGAAGGCACTTATTTTCAATTGGTCGATTACCGCCATGTGTCGTCATTGGCGGGTTTGGATGATGTGGCATGCGCCCAATATTTAACCGCACAAGTAGGGGTGGCGGCGATTCCGCTTTCGCCGTTTTATGCGCAACCACCCGCTGGGCAAACCTTGATTCGGTTTTGTTTTGCCAAGCAAGCCGCGACACTAGATGCTGCATTACAACGCTTATGATGCGAAAAATAATGGCGTTGCTGCTGCCGCTGGTGCTGGGCGCGTGCAATAATCTAGTTGAACCACGGCGTACGCATTTGGATGAATTCGCTTTGCCTGTTGTTCCGAGTGCGCCACTGCCGCAAATGGTGGCTCAAGTGACGCCTGCTCAACCTGTTGAACCGATGAAAAAAACACGTCAAAGTTTGCCTGAAATGTTGCATAAATCCTCGCCTTTGCGCGAGGATTCTGGCATTTATCCGTTGATTGATGGGGTTGAGGCGTTTGCGGTACGCAATGCGTTGATTAAAAATGCGCAAACCAGTTTGGATTTGCAGTATTACAGCCTGCAGCGCGGCTTGAGCTCGCGTTTGTTGATTCGCGAGTTGGTACATGCCGCCGACCGTGGCGTGCGCGTGCGGATTTTGGTCGATGACATGGATATGCTCGGTCGTGACCACGAAATGACGGTTTTATCGGCGCATCCAAACATTGAAGTGCGGATTTTTAATCCGATTCGCCGTGGTCGCGGCACGATGCTCACACGCGTGGCGATGTTTGCCATTAATTTGCCGACCCAACATCGACGGATGCACAACAAGGTTTGGCTGGCCGATAACGTGTTGGCTATTGCAGGTGGTCGCAATATTGGTGATCGCTACTTCAATGCGGGTGATGAAGATAATTTCTCTGACCTTGATGTGCTGATGAGCGGCAAAGTTGTGGCTGAAGTGAGTCGTAGTTTTGATGCGTATTGGAACTCAAAGCAGACCTTTCCTGTTGATGTGTTTGAAAAAAAACCTGAAGGTAGCCTCGAAGACATTCAAAAAATGATTTATAAAACCAATGCGCTTACCCGTAAAGAGCGCGTGGCGCGTCACCCGTATTTAGCGGCGTTGGGTGAGGCCGAGCATCAGGTTTTGCCTAAAATTTTGCCCCAGTTGATGTGGGGCGAAGTGCAATTTGTGGTGGACTCGCCTGATAAGGTGACTCGTCCAGTGCCGCATTATGGCGTGCATTTGACCGAGTCAGACTCGCCACCGTTCAATACGCTTTTGTCGCACATTCAAAACGCACAAAAAGAAGTGTTGATTGTCAGTCCGTATTTTGTGCCAGGCGATGGCCTGAGTGAGCTTTTGGCGCAATTGGTCAAAAAAGGGGTGCGTGTGGTGGTGTTGAGCAATTCGCTAGAGTCCAATGATGTGCCGCTGGTGGGAGGGGCATATGCGCGTTATCGCAAAAAAATACTGCAATCAGGGGTTGAAATCTATGAATTGCGAGGTTTTCCCGACGTTGACAAGGCGCCACAATGGCGCTTGCCGATTTTCAGTTGGCATGGCTCGCGCACTGCGCTGCACACCAAGGCGGTGGTGGTAGATGGGCAAATGAGCTTTGTCGGCTCAATGAATTTAGATCCACGCTCAGTAGTTTGGAATACTGAAACGGGGGTGTTGACACAGCAAAAACCTTTTGCAGATAAAATCCGTTCGGTATTTGCCAATGCGATTGAGCCGCGTTACAGCTATCGTGTGACATTGGATGAAACAGGGCGAATGCAATGGAGCCCTGCGGTGGATGGAGAGCCGATGATTCGGCGCGAGCCTGGTAATTTTTGGCGACGTTTCTTGCAGCGTGTGAGCGTTCCGATGTTTGAAACTTTTATGTGATTATATTGAGTAAAGCCAGCTGGTAAGGCCAAAATTTGAGTTATAATCACGGGCTAATTGAGCAGTTACCCGCGTCAAACCACTTATGATAAGCAAGAGCCGTGTGGCTTTTGTCAGAGACCTTAAAAGGATGAATATGTTTAACTTTTTCCGCAAGTATTTTTCAAATGATTTGGCGATTGACTTGGGCACTGCCAATACCTTGATTTTTGCCCGCAACAAAGGGATTGTTTTGGACGAGCCCTCGGTGGTGGCGATTCGCCACGATGGTCGCACGGGTCGTGATTCGGTGCAAGCGGTTGGCCTAGAAGCCAAAATGATGCTCGGTAAAGTGCCGGGCAACATCGAGGCGATTCGCCCAATGAAAGATGGTGTGATTGCTAACTTTAGCGTGACCGAAACCATGCTCAAGCATTTTATTTTGTCGGTGCACGAGTCGACCATGTTTAAACCCAGTCCACGGATTGTGATTTGTGTGCCTTGTGGCTCTACACAGGTGGAGCGTCGCGCGATTAGCGAGTCAGCCCGCAACGCAGGTGCCTCGCAAGCCTTGTTGATTGAAGAACCCATGGCCGCAGCATTGGGCGCAGGCTTGCCTGTGTTTGAAGCGCGTGGCTCAATGGTGGTGGATATTGGCGGTGGTACTACTGAAGTTGGCGTGATTTCGTTGGGCGGTATGGTCTACAAAAACAGCGTACGCGTCGGCGGCGACCGTTTTGATGAAGCGATTGTCAACTACATCCGCCGCAACTACGGCATGTTGATTGGTGAGCCAACGGCTGAAGCCATCAAAAAAGAAATTGGTACGGCGTTCCCAGGCTCGGTGGTGCGTGAGATGGAAGTCAAGGGGCGCAATTTGGCCGAAGGCGTGCCGCGCAGTTTCACTGTGAATTCGAATGAAATTTTAGAAGCCTTGTCTGAGCCGTTGAACCAAATCGTCTCAACCGTCAAAATTGCACTGGAGCAAACCCCGCCAGAGTTGAGCTCTGACATTGCTGAGACGGGCATTGTTTTGACAGGTGGCGGTGCGTTGATTAAAGATTTAGACCGTTTGTTGCAAGAGGAGACAGGTTTGCCTGTTTATGTGGCTGAAGAAGCCTTGACTTGTGTGGTGCGCGGTTCGGGTGTGTCGCTCGATTATATTGAACAATACCCTTCTTTATTCAGCTACGAATAATTCCTTTAGCGGTACCTCGTTTTTCATGAAAACTGATTATAAGTTGTTTCGACGCACCACACCTGTGTGGGTGCGTCTTTTCGTTAGCAGTGCTTGCGCATTGGGTTTGATGCTGGCCGATGGTTCGGCGGGGCGTTTACAACCTGTGCGCACGGTGGTCTCCAGCGTGCTGTCCCCAGTTTACACTGCGTTACACCAAGCCTCGCAATGGTTCTCGGATGTGTTGGTGCACTCGTACTCTTTGCAAAAACTCGCCTTGGATAATCAAACCCTTAAAGAAAAAGAGGCGAGCAATGAGGCGCGTTTGACTCAATTGGCGCAGTTGGAGCGTGACAATGCTGCATTGCGCGCGCAGCTGGATTTGTCAGTCAATCAAAAGACCCCATCTATGGCCGCTCAGGTATTGTATCAAGTGGTGGATCCCTATGCCCGTAAACTGGTGTTGAACAAAGGCAGTCAAAATGGGGTGGTCTCAGGGCAACCCGTGATTACCGCTGATGGTTTGCTGGGGCAAATCACCAGCGTGACGCCGCTCAACAGTGAAGTGACTTTGGTTTTGGACAATAAAATCAATGTGCCTGTATACATTGAGCGTGACCCTGCGGTGCGTGGGTTTTTGTCGGGCAAAAAAGAAGAGGGTTTTTTAGAAGTGCGTTTTTTCAGTGCACAAGTGGCGTTGCAAACCGACGATGTTTTGGTCACATCAGGCTTGGATGGCTTGTATCCAGAAGGGCTTAAAGTGGGGCGGGTGAGCAAGATTGAGCAGGCGGACAGCTCAGGTCAATCTGAAATCACCGTCGTGCCGACCACGCAAGGCATGGCGGTGCGTTATGTCTCGATTTTGCAAATTCCTGACAGTAAAACAGCCAAATCGCGGGCAGATGAGCAAGCCAAAGCGGTGCGCGGCGACCAATTGCCCGTGACGTTAGGGGCGCGGACGCGCGAACAAACTCGTGCAAAGGAAAGCAAATAATGCGGATTGAACAAGCACTGTTGACGGTCAAAACGCGGGTGGTGGTGTTGAGTTTGATGGTGGCGTGGGCGTTGTCGTTTTTGACCGTTCGGCAGACCGTGTGGCTTGACTGGATGGCGTTTGTGTTGTTGTTTTGGACAACTTATCAGCCGAGTCGCGTCACTTATGGCTTGGCGTTTGGCTTGGGGATTTTATTGGATGTGCAACAAGCCACGATTTTGGGGCAGCATGCGCTGATTTATGTGTGGTTGGTGTTTGCCATGCGTCAGGTGGCGGCGCGTTTGCAATACAGCTCGATTTTGATGCACGCGTTGGCGGCGACGGGGCTGATGTTTGCGGCGCAGTTGCTGCGTGCGTTTGTGTCGTGGCTGGTTTTGGGTAAATCTGTGGACATTGCTGCCATGCTGTGGATTTTATCGGGTACGCTGGCATGGTTGTTGCTGGCACATTTGATTGCACGTGCTGCGCAGTCGCGGGCAGTGGGCTCATGGTTGGCACATTGATATGAGTTTTGAACGTCGCGGCCCCACATCTGCTCAACATGCCTTTCGCACCCGTTTGTGGGTGGTGAATTTTTTAATTTTTACCTGCTTTTCGATTTTGATTGGCCGCTTTGTGTATTTGCAAGTTGTGCGCCATGATGATTTTGACCAAAAGGCGGTGTCCAACAGCACCTCTTTGGTGCCGATTGCCCCTGAACGCGGCAAAATTTTAGACCGCAATGGCGATGTTTTGGCCAGCAATAATCTGGGGTTTTCACTCGAAATTTCCCCGCGCACCATCGACAAAGCCGACAACGAAAAAATCGACGCGGCGTTGGCGCGTTTGATTCCCCAACTGCAAGCCATTGTGTCCATTTCAGAAGTGGACATCAGCAAATTCAATGCCTTGCGCCAAGAGGCCAACAATCAAGGTTCTTTCCCTATACGTTTGCGTTTGTCTGAAGAAGAAATTGCGCGCTTTTCGGTTGAGCAATTCAAGTTTAAGGGTGTGGCGATTGAAAAACGCATGTTCCGCGAATACCCCAACAAAAACATGGGCGTGCATGTGGTCGGTTATGTCGGGCGCATCAACAAAACCGAGCAAGAGCGCTTGGAAAACAATCAGAAAAAAGAGCAATATTTAGGTACGACTCACATTGGTAAGTTGGGGATAGAGCAAAGTTACGAGGATATTTTGCACGGCACCGCAGGCTATGAGGTGCTTGAAGTCACTGCGGGTGGCAAACGCATGAGCGAGCTGGGTTTTGAAGAAGCGGTCAACGGCGCGAATGTGCAGTTGACCATTGATGCGTATATGCAATCTGAAGTTGAAAAAGCCTTTGCAGGACGGCGCGGTGCGTTGGTGGCGATTGAGCCTGCTACAGGTGAAGTTTTGGCGTTTGTCAGCTCGCCCACCTTTGACCCGAATGACTTTGTCAATGGGATTGATTCTGAAAAGTGGAAGTCGCTCAATGAGTCGACAGACAAACCATTGCTCAACCGTGCCTTGCGCGGCGGTTACCCGATTGGCTCAACCTATAAACCGTTTATGGCGATTGCCGCTTTGCATTCGGGCACGCGCAGTGCCGACAAGGTGATTGCCGATGGCGGGATTTATACACTCGGTGGCCATAAATTTCGCGACAGTACGGGTGGGCGCGGGCATGGCATGGTCAATATGTTTCAGTCGATTGCAGTTTCATCCGACGTTTATTATTACAGCTTGGCTTATGAAATGGGGATTGACCTCATGTATCAAGAGCTGTCGCGTTTTGGCTTTGGGCAAAAAACAGGAATTGATTTGGTGGGGGAGTTGTCGGGGATTTTACCGTCCAAGGAGTATTACGCCAAAGTCGGCAAAACGGTGTCGGGCAAGCCTTTGAGCGATGGTGTGGCGGTCAGTTTGGGGATTGGTCAGGGTGAAAATACCTTTACCATCATGCAATTGGCTTATGCCACCAGTATTTTGGCCAACAACGGCGTGGGCATGAAGCCGCATCTGCTCAAAGCGGTGGTCGACCCGAAAACTGGGACACAAACACCGACCGCACCTGCGGTGCAGGCTGATTTACAAATTCCCGCCAAAGATTTAGAAGTGGTACGCAAAGGCATGATTCAGGTGAATATTTCAGGTACGGGGCGCGGGATTTTTAATGATTTGCCAGGTCAAGTGGCGGGTAAAACGGGCACAGCACAGACGTACACCGTGGCGCAAAATTCGACTTATCGCCAATCGGGCAGCACGGGCGCGAAAAAAGATCACTCGCTGTACATTGCTTTTTATCCTGCTGATAAACCGCGCGTGGCGATTGCGGCGATTGTTGAAAATGGCGGTTTCGGGGCCTCAGCCGCCGCGCCGCTGGTGCATCGCGCATTGCAAGCCCTCAATGAATCGGCCGCAGGTAAGCGGTTCTCAGTGGTTGATACTAAAACGGCCGCCAAGGCGGTGACCCCATGAAATCTTATTCACATTCTCGGTTGAGCAACATTCGCAATTTTTTCGCACCGATTGACGGTGTGTTGATGTTTGTTTTATTGCTCATTGCGGTATTGAGTTTGGTCACGATGTGGAGCGCGGCATCTGACAAACCACAGCGTTTTGATGATCATGTGCGCAACATCATGCTTGGTTTTGCGGTCATGATGTTGGTGGCGTATGTCCCGACGCAATGGTTGATGAAAGCGGCAACGCCATTGTATTTATTGGGTGTCGTTTTGCTGATAGGGGTTGCGGTGTTTGGGCAAACGCGACTGGGGGCGAAACGCTGGTTGAATGTGGGTTTTACGGTGATTCAACCGTCTGAGTTGCTCAAAATCGCTGTGCCGCTGATGTTGGCCTATTTTTTTCATATTGCGGGGATTGTGCAGGGTAAAAAAGCATGGCGAACTTACGCCATTGCGGCGTTGCTGTTGTTGATTCCTTTTTTATTGATTGCCAAACAACCTGACTTGGGCACGGCGTTGCTGGTGGTGTTTGCAGGGGCGTATGTGATTTTTTTTGCAGGCCTGCCGTGGCGAGCGATTGCTGGTGTTTTTGTGGTGACTGCCATTATGTTGGTTGCGGTGATTCGGCCTGAAACCAACCATTATTTTTTAGAGCCGTACCAACAAGACCGCATCAATGTGTTGTTGCACGCCAACAAGCCCAGTGTGGTGGCAGGTCAAAAAACGCCAGAACAAATTGCCAAAGATCGCGACATGAAGAAAAAAGGTTATCAGGTTGAACAAGCGGTCACGGCCATTGGCTCAGGCGGCTGGTTGGGCAAAGGTTGGCAACAGGGCACGCAAACCCATTTGCAGTTTTTGCCTGAACGCAGTACCGACATTGTTTTGGCGGTGTATTCGGAGGAGTTTGGCTTGGCTGGCGTGATTTTGCTGCTTGTGTTATACTCCGTACTCATTTTGCGTGGCCTGTCGATAGCTTATGGTGCGGCCACCCGATTTGAACGCTTGCTGGCAGGTGCGATTAGCATGATTATTTTCACATATGTGTTTGTCAATATGGGAATGGTCGCAGGGATGTTGCCAGTGGTTGGAGTGCCACTGCCGTTTATGAGTTATGGCGGTACCGCGTTGGTGACATTGGGCGTGGGGTGTGGCATGTTGATGAGTGTGCGTCATCATCGCATTCGATGAGCCGCTCGTGTGGGTAAAGTCACCTCCTATAAATATAATGAGACTTAACACCCGTCTAAATTGGAGTAAGACGGTATGATTCGTTTGAAAATGCGTCAACGCATGGCGTTGACATTGAGTATCAGTGCTTTTGTGGGTTTGACCTCAGCGCTGTCCGCTAAAGAAGTTGCAGCCCCAGTCACAAACAGTGCGGTTGCAGATGATTCAGCTAATTTGACAGTATCACCAGTTATTCATGTACAAAAAGCCAGCTTGCCCGCTACGGACAGCAAGCTTCGTGCCTTGCAATCGGGCGTTGCCTCGTATTATGGCCCTGGATTTCACGGTCGACGCACGGCTAATGGCGAAACCTTTAACATGAATGCCATGACCGCGGCTCATCGCACCTTGCCGTTTGGCACCAAACTCAAGGTCACCAATTTGAATAATGGGCAGTCTGCGATTGTTCGAGTCAATGACCGAGGGCCTTATGTGGGTGGGCGAGTCATCGACTTATCGGTGGCTGCGGCCAAGCAAATTGGTTCAACAAGTTCGGGCACCGCGCGTGTTAAGTTAGAAGTGGTTGAGCAATAATCAAAAACGCTGACTGTTTAGTCAGCGTTTTTTAATGCCAGTGCGGCGGTGTAAACGTCATTTTTGGGTGCGTTGGTCAATTTGACGGTCAGGGCGACCGCTTGTTTGAGCGGCAATTCGGCCAAAAGCGTCTCTAAAGTGCTGCGCCAGGCATCGGTTGCTGTGGCAACGGATTCGGCGGCGGAAACAATCAATACGTACTCGCCTTTGGGCGCGGGGGCGGTTTTGAGCCATTGCGCCGCCTCATTGAGTGGCACGCGTTGGATGTTTTCGTGCAGCTTGGACAGCTCTTTGATGATGAGCAATTGCCGTTCAGGAAACACCATCGCCATCGCCGCAATACAGTCGTGCAAACGGTGCGGGGCTTCATAAAATATCAAATGCGTCGGCAGGTTGCCCAAACGCGTTAATTCAGTCAATCTTGCTTGCGTTTTGCTCGGCAAAAAACCCACAAAACAAAAGCCACCTTGCAGACCCGCTGCTGACATGGCTGTGACCGCCGCAGAGGGGCCGGCCAACGGCACAACCGCCAAGCCCGCGCTTCGCACCGCCGCCACGACGCGTGCGCCAGGGTCGGAGATGGCAGGCGTGCCCGCGTCGCTGATGAGCGCGATGCGTTGGCCTTGCTGCAAACGGGTGATTAAATCCTGCGCCGCTTCGCTTTCATTGTGGTCGTGCACCGCAATCAATGGTTTTTGAATGCCGTATTGTTGCAGCAGCGGCTTGCTGTGTCGCGTGTCTTCACAGGCAATCGCGTCACATAAATTCAGCGCATGTAAAGCACGCACGGTGATGTCGGATAAATTACCAATTGGCGTGGCCACCACATACAGCGTGCTGGCAGGGTAGTTTTGTGACGCGGCGTGTTGCCACAGCGCGTCCAGCGGGGATAAAATGGGTGTGCTCATTGTGCGATTATAAAGGATTGTCATGCGTCTATGGTCAAAACCCCCGCCCGCTGCGCCTGTTGAGGGCAAAATGCGCCGCTACCAGCCGCAAGCGGACAAGCAAAAACAAGGGGCACAAGCCGAGCAATTGGCACTGGCTTATTTGCGTCGGCAGGGCTTGTGTTTTATAGATGCGAACTTGGCCTGTGCGCAAGGCGAAATCGACCTGCTCATGCAAGATGGTGACACATTGGTGTTTGTTGAAGTGCGTTGGCGTCAAAATGAGGCGTTTGGCGGCGCGGCTGCCTCAATTACCCCTGCCAAATTACAGCGCCTGACCCGCGCGTGCCAGCTTTTTTTGCAACAAAATCCAGCGTGGCAGAGCCAACCATGCCGCATCGATGCGGTTTTGTTGACGGGCGATTTGGCCGCGCCGCGCATGGACTGGCTGAAAAGCATTACGGGTTAAGTGTATAATGCACACTTTAATGTAACAGGTGAATATGATGGCTATTCGACTCAGATGGATTGCGGCTGCGGCCTTGGTGGCGGTGGTGGCGACAACCGCGTACAAAAACCTCACCCGCAGCGCAGGCGAAATGGCGGCGGTGCAATTGACCACCATTGAGCAAAAACCGATTGCCTTTGCCGATTGGCAAAAAGCGGGCAAGGTGACGGTGGTGAATTTTTGGGCGACCAGTTGTTCTACCTGCAAAAAAGAAATGCCTAAACTGGTGGAAATCTACAAAACTTACAACCCACAAGGCCTTGAATATGTTGGGATTGCCATGCAATACGACGACCCAGCCTACATCAAAAACTACGTCGCCGCACAGCAGTTGCCGTTCAATATTGCGTGGGATAAAGACGGGCGGCTGGCCGAACAATTTGGCATGATTTTGGGCACGCCGACCACGTTTATCATTGGTAAAAACGGCAATATTGTTAAAAAGTACGTTGGTGAGCCGAAGTGGGATGAGTTTGACGCGGCCCTCAAAGCGGCCTTGGCGGCATAAAACGCGGTGAAACCCGCGTTTTTTTAAGCGCAGAATCGCGTACAATGGCGAATTAATTTGATGAACAAGGAGAAAATCATGGTTGAGCAATTCAAACCGCTGATTTCAGGTGCGGATTTGCGCATTGGGATTGTGCAAGCGCGTTTTAACGCGCCAATTTGCGAGGGTTTATACGAGGCCTGCGTGAATGAGCTTATCGCGCAAGGCGTCGCCGAAGACGATATTTTGTACATCACCGTACCAGGGGCGCTCGAAATCCCGCTGGCGTTGCAAATGCTGGCGCAAACCGAAGAATTCGACGCGCTCATCGCCTTGGGTGCGGTCGTGCGTGGTGAAACCTACCATTTTGAACTGGTTGCGAACGAGTCAGGCGCGGGTATTACTAAAGTCGGTTTGGACTTTAACATGCCGATTGCCAATGCTGTATTGACCACCGAAAACGATGAACAAGCCTTGGCACGCATGAGCACCAAAGGCCGTGAAGCGGCGCAGGTGGCGATTGAAATGGCCTGTTTGTACGAAGGCATTGATGCCTTGATGGGCGGTAACGCCGATGAGGACGACGCCTCATGAAAAGCGCGCGCAGACGTTCACGTGAATTGGCCGTGCAAGGGCTTTATCAATGGCTGGTCGCCGCGGGCGACACGGGCGCGGTCGATGCGTTTGTCCGCGAAACCCCTGATTTTCACAAAGCCGATGAGGCGTATTACAAACTGTTGTTCAAAGGCGTTGTGGCTGAGGTGGATGATTTACGCGCCGCTCTCACGCCGCTGATTGACCGTCCGATTGCCGAGTTAAGCCCCGTTGAGCATGGCGTTTTGCTGGTTGCTGCGTATGAGTTGCGCACCCAGTTGGCCGTGCCGTATAAAGTAGTGATTAATGAGGCGGTTGAAATCACCAAAAGCTTTGGTGGCACCGATGGTTTTAAATACGTCAATGGCGTGCTCGATAAATTGGCCGCAGTTGAACGCGCTACCGAGATTCAAAACGCGCCCTAAGCGCAGCTTGAAAGGATAACGATGCAAACCCGTTTTCAGTGGATGTTGGTTCACCCCGCGCACATTGTGGCGCAAGGCGCGGGTTCTGGCTTGTTGCACCCCGCTTCAGGGACTTGGGGTTCACTGGTCGGTTGGTTGTTGTTTGTGTTTTTGAGTCAGGTGCTCACGCCCACCACATGGTTGATTTTTTTGGCGGTGACTTTTCCGATTGGCGTGTGGGCTTGTCATGTGACGGGCAAACAACTGGGCGTGCACGATGACTCATCGATTGTGTTCGATGAAATGTGGGCGATTTGGCTGGTCATGTTGTTTGTGATGCCCGCGCCGTTTTGGCAGCAAATGCTTGCTTTTGCGTTGTTTCGTTTGTTTGATATTTGGAAGCCTTACCCGATTCGTGTGGTGGACGAAAAATGGAGCAATGGCTTGGGTGTAATGCTGGATGATGTATTGGCTGCTTTTTATACATTGCTGGCATTTTCGGCGGGCAAACAACTGTGGCTGTGGGTGAGCGCATGATGAATCCAGATATGATTGCGCGTTTGATGACGCTGGCCGACCGCTTGAACGCGCTGGGCTGGAAAATGGGTACGGCTGAATCCTGCACGGGCGGGGCGATTGCTTGTGCGGCGACTGAGTTGGCAGGTGCCAGCTCATGGTTTGCGGGCGGTGTGGTGGCTTATGATAATGCCATCAAACAAGATGTGTTGTTTGTGGATGCCAATACACTGGTGACTGATGGCGCGGTCAGTGCCGCAGCGGTGGCGCAAATGGCGCAAGGCGGCCTTAAGGTTTTGGATGCCAACGTGATTGTTTCGGTCAGCGGTATCGCAGGGCCTGGCGGTGGCACGCCTGAGAAGCCTGTAGGTACGGTGTTTTGGGGTTGGGGCTGGCGCGATATGTATGGCACAACCCATGTTCGTACCTACAAAGAAGTTTTGTCAGGCTCACGTTCAGATGTGCGCCAGCGCACAGTCGAATTGGCTTTAGATGGTTTGATTACGCTGTGTGAGCGGGTCAAGCTCAATATGGAAGTGCCCGAACACGTGTTTGCCGATGCAATGCCGTGAGGGCTGTGCTGCATGCTGTATTGCCCCGTCCATCAGTAGCCCGATTGTGGGCATGCCCGATGGCAAACCTGCAGGTGTGCGCTGCGCGCAGTTGGATGGGGCGAATCGCTGTCGGTTGTTCAATGACTCGCGACGACCCGCTGTATGCGGCAGTTTGCAGCCCAGTACAGAGATGTGCGGTGAGCGACGAGAAGACGCGATAATTTTTTTAACTCAATTGGAACAAGCAACATGTCAAAATGGATGAAATGGTTGTTGGCTTTGCTCGTGTTGGCAGGCTTGGCGTTGGTGGGTTGTCAAGCGTTGACGGGGAGCGATAAAGCCTTCACCGTCAGCCAAGAGCGGCTGCAAAAAATGGTCAATCGCAATTGGACGAGCGTGGCTGAAAAAATGAACAAGTACAATGTGCAAATTGCTGCGCCCACTATTAACCTGCAGCCCAATGAACAACGCATCGGCGCGAATTTTGATGCATTCATTGACTTGGGGCTGCTCAAGGTCGAAGGCGTGATGCATGTGTCGGGTGTGCCTGCGTACAGCGAGAGTAAAGGTGCTGTCATGCTCAACGATATGCGGGTTGACCAGTTTGAAGCCAAAGGCTTGCCTGATGGTTTGGTCAAATCGCAAGCACAAAAAATGATTACCAAAACCTTTGGCTTAGACGTGCCGATTTACGAAATGCCGCCCGAAAAATTGTCTTTTGCAGGCAAAAAATGGATTCCACAAACCATTGAAGTGCAGCGCGATGGTTTGCGCATCACTTTACAACCCAAATAAACGAGCGATTTATGCTGACTTTTCAAGAAACAATTTTAACCTTACAAAGCTATTGGAACCAACAAGGTTGCGCCATTTTGCAGCCGTACGATTTAGAAGTCGGTGCAGGCACCAGCCATACCGCGACTTTTCTCCGTGCGATAGGCCCGGAACACTGGCGCGCCGCCTATGTGCAGCCTTCGCGCCGCCCCAAAGATGGCCGCTATGGCAACAACCCCAATCGCATGCAGCATTATTACCAGTTCCAAGTGGTCATGAAGCCCGCGCCTGACAATATTTTGGATTTATATTTAGGCTCACTCAAGGCTTTGGGCTTGGATTTGCAAACCAATGACGTGCGTTTTGTTGAGGATGACTGGGAGAACCCAACTCTTGGTGCTTGGGGTTTAGGCTGGGAGGTTTGGCTCAATGGGATGGAAGTCACCCAATTTACTTATTTCCAACAGGTGGGCGGTATCGATTGCAAACCCGTGTTGGGCGAAATCACCTACGGGATTGAGCGTTTGGCCATGTATTTACAACAGGTGGAAAATGTTTATGACTTGGTTTGGACGCGTTGGGAAGAGAATGGCGTGACGCGCGAATTGACTTACGGCGATGTGTTTCACCAAAATGAAGTGGAGCAATCGACCTACAATTTTGAGTATTCCAATGCCGAAATGCTGTTCCGTCATTTTAACGAGCATGAGCGCGAAGCCAAAGTGTTGTTGGGGCTTAATCCTGATGCAAACGAGGCGATTGACGGTGCGCGCAAACTAGCCTTACCTGCTTATGAGCAAGTGCTCAAAGCGGCACATACGTTCAACTTGCTCGATGCGCGTGGCGCGATTTCGGTCACCGAACGCGCCGCCTACATTGGCCGCATCCGCAACTTATCGCGGCAAGTGGCGCAAGCTTATTATGACTCCCGTGCCGCGTTAGGCTTTCCCATGCAACCGCAGCCTTTAGAGGTGGCGCATGTCTGAATGGGAGACGCAAGTCGTTTTGACCGAAGACGCACGCGGCTTGAACTGCCCTATGCCGATTTTACGCACCAAAAAAGCTTTGGCGCGAATCGACGGCGGGCAAGTTTTGAAGGTTTTAACCACCGACAAATCTGCCAGTGCTGACCTGAGTGTGTTTGCCAAGCAAACGGGGCATGAGTTACTTGCACAAGTTGAAGGTGACGGCGAAGTCACCCATTATTTACGCAAACGAATTTGAACTTTAAATACAAGAGAGGAATGTGATGAAATTGAAGCAAATGTCTTGGTTAAAATGGGTGGCATTGAGTGTGTCGGCAATGGTTTTATCGGCTTGCGTGGAAATTAAGTCCGACGCCAAAATCGCCAGCGATGCCAAAGTGAGTTTTACCACCACTTATGACGTGTCTAAAATCATTGCGGCCATGCAAATGACCAATAAGAACAGCAGCGAGGATGTTGCCAAGAGCTTGAGCTGCGAAAAAATGAATGAGCAATTGACTAAAGAATATTCATGCAAAGATTTAGGTCTGGGTAAGTTCGCAGTTTCAGGCACGTTTGCAGGCGATGCCAGTAATGGTGTGACGTTGGATGAAGACAAAAACCAATTGTCGATTGATGCAGTTCAACTGTTCAAAAAAGTGGCCGACCTGAATCCAAGTCAGCAAAAAAATGCTGCAGAAGATGCCGCTAGTGCGCTGATGCAAAAGTCTTTAGTCCCTGTGGCCGCAGATCAAGCGGCTCAATACAAACAAATTGGCATGGCCTTGGCTTTAAATGTCACACTTCCATCAGAAGTGTTGACGGTTGATGGGGCTGATGCTAAAGATGTCAAAGAAAATACAGTAGCCATTAATTTTGTAGAAGTGGCAGGAAAAGACAGTTATGTGATTACCAGCAAAATCAAAAAAAGCCAAATTTGGTGGAAGGTACTGTTTGTTTTGGCTGCAATCGCAGCATTGGCTTCAGCCGTTTTGTACCTACTTAAGCGCAAAAAGAAAGATAGTGCGAAGCCAGTAGAGCCGACAGAGTCAATGAAAACAACTGAGTCGATTGATGTTGGCAACAAAGATTAAGTGATTGGGTGGGGAGTGAAAAAAAACCTTGACTAAAACCAAGCCCTCCCCCCATAATCTCGTTTCTTCGCAAAAACGAAGAAAGAAGTTGAGGGAAAAGAAGTTTCAAGTCAAGTAAAAAAGAACTTGACGAGTAGTGCGAAACGGTTCATAATCTCGCTTCTGTGCTGAACGAAGTTTAGCGAAACAGTCACCAAGGTGATGGTTTAAAAAGATGTTCATTAACAAATAACAGCCGATAAGTGTGGGCATATGTAGCAAGTCCGATTGAAGAATCAGACTCTAAACAACAATGCTCATACTTGACAAAACAAAGCCGAATCTCGCAAGAGATTCGAAATGTCAGTCAATACTTGAGAGCTGCAGAAATGCAGCAAATGCGATAAGCAATGAATTAAACTGAAGAGTTTGATCATGGCTCAGATTGAACGCTGGCGGCATGCTTTACACATGCAAG
>JBOFII010000016.1:0-51081 GCA_051650085.1 Formosimonas sp.
CAAGCCAGTCAAAAATGGACGATGCCCATTAGAGATTGGAAACTTGCTTTGAATCGGTTTACCATTGAATTTGGCGATAGAGTGCCGCCTTTGAACTAATTTGCACTCGTGCGTTTACACAGAATAATTTACAGGCCCGTTCACGCACTTTATCCAAAGACTCTGGCAATGCGTTATAAATGGGTTCTTGAATACTGGGCGGTACATAACGGCCATGACCTTCACGGTCTAGGCTGCCCATATATCTTTGCTCAACACCCAATACACTTTCAACGCGGTGGGTTGCAACAACGCGCACTTCTACTTCATAGCCTGCATCTTTGAGTTGCTGAATCACTGCGGGTTTTGGATTTGTGCCGTCAATCAAAATGTTTTTGCGTTGCGCTATCATTTCAGCGCGTAACTCTTTGCCCCATGAGGATGCTTCTTCATGGGTAACGTCTGACCATGTGTAGGGCTTTTGTGATTTGATAGCATCGACGTTAGGGTACTTATCGCGTAAAACGTCTGGATCGATTGTGACGATATTGTCGTTGAAGTCCAATCTAACCTCATTAGCAAGAGTGCCTTTGCCTGCTCCTGACTGTCCTGCCAAAACAACGGCTTTAGGGTACTTTTGTGGGGTTGCAATGGGCTTAACAATATCAGTATTATTGAGAATGTTTTGTTCAAAAACCTGCTTGTGCGCTTCTAATGACAATTTAAATTCTGAGGTGTCCGTCATGATTATGCCCCTTCCTTGATTCTCATACCTCGATCATCACCAAGCCGTTCCAATCCGTAAAAATCAATGAACTCTTTCCAAGCCTCAAGATCAACGCTCCACGCCATAGAAACAGCTGCCCGCTCCGCCTGCGCTGCCGCAATTGCTGCGGCATCACCGCTGGCTTTGGCGGCATCTACTTTTGAACTGATACGCGTTGATAAATACAAAAGGCCATCTTTCAAACTTTCGGTTACCCAGTGCAAGCGGTCAACTCGGCTGCCTAAATCCAAACTATCAGACATGGAAAAACTGCCATAAGTCCCATGTTCAATTTTTGGGTTGCGCAACCAACTTTCAACTTCTGCAATCAGTTCAGGGTGGTTTTTAAGCGCTTCTTGTAGTGCAAGTGGGACGGGTGGGTAGCGCCAGTCGTTGATTTGTTCAGCTGTCATTTCACTGCTCCTTTTCACGGTTTGATTGTTGCTGCATCTTTTAAAACTTGTTCATTGTACTCAACAGTTAAGGCAACCTCTAAAAATTCATTTTGCAACGCCGAACAACCTAAAAACAAACCTCTCGTCATTCCCGCACGGGTTTAGCGGGAATCCAGCCAAACGCAAAGCGTTTGATTTACCCTTGCAAATCAAGGGATTAAGGTGCGCCTCGCGCCCCACTGGATTCCCGCTAAAAGCACGCGGGAATGACGGTATGGATTGTTTTTAATGCATGGACTCTGTTCAAGTTAATTTTTAGAGGTCACCTTAAGTTCAATGAGCGAATTTCAATTGACAATCTTTAAATTTTTAACCTTATCTTTTGATTCAAACTCTGCTCCTGCGCCTGACTTTGCGCCAGTGTCTGCTGCACATCGGTCTGCCGTATTTGCTCAAGGCTTTGTTCGATGGGCGTGTTGGCGGCTGTTGCGTTGTTGATTGGGCACCCTTTGAGCATAAAACTATTTTTGTGTAAAAGGCAACTCGCCATTCTCGGCCTTACACCCAGCAAGCCGTGGTAAAATACCTGCGCATTCATGCACTGCTGCGCAGTGCATTTTTTGTGTCGTGTAGGGGCGAGTCTTAAACTCGCCCGCATGGCGCAATGCATTGTTTATTTGTTCAAAAAAGCCCCATGTCCACACACGCCAATCCCCGCAAAATGAAGATGAACCCGCAACAGCAGCAGGCCGTTGAGTATATGGACGGGCCGTGTTTGGTGTTGGCGGGCGCGGGTAGCGGCAAGACGGGGGTGATTACGCAAAAAATCGCGCGGCTGATTAACGAGTGTGGTTACGAGCCACGGCATATTTTGGCGGTGACGTTTACCAATAAAGCGGCCAAAGAGATGAATGAGCGGGTCGCCAAAATCATGGGTGACAGGTCAATTAAGGGTTTGACGATTTCGACGTTTCACTCGTTTGGCGTGCATTTTTTGCGCGCTGAGGCCAAGCATTTGAATTTGAAAGAAAAGTTCTCGATTCTGGACCAAGATGATTGCTTTTCGATTTTGCAAGAATTGTGCGCGACCACCGACAAGGCGCTCATCAAAACCATGCAAAGCACGATTTCGCTGTGGAAAAACGCGCAAACCACGCCTGAGCAGGCGTTGCGCGAGGCCAAAGACCAAGATGAATTGCAGTTTGCCCGCGTGTACGCGAACTACAACGCGACGATTGCCGCGTATCAGGCGGTGGATTTTGACGATTTGATTCGCTTGCCTGTGGAATTGTTGCAAAACAACGAAGAGGTGCGCAATCGCTGGCAGGCCAAGTTGCGCTATATTTTGGTCGATGAGTATCAAGACACCAACACGGTGCAGTATTTGCTGCTCAAACTGCTCACGGGCGTTCGCGCCATGTTTACGGCGGTGGGCGACGACGACCAAGCGATTTACGCGTGGCGCGGGGCGACGGTGGACAATCTAAAACTGCTGCAAACCGACTTTCCGCGCTTAAAAGTGATTAAATTGGAGCAAAATTACCGCTCAACCGTGAGTATTTTGAACGCCGCCAACGCGTTGATTGGGCACAATCCGAAGTTGTTTGACAAAAAATTATGGAGCGACTTGGGGCAGGGCGAGGCGATTAAGGTTTTGCCGATGGCCAACGAGGAGGAAGAGGCCGAAAACGTGGTCATGCGCCTGCAAGCCCACAAAATCGCCCATCACGCGCAGTTTTCGGACTACGCGATTTTGTATCGCGGCAACCATCAAGCGCGGCTGTTTGAGCAATTTTTGCGCAAAGAGCGGATTCCGTACGTCATGTCGGGCGGGCAGTCGTTTTTTGAACGCGCCGAAATCCGCGACATCATGGCGTATTTTCGCCTGCTCAATAACATTCAAGACGACCCCGCTTTCATCCGCGCCGTGACCACGCCCAAGCGCGGCATCGGCTCGGCCACGTTGGAGCATTTGGGCCAATACGCGGGGTGGCGCAGCGTGCCGCTGTTTGAAGCCGTGTTTGAGGCGGGTTTTGCCAGCATTTCGACCCCGCGTCAGCTCGAACCGCTGCTGGAGTTTGTTGAATTCATCAATCAATTTGAACAACGCGCCGCGACCGAGGAAGCCTGCGAGGTGCTGGACGACCTCATCAAAGCGATTGGTTACGAAGCGTATTTGTACGACCATTTTGACGAGCGGCAAGCGCAAAGCAAGTGGAAAAACGTGCTCGACTTCATGGCGTGGGTCAAACGCCGCGCCGAAGAAGATGACAAAAAACTCTCAGAAGTGATTCAAAGCATGGTGCTCATCAGCATGCTCGACAAAGGCAACGAAGAAGCCAACAGCGTGCGTTTATCGACCTTGCACGCCTCCAAAGGGCTGGAGTATCCGCACGTGTTTTTGGTCGGCATCGAAGAAGGCTTGCTGCCGCACATGTCGCGCGACGAGTTGCTCGAAGACCCGACCCGCATCGAAGAAGAGCGCCGCTTGATGTACGTCGGTATCACCCGCGCCCGTTTGAGCTTGCACGTCACGTGGTGTCAAAAACGCCGCCGTGGCCGCGACTTTGAAAACCGCGAACTCTCGCGTTTCATCAAAGAAATGAAACACGAGTCTGAAGCGGCACGCGAAAACCTCAAAGACGTGCCGCAAGTCACGCCCAAACAGCGCATCGAAATGCTCAAAGCCATGCTCGCCAAACAGGCGGGGCAGCAGGAATTGCCGCTTAAAACGGCGGATGACGATGAACCAACAGATCATCATAAAGAACAGTAAGTTTATTTCTGATTGCGTTGTTTTATAAAGGTTAGCCCATGAATAAAGCTCAGGCTCAGAGTAATCAAGTTGATTACCAACTCCACACCATTGGTTGGAAGTCTTTTCAAGACTTGTGTCTAACCATTATTGGTGAAATCAGGAAACAGTCCATCCAAGCTTTTAATCCTGTTCACGATGGTGGGCGTGATGGTGCTTTCCATGGGAAATGGACTACACAAACCAATGAGTCAATTTCAGGCTCATGCACTATTCAATGCAAATTTTCAAGCAAAGCCGATAATAACTTGAAAGAAACCGATTTAAACGAGGAACTTGACAAGGCCAAAAGGCTCGCTGAACAAGGATTGGCAAACATTTATTTGCTGTACACCAACTTGAGCGTAACGGGAACCGTTGAAGAAAAATTAAGGGAAAATTTTTTAGCAATTGAAGGGCTAAATCATTTTGAAGTGCATGGTAAAGAGTCTATTACGCGCACCATACAAGATAAAGCGCAACTCAGACGGCTTGTGCCTCGTGTGTATGGTCTTGGCGATTTGAGTCAAATTTTAGATGAACGTGCGTACGAGCAAGCAAGTTCAATACTTTCAACCTTAAGTCACGATTTGAGCAAATTTGTTAAAACCAGTGCATATCTTCAAAGTGCACAAGCACTTCATGACAAGCATTTCGTTCTTTTGCTGGGTGAACCTGCTTGCGGCAAGACCACCATTGCTGCAACGTTGGCATTGGGCGCCATTGATTGTTACTCACACCATGTGATTAACATCGACGAACCGAGTGAAATTAAGAAACATTGGAATCCAAATGAGCCTAAACAGCTTTTTTGGATAGATGATGCTTTTGGCAGCACGCAGCTCGACAGTCAAAAACTTGAAGCTTGGAATCAAGCAATGAAGACGGTGAATGCGGCTATCGATAAAGGGGCGAAATTTATTTTGACCTCACGCGACTATATTTTTAAATCAGCCCAGTCAGGTTTGAAAACATCAGCCTGTCCTGTTTTTAATGATTCGAAAGTGCACGTTAAGGTTGAGGAAATAGAACTGCATGAAAAAGAGCAGGTTTTATACAATCATGTGAAATTTGGGACGCAATCCAAAGACTTTAAAACCAAAATTAAGCCTTTTTTGAGCCAAATGGCCAAGCGATCGAGTTTTACACCAGAGTTGGCAAGGCGATTGGGTGATAAATTGTTTACGAAAGAATTGCAGGTTGATGAAACATCACTCAATCGGTTTTTTGACGAGCCTATGCAATTTTTGAAAGAGGTTATTAGCTCTTTGGACACCCATGCCAAATCAGCGATTGCCTTAATTTTTATGCGAGGTGGTCGACTTGAAAGCCCGATTGGTTTTACAGAATTGGACAAAGCAGCGATTTCAACAATGGGGGGAGAACCACCTAAACTGCCGAACGCTTTGAACAGTTTGAAAGACAGTTTGATTGCTCAAGAATGGACTGATGGGCAAACATACTGGAAATACAAGCATCCAACAGTGAGGGACGCTTTTTCAAGTATTGTGGCGGAAAATTCTGAATACTTAGATGTGTATTTGACGGGCACGCCGATTGAGCAAATCATGAAAGAGGTGTCTTGTGGGGTTGAGGTTGATGGGGCGAAAATCGTTGTTCCAGTGAGTCGATATGAAAAAATTATAGATAAAATTAACTTTCCTTATGGATCATCGTTGATGCAAAATCCATTGGATGATCTCTTGTTCTTCTTTAAAAAAGAACCTTTAAATAATTTTTTAGCAAAACGTTGTGATAAATTTTTTTTAAAGCAGATGCTGGTTTTTAATTCTCAATATTTAGACAATTTAAATATAAGTTCTTATTGGGGGTCGGATTTTGCTGTCTTAGCTCAACTGAAAAACTTCGAATTGTTGCCAGAAGCAAATAGATTAAAGGCGGTGCAACAAATTTCAGATTTAGCAATTATGGCACCAGATGCTGATTTTTTAGAAGGTAAAGTACGTGATTTTCTAAGTGAAGGTGATGTGCTGTTAATATTGGAGCGAGTTAAAAATGAGCTACTGCCTAACTTAAATGATGTGATTGATGAATTGAAATTAAATTATGACCCTGCAGATAGTCCAGATAGTCATTTTTATTACCTGCTTGAGTCTCTTGAAAATTATCAAAACCATATTGATGATGAGTCATCTAAAATCATTTTACAAGAAGCGATAAATAATGTTAATCATTTGATTAATACATTAAATGATGATTACGCTCGACGTGAGAAGGATGAGTCATTTTTCTCAGAGTCTGAAAATTCAAATACGTCGAACTCAATGATGGCGCGTTCAATTTTTGATGATGTGGATGCGTAAAGTGTCAAAGACGTGCCGCAAGTCATCTCCCAAGTAGGAGGGCAGCAAGAGTTGCCGCTCAAAACGCCTGATGACGATGAACCCGTTGCGTAAAAACGCGGGTTGATGTCGCAAAAGCAACGGTTTAACGCTGGTTTTTTGCTTTATGATGGTTCGATTCACCACTTGAGGAGCGCGTCATGGCAGTTTCGGTTTTTGATTTATTCAAAATTGGCATCGGGCCATCCAGTTCGCACACCGTCGGACCGATGCGGGCGGCGAAAATGTTTGTTGAGTTTTTAGAGCGCGAAGGCTTGTTGACGCAAACTTGCCGCGTGAGTGCGCAAATGTATGGCTCGCTCGGTTTGACGGGGGTCGGGCATGGCACGGACAAAGGGGTTTTGCTCGGTTTGCTCGGCTACGCGCCCGATTCTGTGCCGATTGAGCGTGTGCAAGATGAACTTGATGCGATTGCGCTTGACCAAAAAATCAAACTGCTCGGCCAGCATTCGGTGGAGTTTAAAGTCAAAAACGACATGGTGATGCACCGCCGCCAAGCCTTGGCCGAGCATCCGAACGGCATGAAATTCACCGCGTTTGCTGCTGACGGCACGCTTTTGGTCGAGAAAAAATATTTATCGGTGGGCGGCGGCTTTGTGGTCACGGTCGGGATGGATGCCGCGCCCGTGTTGAGCGCGATAGACGAGGTGAAATATCCGTTTACCAGTGCCAAAGCCTTGCTGGAAATTTGTACGCGCGAAAATTTAAGCATTGCCCAACTCATGCTGGCCAACGAGTTGACGTGGCGCAGCGAGGCCGAAGTTCGGGCGCAGCTGCTGCAAATTTGGGATGTGATGCAAAGTTGCGTGGCGCGGGGCTGCGGCGTGGATAACCCCGACGCGACGGGCTTTTTACCAGGTGGTTTGAACGTCAAACGTCGCGCGGCTGAGTTGTACCAACAATTGACCCAAAACGCCGAACGCTCGCTGGCCGACCCGCTCACCGTGATGGATTGGGTTAGTTTGTACGCGATTGCCACCAACGAAGAAAACGCGGCGGGCGGGCGCGTCGTAACCGCGCCGACCAATGGCGCGGCGGGAATTGTCCCTGCGGTGCTGCATTATTATCGCCGCTTCGTGCCGACCTCAACTGACGACGGCGTGGTTGACTTTTTGCTCACCGCAGGTGCGATTGGCATGCTGTACAAACTCAACGCCTCGATTTCGGGCGCGGAAGTCGGCTGTCAAGGCGAAGTCGGTGTGGCCTGCTCAATGGCCGCAGGCGGCTTGGCCGCCGCACTGGGCGCCACCAATGAACAAATCGAAAACGCCGCCGAAATTGGCATGGAGCACAATTTGGGGCTAACCTGCGACCCTGTCGGCGGCCTCGTGCAAATCCCGTGCATCGAACGCAACGCCATGGGCGCAATCAAAGCCGTCAACGCCACCCGCATGGCTCTGCGCGGTGACGGCACGCACCACATTTCGCTCGACATGGTCATCAAAACCATGCGCGATACAGGCGCGGACATGAAAACCAAATACAAAGAAACCGCCAAGGGTGGGCTGGCGGTGAATATGGTGGAGTGTTGAGTTGTATCGCCCAGTTCGAGACGGCATAGAAAAAACGTGCATTTTGTAGTTTAATTCACGGTGTTGGTTTCGTAGTTGAATGCTTGTTTTTTAAGGGCGGATTCAACTCCGAAGTGCAACACCCCATTCAAAACGAGTTTTACGCCACCGCATTTCGGCGTAAAATCTACAACAGTTTGGATGAGCTGCAAGCAGGTGTGGGCGCATGGATCAAGGATTACAATGAGCTGCGCACCCATTCGGGTAAGCATTGCTTTGGTAAAACACCCATGCAAACTTTTTTAGATAGCAAACACATCGCTATCGAAAAGCAACTGAATCGGACATTTCGTACAACCGAGACAGTTTTAACGGCAGTTTAAATATTGTCTGTCAGATGAAGTCGTGGCTAGTACAGCTGATAATGCTGAAATATGTCGGTGCAAAAACTGCCGTCGCGTGTTTGTGGCACTTGCAGCGTGAGCGTGCCGACGTGGCTGTGTATCTTGCGTGTCCGCGTGCCGTTGCGTACGCTTGTGCGCTCGCTGCTGTGTTCGTACCGCCCTGCGTTGAGATGCTGGCTCATCTGCGCTTGCAATACGTCGTTTATTAAACCTTCGAGTAACTTGGATAAGCCGCTTGGGCTGTTGAGTAAATCAGCCAAGTGGGCGGTCTCTATGCTAACATTGTGCTGCGTCATGCTCTTCTCCTTAAGGTGAAGAGGTTCTCGAATACTCATTTTACCTGAAGGGTGTGATGCAATAATTTACAGCAGTATATGGGCTTAATCTAAAAATCAATATGTTCTTTGAGTTTGCTGATAATGACAGATGTGGATATCTTTGTTACGTAAGGTATACCTCTAATGGTTGAGTTTATAAACTTATTGTAAGAATAAGTGTCATGAGTAACAACAAACAAAATGAAATCATCCTCGCCAGAGATGTTATAAAAATTAGTCACTTCTTTAGCATTCGAAATTGCGTCTATTAGTTCAGTTGTTGCCTTAGAAGTATGGGTGTTCACTCTTAAGCGTACCAATGCACAAAATGTATTTCCAAGTGCTTCTAGGTTCACGCGCACTTGGTAATCGATAATCTTGTTTTCTTCAAGTTTTTTAACGCGTCTCCAGCATGAAGCCTCACTGATGCTGACTGCTTCCGCCACCTTTGATAAAGCAAGATTAGGAGTCTTTGTGATCTGACGTAAAATTTTTATATCTATGCTGTCAATGATGCTTTTTTTCATAAAATCGCCTCTTTTGTTAATTTATGTGTAATTTTTTTCAATAATTTTACACAAAAAGAAATAATTTCTCAATTCATTTCGATTAAACTTTAAATTAATGAAATGCAATTATTGATTCCGCCCAAATAACTATTAATGAAAAAACACTCCGCCAATCGTTTAACCCATGTTTACGGGGTCTTTAATAAGTGCGTCTCAATTTTTATATGGGCGGAATCAATAGATTACTGTAATTTTGCCAGGAGATGATATGAATGATATAGCTAGTGAATATAGTTTTTCTTGCGGTAGGAATAGTGACTATTTAGTTAATTACTCGCCCAATATATTTTCCGTTGAAAATGAAATGTTAAAACGAGCTCTAGGAGGACGGAAAGGACTGGCTATTCTTACCCCAACGGTTTATGAGATTTATGGTGGGATGTTTAACGAAATCATTAAAAATCATGACCTGAATATGTCTGTAATGGTGATCTCATGCCGGAGAGAAAATAAAGAGTTTAAAGTTTTTGAGTTAGTTGAAGAAATAACTAACGAAGTTATCGCTAGAAACTTAGACAGGAAATCAGTTTTATTGGGTATTGGTGGAGGAGTTTGTACTGATATTGTTGGGTTTTCTGCAGGAATTATTCGTCGAGGAATGCCTCATATTAGAATACCAACGACTTTGCTGGGTCAGATAGACGCGGGTATAGGTCTAAAATGTGGGTTGAATCACAAGGATAAGAAAAATTTCATAGGGCTTTTTAACCCTCCTGAACTCTCCTTAATTGATCCTAGGTTTTTGAAAACCTTGAGTCCTTCCCATTATCGGCAAGGGTGGGCTGAAATCATTAAAATGGCTGTTGTCTCTGATGAAAAGCTGTTTGAGATGATAGAGCAGCATCATGATGAGTTAACGTGTTCTAATTTTGTAAAGCCACAAGATATTCGAGATAAGATTTTATGGCGCTCAATTTCATTGATGCTTAAAGAACTGGAAGATAACCCTTTTGAACAAAATAGTTATAAGCGTTTAGTTGACATGGGGCACACGTTCAGCCCACGAATCGAAAGTGAGAGCGACTATCAAGTTTCTCATGGCGAGGCAGTGGCTATTGATATGGCTTTGACTTTTGTGCTGGCAGAAAAATTAGGTTTTATAAAGGAGGAGGTTCGTGACCGCTTAATTCACTTGTTAGATAAAATAGGTCTAGACGTGTACAGCCCTCATCTTAATTACAAGTCATGTGCAGCTGCAATAAATGATGCTGCTTTACATCGAGGTGGGGAAATTAATTTCCCAATTCCCACCGGGTTCGGAACGGTTCGATTTGTTCAAGATCGTCACTTATTTACAAAACAATTAATTGAAGAGGGCTGCAACCTTCTTAGAGAGAGGTAAAAAATGATGGATGATCTGCTAGGCGTTTTGTTGGCTGGTGGATATGGTCAACGTATGGGGAATTTGTGTAAAGACGTACCTAAATCGTTAGTCCCTTTTGCTGGAAGCTGTCGCCTTATTGACTTCAGTCTTCAAAGTGCAGTGGAAAGCCAAATACCTGAAGTGGTCTTGCTTTTGCAGCATCAAAGCGATGCAATTATTAAACACTGCAAAAAGCATTGGTTGGGAAATAGAACTAAGTTAAATTTTTGTGGACGAGATACAGGATTGATGAACTATGAGAAAGAGTTGGGGACGGCTCATGCACTGTGGTTGAATCGAAAATTCATTGAAGGTAGAGGCTATAAAGATTTGATAGTGCTACATTGTGATCACGTTTACAATCAAAATCACAGAGAATTTTATGAATTTCATCGTGACTCTAAGGCGGCACTGACGTTTAGCTATACAAATATTGACATAAAATATGCACATTTATTTGGAGTGCTTGAGCTTGACGTAAATGATAATGTCGTTAGGTTTGAAGAGAAGCCTAGCAATCCTCTTGCGAGTACGATTTCAGCAGGGGTGTGGATTTTTGACGTGCCTATTATGATGAAGCATTTAGATAGAATTATGAAAAATGGTGAGTGCTTTGACATAAGTAGAGGATTAATCCCATCTATTATCGAAGAAGGAAATGTTGTTAAAGCCTTTCCATTTAAAGGGTATTGGGAGGATGTTGGGACATTGGAGCGTTATTATGAGGCTCATATTGATTTGCTGAAGAACCGTGAGAATCAAAGTTTTATACATAGCATGCCTAAAACGCTACCAATTGATAAACGGTGTAACTATTATCATGACCCTAGTAATGGTATAGAGAATTCTTTGTTGCACGAGTCGATGCTAGCGCGGGGGCTGGATATCAAAAACTCTGTAATTTATAACCCAAGATTACCATTTGGAAGTAATGAAATAGCTGACAGCGTAGTATACGAAAATGAAGGGCTGATTGGCCAGGAAAAATTTGAAAAAATGTTGATTAGCGGAAGAAGCGTGTTTATTAAAATGTGAGTTTATTTCATAGGCGGATTCAACTCCGAAGTGCAACACCCCATTTAAAGCCCCACTTTTCACGTATATAAAGTATGGCAATGTTTTCTCAACACCTCAAGTGCTACGCGCTTTCGGCGTGACTGTGTCACACTTGACCCATTGAAAAACATAACCCCTTGGCTTATAAGTGAAAAATGGGCGGGTGGAAGTGTTGCACTTCACTGTTGAATCTGCCATATATAGGAGGTGGTGTGCAAAATAAAATTTTGGTTATAGGTGCGGGCTACATTGCACAGCATATTGCAAGACTAAAAACTGCGGAAGATTTTTTTGTCACTCTATGCTCTCGTAATCCTATTGAAGATAAACTCATTAATTGGGAGTTTTTGGATGCTACAGATATTATTCAAGTTCGACGGAAAATTCGAGTTATTGAACCAAACGTTGTAATACTCGTACATGGTCCATCTGATATAGCATGGTGTGAAAGTAACCCTAACGAGGCTTTAGGGCAGCATTTATTGATAACATACAATGTCTGTTCTGAGATAAGTCTTGATGTACATGTTGTCTTAGTCTCAACGGATAATGTGTTTGATGGGAAGAAGGATAGTTTTTGTGAGCAAGATTTACCTATACCCAAAAATAATTATGGGTTGGCAAAATTGGAGTGTGAACTTATAGTTGGTCGTCGCAATAAGTCTACTATTTTACGAACTAGCCTTGTTTATGGTTTAAATGAGCCTTTGCGGTCTTGGAGAAATTTTTTTCTGAAGTCGTGTGAATCAATAAAAAACAATAAACTGATGGAAATCCCATCGGACTTATGGATGACACCTATATGGGTTGAGGATGTTGCCAAAACAATTTATAAAGTGATTCGTAAACAATGTTTTGGTATCTTTCATTTAATGGGGCCAACAAAAATTTCTAGATTGGAGTGGTTTTTGCTTATAGCAAACGAGCTTGGAGAACCAAAAGCAAAGTTCACTTTGGTTGATTCATCAGAGACTAGGTATGCGTGTAGGCCGAAAAATTCGTGTTTACATCATTATCCAACTAATGATGCTTTTTCAAGTTTAATTGGCGATGTAGGTTGTGTTCGTCAGGTCAGCAGGTATTTAATTAACAATATGATTGGTGAGGGGACGCATGAGTCAGGCAAATAGATCGTACATTGTGGCAAGTAAACGTGCTGCTGTTACATATGAACTGGATAATAGTACTGGAAAGTTGATAGCTCAAATTGCACCAGGAGGAACGGCGAACGTCGTGTCTGATATGGCAAGTTACTTAAATGTTAATTGGATTGCTTCTGCCATGACTGTTGAAGATAAGCAGGTAGCTAAAGATTACCCTGATGGCTTTGAGTTGGGCTTTAATAGCACATCATATGCAAGACCTATAAAGATTTTTTTCTTGTCGCATGAGCAAGAGGTTTTTGATGATATGCAAAATATTATATGTGCAGATATCTTATGGCACAGTAATAACGCGCTTTGGGATAGTTGGATATCTCCGAACTTTAATGCTCGAACCAATTTAGCTTGGGGTGGATTTGAAAAGTTTTCCTACCAATTTGCAAGTGCAATTGAGAAAAACCTATCTAACGAGCCTGGTGCGCATATTTTGCTTCATGATTATCAAATGTTGCTTGTACCTGAGATCATTCGTGGGAAAGGCATTGAAAATCCATTGCTGCTTTTTATTCATATACCCTGGCCTGAGCCAGATTATTGGAGAATGTTACCTCGGTATATGCGGGAATCGCTTGTTTCTAGTGCTCTTTCATCTTCAGTAATTGCATTTTTTTGCGATCGATGGTGCCTTAACTTTCTTAGAGGGGTTAAAGATATTTTTCCTTTGGCTGAAGTAGACTATGACCAAAAAACTGTACAATACAAGGGGCGTATTACAAAAATCGAGAATATGCCTTTAGGCTACAGTCAGCAAGCGCTAGATTCTAGGGCTGGGTATGTGCCAAAAGAGCTTGAAAAATGGCTAAATGGTAGGCCGTACATAATGCATTCAGGTAGAACTGACCCTATGAAAAATGCGCATAGGGCGATTATAGCTTATCGTGAGGCAGCACTACAGAACGAAAAGGTAAGGCAGCACTGCTTGTTGATTAGAACAAATCCAAATCGATTAAATGTAGATGATAACTCAAAGTATTTACAAATGTTGTATGCGGAAGCTGAGAGCACGAATAAATTGTTAGGTGATGAGGTGGTTATAGTTGTATGTGAAAATGATGTGAAAGCGACCATTGGATGTCTTAGCCATGCTGATATTATTTTAATTAACTCTACTATTGACGGGCAAAATCTGACAGTGTTCGAGGCTGCTTTGACAAATTTAAAAGATGCGCCCCTAATTCTTTCGGAGAGAACTGGCGCGGCAGAGATAATGTCAGATGGTTGCTTAATAATTAATCCATTTGATATCCTTGAGTTGGTCAATACTTTAATATTTGCCTGTGGACTGTCACGTTCTGAGCGTTATATTAGGGCTAGTTTGTGCCGAGAGTTGGCAAAGCCTTGTGAACTTAAGAATTGGGTTGACCAGCAAATCTCAACTTTGAGCAATACGGAGTAGACATGATTAAAAATGAACTTGCACCAACAAAACAGGAGCAATATTTTTACCATTCTGTTGGTGAGATAAATATGGTCAAAGGTAGTGGGTTGTATTTATATGACTCTGAAGGTGATGAGTATTTGGATTGTGCGTCAGGGACGTTTAACTTACCGTTTGGTCACAATCCTACGGAAATATTGGATGCGGCAAAACTGCAAATTGACAAGTTGGCTTATATTAGCTCGTCATTTCATTGTCAGCCTTTAGATGAGTTGGCAAAAATTTTAATAGAAATATCACCACCAAATTTAACTTCAGTTCATTTGCGAAGCCCTGGTGGCTCTACAGCGAATGAAGGGGCAATAAAAATTGCTCAATATGCAACTGGAAAAAGAGACGTTATCTCAATGTTTAGAGGGCATGTCGGGCAAACTATCGCAATGACTAGTACATCTGGTTATGCCTCTCGTCGAGAACCGTTTCCCTACGTAATGCCTGGAAACATCCATGTTCCTGCTGCCTATTGCTATCGTTGTTTTTATAACAGTGAGCCTTCAAGCTGCAATTTTCCCTGCGTTTCAAAAATTTCTGATTTTATAAAATATGGGAGTTCTGGAAGCGTGGCAGCCATAATTGTCGAACCAGTTATGGCAACAGGAGGAACGATTGTCCCTCCTAGAGGTTATTTTCAAGCTCTCAAGGAGTTTTGTGATGATAATAATATTATTCTGATATTTGATGAGGTTCAAACAGCATTTGGACGTTGTGGAGAAATGTTTGCTGCTGATCTTTATGGCGTTTCACCTCACATAATGACTCTCTCAAAAGGTATTAGTGGTATGGGCTTGCCAATAGGGGCGATTTTGACTGAAAAGAGGTTGGAGGGGCTTGAAAGATTATATCACGGTTTTACTGGGGGTGGGCATATTGTCTCTGCTGCTGCTGCTGTTAAAACAATAGAGTTGCTGCGTCAACCTGGCGTAATGGAAAATGTTAGGCAGAGAGGTGAGCAAATCTTAAACGGACTGAGAGAGTTGAAACTAAAACATGAATGGATAGGAGATGTTCGTGGAACTGGCCTAATGATTGGGCTTGAATGTGTTTTTGGAAAAACTTATAAGCCAGATAACACAAGGGCTCTTAGCTTACAAAAAGCATTGCTTAAGGAGAAAGTTATCGCCCGTGTTTCTGAGTACAGCCAAGGCAACTCCATAGAACTTCGACCGCCTTTGAGTATTACTAATCAGGAGGCGTTACTTATTTTAGATAGGATATCCAATGCTTGCTCAACAATACAGTAACTTAGAGGATGATTTTAAGCTGTTTGAATCTTCATCTGCCATTGAGATAGCATCTAGTGGAGGTGTTCACTTAGTTCAAGGGCAACAATGGTCTCAGCGCGAGGGTGAGGCATTTTTACTACTTAGAAATCATTACTTAGGGGTTTGCCGTTCTGATGCAAAAGAGAGTGTTGGTAAACGTTCAGGTCCAAGCCATTTTGGTCATGAACTTGTCTCCGAAGTGGTGCAAGTTGTTGGGGTCAATGGTTATAAGCGAGGGGACTTTGTTTGTATTAATCCGAACGTTCAGCTAAACAGAAGTAGTGGCTTTTCCAAATATATGATTGCAGCAGGAGATGGGAAAAGCATCTCTGATGCGTTTTTTCATTTGCCGTGTAATGTGCCAAGTAGAAGGTATGTTTTTGCAGAGCCTTTTGCATGTGCCTTACATGCAGTTATCCAAGTCAGTAAAGTTTTGCCAATTAAAGGTTTGCGGGTTGCAATTGTTGGGGGGGGGGTCTCTGGGATATTAAATGGGTTGGGTGCATTGCATTTTGGTGCTGCTAGTGTTGCATTGATTAATAAAACTAGAGGGAGGCTGGCATTTGTAAAGTCATCTTTAATTGGAAAGCGATTCAGTGAGTTTTTAACTGGAGAGCCTGATTGTTATTATGACTTAATCATAATAACAACAGCTTTTATAACTGATGAGACTCTTATTTGGGCATTAGAGCACGTTAATGATGGTGGTGGTGTTTTACTTTATGGAGGAACCGATTCAAATCGAAAATACCTAGCTATAAATTTGGACATTGATTCTATACGTCGAACCGAGCAAATAAAACGAGTGAGACTTTCAAATAAACAGTTGTTTATGATAGGGAGTTATGGGACAAGTAGGGATGCATTTCTAAAAGCGATCGACATTTTATCTGATGAGAGTTTTGCTAACGAATTAGAAAGCCTAATTGTCAAGGAGGAAGTTCTTATTAACATTCCTCGGACGTTTAAGGATATTATCGATGGAGTGTTTTTTGGTAAAGTTGTGGTTAACTTTAATATGGAACTTAACAGGTAATGGTAGAAGTATATTTTTTCGATTTTTCAAACACGTTGTTCGATGAAACGTCATCAATTGATCCTGAAAAGATGCGGCTGCTTTTGGATGAGCAACTAAATGCCAAGTATACATTAGATGATTGTCGAAACTTTTGCATGGATATAGTTAAGTTCTCTTCGTCGAAGAGAGGGGTTGAATTGAGAGAAAAATCAGACTTGAGTATGAGGCTTCACAGGGAGGCTTGGACGGCTTGTATCGCTGAATGTAAGACTGTTCCTGTAGAGTTTGTTGATGTTTTTTATGATGTGTTCTGTAATGGGGAAAATTGGAAACCCTTTCATGACACCAAAAAAACGCTTTGTCGCATTAAAAATTCGGGCGGAAGGATTTATATATTGAGCAATATTGGTTGGGATATTAGAAAAGCATTTATTAGTTCTAGTTTGGACTGCTATATTGATGGTTATGTATTATCCTATGAGTGTGGGCTTATTAAACCAGATGAGCGTTTTTTTGAGTTTTCATTAAAAAAGGCAGAATGCCAAGCAAGTCAAGTTTTAATGGTTGGAGATAATGAAATTGCAGACGCAGGAGGCGTCTCTTTAGGAATTAAAACGTATATTCTGCCTAGTAAGCACAGATCCTTTCGGGTAAGAGGGCTGTCACACATTTTTTCAATTAATGTTTGCTAATGCAATTTTTGGAAAATATCGTTTGCCATATTATCATTTAAGGGGGGAGGAAAAGTGAAACAACAAGTTAAGAATCATAAAAAAATCATTTGGGGGTTACAGTTAAGTTATATCTGCTGGGGGGTGTTTTGGGGAGGTTGGGGCGTTGTTTTGCCATCACTTAAACGTGAGTTGGCTTTAAATGATGCGGTGCTAGGCAGCACTTTAATGGCTATCAGTATTGGTGCTATTCCTGCAATGGTTTTTGGTAATTCGTTTGTGCTACGATTTCGCCGCTATGCCATTTTTGTCTTGCTTCTTGTTTTTTCGGTATGTGTGGGGCTATTGGGTTTTGCATCAGATGCATGGGCATTATTGATTTTACTGGTCTTGCTCGGAGTTTCATCTGGATTGTTGGATGTGGCTCTAAATGTTGGTGTCTCTCATATGGAGCATGAAACTCAAACTGCGTTATTCCAAAAAATGCACGGAGTATTTCCATTGGGTGTTATTGTAACTTCACCAATAGTCGGTATGGCTAGAGATTTTGGTATAACAAATGAAGCAATAATGCTAGCTATGGGGGCGGTATTTTTTGTACCCGTTATGCTGTTGTTCAACGGGTTGCCCAGCACCAATAATGAAATCAATGTTCAGGGCAAAGTTATTGGCGATATCGCTTCACGCTTTACAGTGCTTCTAAAACAAAAATTCTTGCTGATATCAACGTACTTTATTGTGATTTTTTTATTCATAGAGCACGCGATCGAGAATTGGTCGACGCTATACATTGAGACCGAATATAAAACTAGTGCAACTTTAGCAAGTTTGGCTCCTATGCTGTATATGAGTGCGCTATTTCTGGGCAGGATGTTCGCATCAAAGATGAGTAAGCGTATTATGTTTAAAGACTATCTATATTTAGGTTCTCTAGGAACGATGTTGTCATTGATTGCATTGTCTTTGAGCGCAAGCAGTTATCTTTCCTTGTTTATTTTTTGCTTTTTAGGTCTTTGCATGGCTCCAGTGGTTCCAGCCATTTATGGTGCTATAAGCTCATACTCTAGCCCGACCGACCGAGAGAAAATTTTAAGTACAGTAACAACCTGCTCGTATCTGGGATATTTGATTAGTCCTTTATTTTTTGGTGGGATATCAGGATGGCTTGGGCTTGGTGATGCTTGGTCGGTTTTAGCTGTTTTTGGTTTTTCTGTATTGAGTGTTTTTTTGCTTAACTATGGTGTGATGGCACATGAACTGAATATAAATATGAAAAAGGAGAATGTTAGTGATACTTGTATTTGATATAGGTGGTACAAAAATTGAAAGTGGCGTTTATGAACGCTCGACTAAAGTTCTTATTGAAACGAGGCGCGATGAAACCCCCAATTTTTATTTATATCCATTTTTATCTAGAGATGAAATTTTCCATGAACTGCTGAAGGTATTGCTATCAATTTCGCAAGATTTTTCTAATAATTATCAAATAACTTCGGTGGTCATTGCTTTTCCTGCGCCAATATCAAAGTCGGGTGAAGTTGATGTTGCTCCAACAATTTGGGGAGGGTTAAAAGGGGAAAAAATTCGATTAACTGAGATAGTTAAAGAATTTTGGCCTCAATATGAGACCTATGTTCTTAATGATGTAACTGCTAGTGGATATTCCTGTGTAGCTAAGGGATTTACAAATTTTACAATATTTACAGTAGGCTCAGGAGTGGGATGTAAAGTTTTTCATAATAGCGAGCCTATTCTAGGTGAAAATAGATTGGGGGGCGAAATTGGTCATTTTGTAGTTTCTGATGAATTGTATGCACCGATCTGTGATTGTGGTTCTCGCGGTCACTTGGCTAGCTTTGCTTCTGGCCGAGGTCTCTTGAAGGTTGCCAAAAATTTGATGCATAAAAATAGTGATGAGAATGGAGGAGTTGTGGATGAGCTGCTATTAAATAATGAGCAGTTAGTACGAGCTTTTCATCAACAAAAAAAATGGGCACTTGATGCAGTGAGTGTTGCCGCACTTCATCTTGGTCGAGTAATTGCAATGTTACATACTTCAATTGGGATGGAGTATTTTTTCTTTATGGGTGGCATGGCTGACGCATTAGGAGAGAATTTTTTGAAGTTAATAGTTACTCATGCGCAGAGTAGTTGTTGGGAGTTAGAGAAAGATTGGGCAGATAAGATATATTTTGTTGATGATGCAAAACCTGCTTTGAGTGGTGGAGGTTACTATGCAGCACATATTTCAACGAACTAGAGTAATCCCATTTATATGTTGTTAAGGTATGGATAATCATGAAAAAACATTTTCAATTTGTCAATGAGAATTTTGTTTGGGAGCACGCACATGGAAGTGCAACAACTATTTTATCCAGTAGGATAATTTCATCTAATACAGGTAGTTTATTTTCTTGGGTGGATTATGTCGAGATTCCTTTAGGTTCAAGTATAGGTTTACATCAGCATAGTATGGATGACGAGGAGCTTTATATTGTTCTTGAGGGGAGAGGTATTGTTACATTGGGTCAAGGGCATTATGTAGAGGTATTAGCAGGCGATGTAATTAGAAATCCCCCTGGGGGGGAGCATGGGTTAAGAAATACTGGCGCAGAAACTATGAGGCTTGTAGTGGTTGATGTGAGACGGGGCAGCGCGTAGTCAGCGTGAATGACTTACTTCTGATGCGCCGCCATAAACTGCGTAAACTCAAGCGGCAAGTCGCTGCGCACACTCAACACCTCGCCTGTGGCGGGGTGTTTGATTTTGAGCTCTTGCGCGTGTAAATACATGCGGCCGCGCAGTTGTTTGTTGCGCTCAAAGTCGCCGTATTTTTCGTCGCCGACAATCGCGTGACCGAGAAATGCGGCGTGAACGCGAATTTGATGGGTGCGGCCTGTGTAAATCTTGACGCGCACAGCGGTGTAGCCGTTGAGGGTTTGGTCGATGTTGAAGCGCGAGTGCGCGGGTTGGCCGTGCTCGTCCACTTGCACCCGTCTCTCGCCTGACGCGGTGAGGTATTTGTACAGCGGGGTTTTGACGTGGGTTTCTTTGTCGTGCATTTCGCCCAGCAGTATCGCGTAGTAGCGTTTGTCCATTTGCCCCGTGCGGATTTGTTCGTGCAAGTGAACCAGTGCGCTGCGCTTTTTGGCTAAAATGAGCAAGCCTGAAGTTTCGCGGTCAAGCCGATGCGCCAGCTCTAAAAATTTGAACTGCGGATACGCGGCACGTAACTGTTCAATCACGCCAAACGACACGCCTGAGCCGCCGTGCACGGCCAAGCCAGCGGGTTTGTTGATGATGAGCAAATGCTCGTCTTCAAACACAATCGGCAAGCCGACCGCGCGGCTTTTGGGCACGACGCTGGTTTGCTTTTCGGCCACGCGCACGGGGGGAATGCGCACAATGTCGCCTGTTTGCAGTTTGTATTCGGCATCGACGCGGCCTTTGTTGACGCGCACTTCGCCTTTGCGAATCACGCGATAGACCCAAGTTTTGGGCACGCCTTTGCAGATGCGTAGTAAAAAATTATCCAAGCGTTGGCCTGCTTCATCGTCGGTCACTGTGTGTAGCCGCACGGCGACATCGGCGTTATTTGTTGCAGATTGTTGAAATGTCTTGCGTAAGTCGTTCATTTTGTTATAATTTCAGGGCTTTAGGTGGCATATGCAGCAAAAGTGGCTTTATGTAAAAGCCTTACGCCAGCGGGCGACTTGCTGTGAGGTGTCGAATAACGCATATTGTACAGGTTTAACCGATTTTTCCTATGGTTTCGACTAAGGTCGATGCGTAAAAAACGGGTGTTCAAGCAAAATTTCGGCTCATCTGCGCGAACGGCGCGATGGGGGAGATTTTGTGAATGGCAGTGAGCGTAAAAGTTTAGAAGAATTAGGGTTGGGTGCTCAAGAGTCTGGAGCATCGAGCCGTGCGATGCAAACCCGCACAGGCGGCAACAGGGTCAAAACAAAAACCCAAATCCCGCCACCATAACGAGCGCCGTGACAATGGATAACAAAACACGCGCCTCATCAAAAGATTTTGAGCAATGCGCAGGTGCGCGTTATGCACGTGTACACACGTGCCGAAACTTTTTTGATGCAAGTTGTTGATTTTGAACGTTTTAAAATAAAACGCCGTCTTCGCTTTTTCTCATTCCTCATTCCGAACGCGTCTGGCAATCTTGCCGTATGAACGACGACATTTCGTCGAGGAAAACACACACATGAAACGCATGTTAATCAATGCCACGCACGCCGAAGAGCTGCGCGTGGCCATCGTGGATGGGCAAAAGCTCATCGACATCGATATCGAAACCGCAGGGCGCGAACAGCGCAAAGGCAATATTTACAAAGCCATTGTGACGCGCATCGAGCCATCGCTTGAGGCGTGTTTTGTCAACTATGGCGAAGAGCGGCATGGCTTTTTGCCGTTCAAAGAAATCGAACGCAGCTACTTCAAAGCAGGGGTTGACCCACGCAATGCGAGCATCAAAGATGCGATTAGCGAGGGTCAAGAGCTGTTGATTCAGGTCGAAAAAGAAGAGCGTGGCAACAAAGGCGCGGCGTTGACGACGTTTATTTCATTGGCGGGACGTTATTTGGTGTTGATGCCCAACAACCCGCGTGGCGGCGGGGTGTCGCGCCGCATTGAGGGCGAAGAGCGTCAAGAATTGCGCGAAGCCATGTCGGAACTCGACATTCCACAAGGCATGAGCATTATTGCGCGCACGGCGGGGATTGGCCGCTCGGCGGAGGAATTGCAGCACGACATGGATTATCTGTTGCGCCTGTGGAATGCGATTGATGAGGCCAATAAGGTCAATGCGGCACCGCAACTGATTATTGAGGAGTCTAGCCTTGAAATCCGTGCCATCCGTGATTATTTTTCACCTGATATCGGCGAAATTTTGGTCGATAACGCGCTCATCGCCGAGCAAGCGCGTGGTTTCATGACCCACGTCATGCCGCATATGGCCGACCGCATCAAACATTACACCGATGACATTCCGTTGTATTCGCGCTTCCAAATCGAGCATCAAATCGAAACCGCGTACTCGCGCACCGTGCCCCTGCCATCGGGTGGCGCGATTGTGATTGATCACACCGAAGCCTTGGTTTCGGTCGACGTCAACAGCGCGCGTGCTACGCGTGGCTCGGACATCGAAGACACCGCGTTCCGCACCAACTGCGAAGCGGCCGAAGAAGTCGCACGCCAGTTGCGTTTGCGCGACTTGGGCGGCTTGGTGGTGATTGACTTCATCGACATGGAGTCGTCCAAAAACCAAAAAGAAGTCGAATCGCGCCTCAAAGACGCGTTGCACTACGACCGCGCGCGCGTGCAAATGGGCAAAATTTCACGTTTTGGCTTGATGGAACTCTCGCGCCAGCGTTTGCGCCCCTCGTTGTCGGAAGGCTCACACACCAACTGCCCGCGTTGCAACGGCACAGGCGTGATTCGCGACATCGAATCATCGGCTTTGCATATTTTGCGCATTGTGCAAGAAGAAGCCATGAAAGAGCAAACCGCAGCCTTGAATTTGCAAGTGCCTGTCGATGTAGCGACTTATTTGCTCAACGAGAAACGCGCCGAAATTCATATGCTGGAAGTGCGCACCAAAACCGATATTGTGCTGATTCCTAATAAATACTTGGAAACGCCGCACTACAAAATCGACCGTTTGCGCCAAGACGACGAGCGTTTGGACATTGTGCAAGCCAGTTACGAGCAAGTCGCCAAGCCGTCCGAAGACGTTGAATACGCCAAAAAAGACGCGAGCAACCGCCAAGAACCTGCGGTTAAAGGGATTGTGCCTGAAAAACCAGCCCCAATGCCTGTTGAGAAAAAAGCCGTTGAAGCCGTTGCTGCACCCGTGCAGTTGGGCTTTTGGGCGCGTATCAAAGCATGGTTGTTTGGCACGCCGACGATTGCCGCTGCACCTGTGGTGGTTGAAGAAAGCAAACCCGCGCCACGCAGAAGCAATGGCCGCAATGCGCACAACAACCGCAACCGCTCTGAAAACGCAGGTCGCCACAACGAGCGACGCAACAACCGCACCAATCGCAACGAGCGGAGCGAGCGCAAAGAGCCTGAAGCCGAAGTGGCCGCCGCGCCAGAAACACCGCGCAAAGACAACGAGCGTCGTTCGCGCAACAACCGCAAAGAAGCCGCGCCCGTTGAGGCCGCAGTCGAAGTGAGCGCAGCACCCGCCGCGCCGCGTGAACCTCGCGAGCCGCGCAACCGCAACCGTGGCGAGCGTAAAGAGGTCGCGGTTGAGGTCAAACCCGTTGAAGAAGCCGCGCCACTGGTGGTGCTCACCGAAGCCGTGGTGGCCGATGCGCCGAGCGAGGCAGGTGTTGAGCCCGCACCGCGTGAAAAACGCGAGCGTCGCAGCCGTGGTGGGCGCGATCGTCGTGAGCGTCGCGAACGCCGTGAAGCCAAAGCGGCCGATGGCGCGCCCGAAATGAATGCGACGGCCAACACCATTTCGCACCTCATGCGCGACGACGAAATGCTCGACCACACGCCGATTACCATTGAAGTATCTGCGCCCGTGACCAAAAGCCCGCCTGTAGTGGTGGCTGATGAGCACACGCCGATTGTGGTTGAGGTGGTGAGTGTGAATCAATCCATCGCCGATTTGGCTGCCAAAACCGACGCGCAGTTGGGTGATGTGCAGCAGCAGTTGAATGTGGTGGCGGAGCAGGTAGAGGCCGAAGTCAAAGTGCGCGCCGAGGCTGTTCTGGAAGCGCCTGTCGAGGCATCTGTGGTCGCGCTTGAAATCGCCGAACCAACACCAGCTGCAGAACCCGTTGCGCCAGCGGCTTCATTCGATGAAGTGTTGCAGCAAGCGGGCTTGCAAATGGTGCAAACTGCGGCGGTTGAGCCTTATGTCATGCCCGCGCCTGTGCGATCGCATCCGCCCCGTGAGCGCAAACCACGTAAAGAGGTGACGCAAGAGCCATTGCAAATGGTTGAAACCCAAAACAAAGGGTAAAGCACAAAAAAACCGCGCTAGCTAGCGCGGTTTTTTTGTGGCAGTTTGTTTTGTTGTTTAGGCCAATCCCATCCACTGGGGCAACCACAATGAAATTTGCGGCACATAAGTGACCAACAGCAAAAAGCCCAACATCGTCAACAACCATGGCCATACTGCGACAGTGAGCTCGGTAATCCCCATTCTGCTGATGCCTGAGGCCACATACAGATTGAGACCAACAGGTGGATGGCACATGCCGACTTCCATATTGACCACAATCAAAATACCAAAGTGCACAGGGTGAATGCCCAGTTTCATCGCTACAGGAAACAGCAAAGGCGCCATAATCAAAATAATTGAGGACGGCTCCATGACATTGCCTGCCAATAAAAGCAAAATATTGACCGCCATTAAAAAAGCGACGGCACCCAAGCCTTGCTCAATCATCCAATTGGCAAACAGTTGGGGGATTTGTTCGCTGGTCATTAAAAAGGAAAACAACATGGCATTGGTAATGATGTACAGCAACATGGCGCCCATGCTGGCAGAGTTTAGCAGTACCTTGGGAATGGCTGGAATTTTAAGGTCTTTGTAGACAAATACCGCTACAAAAAACGCATATGCCGCGCTCATTGCCGCCGCTTCGGTCGGGGTGAAAATGCCTGAATAAATCCCACCGATGACCACGATAATCAACATGAGCCCCCAAATAGAGTCCCAATAGGTTTGCCAAACTTTAGCGGCTTCATCTTTGAGAAAAGGCATGTGTCGGCGGGTTCTGCTGAGGCGGTAAGACACAATCAGCCATGCCACCACAAAAATCAACATGAATAAAGATTGAACGGCACTCATGTTGAGCAATTTGGCAACTAACGCGCCCAATAAAATGGGTGGGGCAAAAGTGAATAACAGGCAATACAACAAGCCGTAGGCTGCATTTAGAGATGAAAACCACACGGAATGCTGTGGAAAATTAGTGTGGCGGACGTAGTTATTTTTGCGGGCAATATGCCATGTGGTAATGCCCAGCAAAATCGCCAGCATAATGCCTGGTACAACCCCCGCCATAAACAAAGCACCGATTGAGGTGTTGGTGGCGACTGAATACATCACCATGACAATCGATGGTGGAATCAAAATCCCCAGCGAACCTGATGTGGTGATGATGCCCGCACCAAATTTATTGGGAAAGCCTTGTTTGACCATCGCAGGCAATAAAATAGAGCCGATGGCCATGACGGTGGCGGGGCTTGAACCAGAAATGGCGGCGAACAGAGCGCAGGCCAACACGCCCGCTAAACCCAAACCTCCGTGGATGTGTCCGACCAAGCTGGTGGCAAAGTGTATCATCCGTTTGGCAACGCCGCCGCTGGTTAAAAAATTGCCCGCCAAGATGAAAAATGGAATGGCCATGATTTCAAATTTTTCTAGGCTGGTGAACAGCTTCATGGCCACGGATTGCAACGGCACATCACTCATGGTGAATAAAAAAGTCAACACTGTTAAACCCAAAGAAATAGAAATGGGCATGCCCGTGAGCATCAGCACAATCAGTAAAGTAATGATAATCAGACCGCTCATGATTTAACCTCCAATTCGACGCCTTCTAAATCATCGACGTGTGCATGATCGTGATGGGGCAATTCACCTGTTTTGTGAAAGGCCAAAGCCACTTGAATAAAGCGAAAACACATGAGGAAGGAACCTATGGGCAGCGCCAAATAGACCACCCATGTCGGCCAACGCAAGTCAGCAGTGACATTGCCGTAGTTGAATTGTTCCAGCACAAATTCACTGCCAATCAGCGCAATGGTTAATGTGAACAATGCCCCAGCCAGCAGGCCAAATAAAATAACGGGTTTACGCTTTGCTGGGCTTAAGCGATTGAGTAAAACATCGACACCGACGTGAATGCCTGTGCGCACACCATAAGCTGCGCCAAATTTGGCCATCCAGACAAACATGAAAATACACAGTTCTTGTGCCCAGCCAAAATGAAGGTCAACCAAAAATTTTTGTAGCGCACCCAAAGGTAAGCCTGATAAATATCGGTGTACGACCGAGGCGACAATAATCAAAGTTCCGCCCGCAATGAGGCACATGATGATGCGCTCCTCTAGGCGATCTAGCCATTTAAGTGACATAGGTTTTCCTTGTTGAATATGAGAATGGTTTTCTGACGAAAAACCCGCGTTTCAGTGTACGCGGGTTGAGTCAAGGTTTTTGTTATTTGTTGGCATCAAAGCCGACTGCCGTATAGATTTTTTGCATCCAACCACCTCCGACTCGCGCATCGGCCTGCGCATGTGAAGGGAGCATGGCTTTTTTCAAGGCCAAACGCTCTTCGGCTGTGGGTGTGTAGATTGTGGTTTTGCCCGATTCTTTAATTTTGCCTAAACTTTGCTCATTTTCTTCTTGGGCGATTTTGTTGGCGTAATCCGTGGCTTCTTTGAGTGCGGGGTCAATGATTGCGTGTTGTTCTGGCGTTAAGCCATCCCAAAACTTTTTGTTGGCCACCACCATATAAGCCAAAATACCATGGTTGGTCAATGTGGCATGCTTTTGTACTTCGTGCATTTTTTGTGTCCACATATTGGATGGCGGGTTTTCTGTGCCATCAACCACGCCAGTACTCAAGGCTTGATAGGTTTCGGAGAAGGGCATCACTTGCGGCAAACTGCCCAGCGCACGCATTTGCTCTTCAATGACTTTAGATGATTGAATGCGCATTTTGAGGCCTTGGTAGTCTGCAGGCGTTTTCAGCGGTTTATTGGCGCTCATCAATTTCATGCCATTGTCCCAAAAACCCAAGGCTTGTAAGCCTTTAGGCTCAACCAGTTTCATCATTTCTGCGCCAACAGGGCCTTGGGTGACTTTGTGCACGTCGTTGAAGTCATTGAACACATAAGGCAAATCGAATAACTCGAATTCTTTGATGTTCATCGGGCCAAACTTGGCCAAAGAAATGGCCGCCATTTGTACGGCTCCATTTTGCAAGGCTTCAGTTTCCTCTTTGTCTTTATATAAAGTTGAATTATGGTAGGTTTCAACTTTGATTTTGCCTTGGCTGCGCTCTTCAACCAGTTTTTTAAACAGCTCAATAGACTTGCCTTTGGGGGAGTCTTGAGTGGTGACGGAGGTGAATTTAATCACGACATTGTCATTTTTTTTACTGCAACTGGATAAAAGTGCGATTGATGCGGCGCAAAGGGCACTCAGGGCGATATGGGTCAGTTTCATAAGTTCTCCATTTATGTTATTTATTGTGTAGGTCGTTTTATCCAAATTTCTTTTGTTTTGAAAAATTGGATTGAGTATTGTGTTGAGTGAAACTTACACGAAGCTGAATTGAATAAGTTCAATTCAAAATTAGTCACGTGAATCTAAGTTGAAGATAAATTCATGAGTTTTTAACTTGAGGCCTATAGCATTGTGGTTGATTTTCTAAACGATAGTTATAGGAGGTTTTATGTATCACGGTCAAAAATCAGTGATTGATGTGTCAATTGTAGGCATGGGGGCGCGTGGCCTCAGTATATTGGAGCGGCTGGTGGCCTTTTCGCGTTTTTCAAAGCATTTGCCAAAAATTAATGTGTTTGTTTTTGATGACCAACCATTTGGTTCAGGTTGTCATAGTACCGCACAGCCAGAGCATTTATTGGTCAATACGGTTGCAAGTCAAATGACGGTGTTTTCGGACCACACCGTGCAAGGCTCTGGTTATGTTGTAAAAGGGCCGACCTTTTATGATTGGTTGTATGAATTTTCAAGCCTTGAAACGGTTGACCCCAATGGTTATTACCCAAGAAAGTTGTTGGGTGCATATCTTGAATGGTCATTTGATTATTTGTGCCGTCTGGCCAAGGGCTTCATCACCGTTCATATGATTCGCCAATCCGTGGTTTCGCTTGAGCCTTGTTCGCATCCAAGTCATCAGGGTTGGCGTGTGTGCACGCACAATGGTTTGGCGTACACAGCGGATTATATTTTTATAACCACAGGCCATGAAAATGCACGGGTTGAGGGGGAGCAGCCTATGCCATCTTACCCTTTGGATGCAGCAGTACGTCATATTCAGCCGAACGAGTCTGTGGCCATTGAAGGCATGGGATTATCAATGTTTGATGTTGTGTCTATGTTGACCACTGGGCGTGGTGGTATTTTTACACAACAGGGCCAAGGGTTGATGTACACACCATCAGGCCAAGAGCCCAAAATATGGGCTTATTCAAGAAGTGGCTTGCCTTTATTGGCTCGTGCACGCAATCAAAAAGAGTTGCGTGAACAGTACAAACCTCATTTTTTAACCCAGCATGCGGTTCAACAGCTTAAAGGACAACATGGGCAACTTGATTTTGAAGCGCATGTATTGCCCTTGTTGCTGAAAGACATGGCATTTGCGTATAGCCTTGCATTCGTCAGAAAGCGCATGGGGATTCAAGAATCATTTTTGTTTGCCAATGCTTATTTGAACCACACGGATACGGAGGAAGTGATTGCACAATACATACCCATTTCTGAGCGTTTTGATTGGGTCAGTTTGGCGAGTCCGTTAAATCAAGATGCTCTCGTTTCACGTGAGATTTTTAAGAGCTGGCTGATGGCGTATGTGCAACTCGATATTGAGCGGGCGATGGAGGGGAATTTGTCCAATCCGATGAAAACAGCTTGTGATGTATTGCGCGATTTACGTGATAATTTGCGTTATGCGATTGATTTCTCTGGGTTGACGCCCAAGAGCCATCAACAGATGTTCGAATATTTTTTGCCAGTCATGAATCGTCTTGCAGTCGGCCCTCCGCTGCGTCGCTCTCAAGAAATGTTGGCATTGGTACAGTCTGGAATTTTGTGCATCGATTTAGGGCCGCAAGTCAAACGGGTTTATCAGCAAGGGCAAAAGCAGCCTTGGGTTTTGCATACTGTTTTTGGGGAAGAGGTGCGGACTGAGCATTTGATTACCGCACGGATTGCGATGCCCAAGTTAGTAGAAACCTCCAACCCATTGTTGCGTCAATTGCTGGATAAAGGCATTATTCGTCCGTTTCATAACGGCACTTTTCACCCGTGCGGCTTGGACATCACAGAGGGCTTTAACCCCATAGACTCAAGTGGCGCGATACATAAAACCATTTTTGTACTGGGCACACCCGTTGAGGGGGCTAAATTTTATACCTTTATTTTGCCTCGACCTTTTGTCAATTCAACCGCTTTGGTTGATGCTGATCGCGCGGTATCGGCTTTGTTTGCAGACTTTAAGCAACGATATGGGGTGGAACGCGGTGTGGAGTATGTTGTATGAATACCATTAAACCACAGCGTTTTTGGATGGCTGGGCTGGCAGCGACGTTCATTGGCAATGGTATCGGTCGGTTTGGCTATATCACTTTAATTCCCGTACTGATTCAAGCAAATTGGTTTTCAAAAGCAGAGGCCTCACAATTGGGGGTGGCGACGTTATTGGGGTATTTGTTAGGCCCCCCAATGATTCAGAGGCTTGAGTATCGTGTGAGAGCCGTTACATTGGTGAAATGGGGGATGGTGCTGTGTTCGTTGAGCTATTTAGCCTGTTCGATCCAAACCATGGGGTTTGCGTGGTTTTATGTTTGGCGGTTATTGGCGGGGTTGGGTGGTGCAATGTTGATGGTATTGGCAGCACCCATGATTTTGCCTTATGCGCCAGTATCGGCTCGTGGGAAAACTTCAGGGCTGATTTTTTCAGGTATTGGATTGGGTGCTGCACTATCAGGGGTTATGATTCCTATTGTGGTGACGTTCAGTGTCGGACTGGCTTGGTTGTCCATGGGTTGGGTTTGTGCTTTATTCATGCTGCTCTCGTGGGGACAGTGGTCTAAAATGAGCATGCCCGTTAAAAACTCTGTGGCATGTGTTTCGTCAGCTGCGAGTCGCTTGGGGCGCAATACCAGCATCATGGCTTTGTTGCTGGCTTATGCTTTAAATGCGATTGGGTTTTTGCCCCATACGTTGTTTTGGGTGGATTTTATGGTGCGGGAGCTGGGTTTTTCATTGACCATGGGTGGTATATCGTGGGCTTTATTTGGTCTTGGTGCCGCAATAGGCCCTTTATTGACAGGGATTTTGGGCGATGCCATTGGTTTGAGAAAAAGTCTGTTGATTTGTTTTTTCCTCAAAGCTTGTGCGGTCGCCCTGCCTTTGGTCGGTGGGGCGTTGTGGCTTATGTGTGTGTCTGCTTTTTGTGTGGGTTTGTTTACGCCAGGTATTGTGACTTTGGCATCAACTTATGCTTTGCAGTTGATTGGTCAACAGCAGCATCAACGAGTTTGGGGACGAATGACGTTTGTTTTTGCCCTTATGCAAGCACTCGGCGGGTTTGTTATGGCGGGGTTTGTCAGTACTGTTGACTCGTATTTGCCTTTATTTTTGGTGAGTTCGGGTGCCTTGCTGCTATCTGTTGCGTTGATTGCGTATACTCGAAATGGCGTTGAGCATTTGAAATTGACTTCAGGAGAAACGAGTGAAACTGTACTTGAATGAGACGTCGCCATTTGCGCGATTGGTTTTGATGTGTATTGTAGAGTATCAATTGGACAAACCTCAATTGGTTTGGGTTGACCCGTGGTCTTTTTCAGATGAACTTGCCCAAAAAAATCCTTTTTCGATGGTGCCCACGCTAGAGTTGGCCGATGGTGAGGTTGTGTATGAGAGTGGCATCATCATCAATTACTTAACTCAAAACCAGCAGGTGCCGCAAACATTGGTTGAGGTGCAGCGGCTGGCTTTGGGTAAAATGTTGTTGGAAACCGCGTTTCGTCATGTCAGTTTGTTGCGCTATTCCCCTGACCATGCCTTGCCACACCCATTTATAGCGCGAACAGAAAAAATGCTCATTCATGGGCTGCAGCGTTTGCATGACATGCAGTTTGAGCTTAACGCAAACTCATTGAGTATGCCGATGCTGCAACTGTTTTGTGCTTTGGATTACATGGATTTTCGTTTGCCTGAAATAGCGCAACAACACATGCCAAGTCATATTCGAACCCAGTTGAATCTTGTTAAAACCAAGGATAGTTTTAAGCAAACGTCGCCGCAAGAGTTGCAATATTTTCAATAGAGTTGACGCTCAAGCGAGTCATTGATGGTGTTTTTAGCATGTGGCGGGCTTATAATACCGCCATCTATCTCAACGAGAACACCATGCACTACACCGACTTACGCGACTTCATCGCCCAACTGGAAAAAATCGGCCAGCTTAAACGCATCCGCCAACCCGTCTCACCGATTTTGGAGATGACCGAAATCGCCGACCGCGTGCTCAAAGCGGGCGGGCCTGCGCTGTTGTTTGAAAACGTCACCGACGGCACGACGCGCTATAGCATGCCCGTGTTGGCCAACTTGTTTGGCACGCCTGAGCGCGTGGCGCTGGGCATGGGTGCGGACGACACCTCGGCCTTGCGCGACATCGGCGCACTGCTTGCCGCGCTCAAAGAACCCACGCCGCCTGCGGGTTTGAAGGACATCGGCAAATTGGGTGAAATGGTCAAAGCGGTGTGGGACATGCGCCCCAAAATGGTCAAAAACGCCGCTGTCCACGAAGTGGTGCTGGAGGGCGATGCGGTGGATTTGAGCCAAATTCCGATTCAGCACTGCTGGCCTGGTGACGTTGCGCCGCTCATCACGTGGGGTTTGGTGGTCACGCGTGGGCCGCACAAAACACGGCAAAACCTCGGCATTTACCGCCAACAGGTGCTATCGCGCAATAAAGTCATCATGCGTTGGTTGGCGCACCGTGGCGGCGCACTGGATTTTCGCGACCATTGTTTGGCGCACCCCAACACGCCGTTTCCGATTAGCGTGGTTTTGGGCTGCGACCCTGCGACGATTTTGGGTGCGGTCACGCCCGTGCCCGACACCTTGTCGGAGTACCAATTTGCGGGGCTTTTGCGCCACGGGCGCACGGTGCTGACCCAGTGCATCGGCAATGATTTGACCGTGCCCGCCAACGCCGAAATCGTGCTCGAAGGCGTTTTGATGCCCAACGAGACCGCGCTCGAAGGCCCGTATGGCGACCACACGGGCTACTACAACGAGCAAGAGACCTTTCCCGTGCTCACCGTGCAGCGCATCACCATGCGCCAAAACCCGATTTACCACAGCACTTACACGGGCAAACCGCCTGACGAGCCAGCCGTGCTCGGCGTGGCGTTGAACGAAGTGTTTGTGCCAATTTTGCAAAAGCAGTTCCCCGAAATCATTGATTTTTATTTGCCGCCCGAAGGCTGCAGTTACCGCATGGCCGTGGTGTCAATCAAAAAACAATACGCAGGCCACGCCAAACGCGTGATGTTTGGCATTTGGTCGTTTTTGCGGCAATTCATGTACACCAAATTCATCATTGTGGTTGATGACGACATCAATGTGCGCGATTGGAATGAGGTCATGTGGGCCATCACCACCCGCATGGATCCGACGCGCGACACCACGCTGGTCGACAACACGCCGATTGATTACCTCGATTTTGCCTCGCCTGTATCGGGCTTGGGCTCAAAAATGGGGCTGGACGCCACCAATAAATGGGCGGGTGAAACCAACCGCGAATGGGGCACGCCGATTGTCATGACCGACGCGGTCAAACGCAAAGTCGATGACCTGTGGGGCGAGTTGGGGCTGGACGCATGACAAAATTGAGTTGGATTGGCACCGCTGACTTATTGCGCCACGTCACCCGCGTGGTTGACAAAGGCTTGGCGGGCATGGTCAAAGCCGAAAAAGACGAGGCACGCAACGGCCTTGATCCATTTTCTGCCCTGTTTGATGCCAGCGTGCAAGGCATGACGCTGGACGAATGGCTCATCGCCGAGCAACGCCGCCAAGCGCAAAAAACCTTACAAAACGCGCTCGGTCATTTTCACCAAGCGGTTTTGTCCAGCGTGCAAGGCTGCAGCATTCCTGCGGAGAACTTCATCGACTGGGTCAACGACGAGCGGCAGATGGTTGCCGAAATCAAAAACAAATACAACACCGTCAAAGGCTCAAGCCTCAAAGACGTGTATGAAGAACTCAACCTCGCCGTCAACGGCAAAACCTCCAAATACCGCGGCTACACCGCCTACTACGTCACCATCATCGCCGCCAAACCCGAACGCATACACCGCTGCTTCACCCCATCGGACAACAGCAACCGCAGCAAAAAAGCCGAACACGAACGCATCATCGAAATCGACGGCGTGAGTTTTTACGATTTAGTCACAGGCGAGCACGGCGCACTGGCGCAACTGTACGCCGTGCTGCCCGAGTTGATTGAGCGCGTATTAACCGACAAAACCCGCGCGGTCGGCCCACTGGCGAGTCAAGTGCGGCTGGTGGATTTTTTTGAAAAGACGTTTGCGGCGTAGGTTGATACGGTTTGGATTTTTGAAACCATGCGGCGGATTGCTGCGCGAATTCGCCTATGGGTTAGAGCTACACTTCAACGTCCCAACGTGGCTCGAACGAATTGCTGGTTTCCTCAACGGAAATAATCTTGTGCACATGGAAGTTTCGTGTACCATTCTTGGCGATGTCGTAGCAGAAGAATTTCTCTGTTCCACCAGTAATTCGATAGCCGTATGGTTCAGCTTCGCGTTTTTCGATTGTTCCATCATCTTCTCTGGCTGTGATGATGATTGTATGTCGGTTACGCCCAGCCGATGCGATTGTTTCTTTGATGTTCATGTGATCCTTTTTTGTGAGTGGCCAAATGAATTATACATTAAAGATTGAATCAGTCGAGCTTTTGTAAGATGTATCTCAAGTATTGCGTTCTTAAGTGATGCACGTCTCTTATCATGTAAAAGCGTAATTCAAAATTTTTTATCGAATTATTTTAGTAGGTAAAGTGGTTTCTTTAAAAATAAGCCATTTGTCATTCCAGCATGGTTTTAGCGGGAATCCAGACAAACGCAAAGCCTTTGCTTGTCTTTGTTACATACGTCCTTGGGTTCCCGCTAAAAACAAGCACAAGTAATGGTGCAGTTTTTGTGCACCAAAACCACACATATATTTTACAAAGCATTTGCAATTTTCCCCAAAAAGCATAAAATCATAGGTAAGATTTATTTTCTAATTTCTTACTTATAAAGGTAGCCATCATGCCACAGGTCAAATTACGGGATAAAGGTCAAGTGACCATTCCAGCGGAGCTCTTACAAGAGTGGCGCATCAAAAACCATGTTTTAACCAATGATTCGGTGGAAGCGACATTGGCCAATGGTGTGCTCATGCTCATTCCTAAAAAACGCCACGCGGCCAAGCGTGACATTATGTCATTCGCGGGTGTGGGCAAAGGGGTGTGGGGCGATACGCCTGAAGCGATCGATGAAACACTCAGCCAAATTCGCGCATCATGGATAAGATAAGCGCGGTGTTGTCCCGCATACAAGGGCAGCGTGTTTACGTTGATACCAACATTTTCGTTTATTTTTTAGAGCGGCATGAGCGGTACTTCGATGCGGTTGTGCCGTTTTTTCAGATGTTCAACGATGGTTTATCGTTGGCGTACACGGGAGACGCAGCCGTTGCCGAAACCATGTACAAGCCCTACCAAACCGATGACATTGAGCGGATACAGGACTTTCAGGCATTTTTTAGTGACGACGAGTTCATTACGGTATTGCCGCACAACACCAAAGCGTTTGAGTTGGCGGCACAATTGGCGGCTAAGCAAGGCATGAAATTGATTGATGCCCTGCACTACGCCACCGCACGAAATGCTGGTTGTCAGTTTATATTGACCAATGATGCTGGCTTTACTTCAAGCGATAAAATTGAGATTATCTATTTGCAGGATGTGTTGTAAGTCTCATCTTCGCGACGCCCCACCGCCACCATACTCTCCCCATCAAACCGCCCCTCCAGCATCGCGCGCACGCAGCGGGCGATGTGGTAGGCGAGGTTGACGGGGACGGCGTTGCCGATTTGTTTGTATTGCACGTTGGTTGAGCCTGAAAACTGCCAGAGGTCGGGGAAACTTTGAATCCGCGCGTATTCGCGCACGGTGAGTGGGCGGGTTTCGCTGGGGTGGCAGCGTTCGGTTTGTTTTTGCGCGGGGTTGCAGGTGAGGGTGAGCGAGGGTTCGTTCCACGCCAGTCGCCGCGCCATGCCTGTTTTGCCGCCGCCATGAAAGTAACTCGCGCCCATGTAGTCGCGTTGTTCGGCGTCGGAGAGGTCGCGCCAGTAGCCGCCTTCGGGGATTTTGTGCATGACGGCGAATTTTTTTTCGGTGTATTTCGCGCCGTCGCTGGCGGGCACGTCTTTGAGCGCGGTGCGCAGGGGGACGATGTAGGCTTGCTCTTTGGGAAAAATAAAGTCGCCTGCAAAGTCGCGGCGCAGGCCGATAATCACCAAGCGTTCGCGTTTTTGCGCGACGTCAAAATACTGGGCGCGCAGGACGCGGTAGGCGGTGTCGTAGCCGAGTTCGTCGAGCACGTCGAGCATGACTTTGAGGGTTTTGCCGCCGTCGTGGTTGAGCAGGCCGCGCACGTTTTCGCCGACAATGATTTTGGGCTGGGTTTGCGCGACGCAGCGGGCGAATTCAAAAAACAGCGTGCCGCGCGTGTCTTCAAAGCCCATGCGGTGGCCCGCGTAGCTGAAGGCTTGGCATGGAAAGCCGCCAGTGACCACGTCGGCGGCGGTGTTGGCGTAGTCGACATTGCGCACGTCGGCGTGCACGATGGGCCAGTCGGGGCGGTTGAGCGACAAGGTGGCGGCGGCGTGTTTGTCGAGTTCGACCAACAAACTGTGCTGCAAACCTGCGTTTTCAAAGCCCAAGGCCAAGCCGCCCGCGCCTGCAAACAGTTCGATGGATTGAAATGCGCTGGGCGAGTCGGCGTGCAACACGCTAAAATGCGCTTCGTGCGGCTGCTGTTGCTGCATGTGCACGCGATTGACTTCGTCGATGGCAAACACGCGGTGGTTGTTGGCATCGCGGTGCGACTTAATCAAGCCCTTTTTTTCCCAGCGGCGAATGGTGTCGGGGTGGAGTTGCAGTTCGTGCGCGACCTGCGCGACGGTGAGGAGTTGCGTCATGAGTAACCTTTGCTGTATGCAGGGGGTACTATAAGTAAAAACGCTTGAAATGACAAGCATTGATGAATGAAGGAGTGAAAATGGTTGAACGTAATCGCCGCAAGGTGCATTTAGCGGGGCGTGACGCGATTGCGCTGGGGGCATCACGCAATTTATTTGCGGACTTTTATCATGGCTGTATGACGGTGAGTTGGCCTGTGTTTATGGCCTCGGCGTTGTTGGTTTTTTTGGTGGTGAATTTTATTTTTGCGGGTTTATTTGCCCTGCAAACAGGCTCGGTTGGCAATTTGCCCGATGGCAAGCCGTGGCATGTGATTTATTTTTCCATCGAAACTTTGGCTACGGTGGGTTATGGCGACATGCATCCCGAAACCGATTATGCGCACGTGGTGGCCAGTTGCGAGACCTTTGTTGGTTTGTTGTTCAGCGCGGTGTTGACGGGGTTGATTTTTGCGCGCTTTGCACGACCGCGGGTGCGGATTTTGGCCAGCGACGCGATTGTATTGGGGCAGCATGATGGGCAGCCCACCTTGATGTTGCGGGTGGCGAACGAGCGGTTGAACACCATTTCCGACGCCACGGCGCGGCTGTGGCTGCTGCATGATGAAGTGACCGCCGAAGGGCAAAAATTCCGCCGTGTTGAGGAATTGAATTTGGTGCGCAACAATCAACCCCTGTTTATTTTGACATGGATGATTTTTCACCACTTGGACGAGCGCAGCCCGCTGTATGGTTTGACGGCTGAAGATTATGTGGCGCGCAATATTGGCTTTGTGTTGATGATTGTGGGCAATGACGAGTCCATCACGCAAGAAATTCGCTCACGTCACCTTTACACGCATGAGCAGGTGCTGCGTGGTCATCAGTTTGTTGATGTGTTGCGCACCAATGCGGCGGGCGTGTTGGAAATCAATTATGAATACTTCAACCAAACTGTGCCGCAAACGCTTAACGCGCCAAGCGAATCAAATGCTTAAGGTAGGGTGAAATTGCCGCGCCTTGTCGCCAATACAAACCCACGGTGTCGGCAAACTCGCTGTTGCCAATCGGGCTAATTGGACGCGCCTCCAGCCGCGTGCCCTCCAGCGACCAGTGACGAAATAAATAATCGGGCAGCAGGCAAATTCCTTGCCCCGCCGCCACCAAACTGCGCACAGCCTCGACCGATTCGGTGCGGATGCAATTTTCTAGCCAGTCGGTGCGCAGGCGCGGTTGTTTTTTGAACATCAAATTTTGCAGCGTCGCCAACCGCTCGCTCAACTCGTCGGACTTGAGCAAAATCCACGGCTCGTGAATCAGTTGCGCCAATTGCACATTTTTTTCTGCGGTCAGCGAGTGGTTGAGCGACAGCCAAACTTGCCACGGTGAGCGCAGCATCACGTGGCTGCCAAAACTGGCTGCATATTCGGCCGATGTGCCCAGCAGCAGCGCAATATCCAACTCGCCATTGAGCAGCAAATGCTCCAAGTAATCGCGGCGGTCCTCAATGATTTTGACCCGCACTTGCGGATACAGCCGTTTGAATGGCTCGAGCAGGCGCGGCAAAAAATACCCCGTCACACTGGCCGTCGCGCCAATCAACAGCTCGCCCGTTTGGTGCGATTCACTGGTGTTCAAGCTGTGCTCGGCCTCACGCGCCGCGTCAATCACGGCTTGCGCGTGTTCGATGAATTGATGACCCTTGGGCGATAAACGCACCGTGTGCCGCTCGCGGATGAACAACTCAACCCCCAAATCATTTTCGAGCTGATGAATCGACTCAAATAACGCAGGCGTGGATAAATGAATGATGCGCGAGGCCTGCGCAAAAGATTCGGTTTGCGCGACAGCCAAAAAATGGCGGAGTTGTTTGAGGCTAAAGTTAGACATTTTAATTTCTCATATGACTACTTCGTATATTATTAGGTTTTCCCTAATAGGTTCAATACATTTTTTCAAATGGCAACTTGTGTATCATGCTGTTTATACTGCGCCCATCATTAACACACAATTTAAGAGAATACCATGCAAACCAAACACATTTTTCATCTGACTTTGCTGAGTGCCGTTTTGGCGGCCTGCCAGCCTGCCAAAGTTGAGCCCGCCAAGCCCGCGGCTGGCGCAGCCCCTGCTCCTGCCGCCAGCACGTTGCCGCAAAGCATCGGCGCGGGCGAAGGCGCGTTGAGCATTGTCGCATGGCCGGGTTACATTGAGCGCGGCGAAACCGACAAAGGCTACGATTGGGTCACCAAGTTTGAGGCCGATTCAGGTTGTAAAGTCACCGTCAAAACCGCAGGCACGTCCGATGAAATGGTCGCGCTGATGAATCAAGGCGGTTACGATTTGGTCACCGCATCGGGCGATGCGTCATTGCGTTTGGTGGCGGGTAAAAAAGTCCAAGAAATCAACACGGCCTTGATTCCATCGTATGCCAAAATCGACAAACGCTTGGCCGATGCGCCGTGGCACACCGTCGGCGGTAAACACTATGGCACGCCCTACCAATGGGGGCCGAATGTATTGATGTACAACAGCAAAGTGTTCAAAACCGCGCCCACGTCGTGGTCGGTGGTGTTTGAAGAGCAAAAATTGCCTGACGGTAAATCCAACAAAGGCCGCGTGCAAGCCTTTGACGGGCCGATTTACATTGCCGATGCAGCGTTGTATTTGATGGCGAAAAAGCCTGAATTGGGCATCAAAGACCCGTATGAATTGAACGAAGCACAATACAAAGCCGCGCTGGAACTGTTGCAAGGTCAACGACCATTGATACAGCGTTACTGGCACGACACCACGGTGCAAATTGAAGACTTCAGCAAAGAAGGGATTGTCGCGTCAGGCGCGTGGCCATTCCAAGTCAATCAATTGATTGCCGCCAAACAACCGATTGCTTCAACGATTCCCGCCGAAGGCGCGACAGGCTGGGCCGACACCACCATGTTGGCCACCGATGCCAAACACCCGAACTGCGCGTACAAATGGATGGAATGGTCGATTAGCCCGAAAACCCAAGGTGATGTGGCCGCATGGTTTGGCTCAGTGCCCGTTGTGCCTGATGCGTGCAAAGGCAATGCCTTGCTGGGTGAGCAAGGCTGCAAAACCAACGGGATTGATAATTTCGACAAAATCCATTTTTGGAAAACCCCTGTGGCCGATTGCAAAACTCAAGACGGCAAATGCGTGCCTTACGCGACATGGAGCACCGATTACATTGGCATTATGGGCAAAAAGTAATGTCGATTATCACGTTTAACCAAGTCTCTCGCCAATACGGCAGCAGTTTTGCGTTGAAAGATGTGAATTTCGCGGTCGGCGAGGGGCAGTTTTTTGCGATGTTAGGGCCCTCAGGCTCAGGCAAAACCACCAGCTTGCGTTTGATTTCGGGATTTGACCAGCCGACGCACGGCGAAGTCAAACTGCGCGGCACACCGATTCAAAATGTCGCGCCGTATCGGCGGCCTGTCAATACGGTGTTTCAAGATTACGCGTTGTTTCCGCACTTGTCGATTTTGGACAACGTCGCGTATGGCCTAAAAATCAAAGGCATGGGCAAAACCGAGCGGCACCAAAAAGCCCTTGAAATGCTCAATGTCGTGCAACTGACAGGGCGCGAGAGCCACAAACCCTCGGCTTTGTCGGGCGGGCAACGCCAACGCGTGGCACTGGCGCGGGCATTGGTCAATGAGCCGCAAATTTTATTGCTCGACGAGCCTTTGGGGGCGCTGGATTTGAAATTGCGCGAATCGATGCAGGCCGAGTTGCGCCAATTGCAACAGCGACTGGGCATTACCTTTATTTATGTGACCCACGACCAAGGCGAGGCCTTGTCGATGGCCGACTCGGTGGCGGTGTTCAACGAGGGGCGCATTGAGCAGGTCGCGCCGCCCGAAGTGCTGTACAACCAGCCCGCCACGGCGTTTGTCGCGCAGTTTGTCGGCAGTGCCAATGTGTTGGCGGGCGCGTTGCAAGCGCAGTTGCAATTGCCGACTTCGGCAGCGATTCGTGCCGAATACATTGCAATCAGCACGCAAGAGCCTAGTGATGCGGTCAAAGTGCAAGCACGCATTGCCGCGCGGTTGTATCAAGGAGCGCAGGTGCGTTTTGAGTGCGAGACGGCGGACGGTAGCGTGATTTTGGTCTCGCGCCCCAGCATGGAGGCGCAGGTGCGCGACTTGCGCGAGGGGCAAACCGTTTGGCTCAGTTGGGATGCGGCGCAAATGGTGCTGCTTAAAGGTGCGTCATGAGTGGCTTGAGTTTGAGCCGCCGCAACACTTGGGGTTTATTGTTGCTGTTGTTTCCCGCGCTGTTGTGGCTGGGTGTGGCGTATTTGGGTTCGTTGTTTGCCTTGTTGGGGCAAAGCATTTATTCGCTGGATGATTTTAGCGGCACAATCCTGTACGAGCCATCATTGGCGACGTTTAAAAAGTTGCTCACCGAGCCTGCGCACATTGACATCATTTTGCGCACTTCGGGGATGGCCGTGGTGGTGTCGGTGGCGTGTGCGGTGCTGGCCTTTCCGTTGGTGTATTATTTGGTGTTTCACGCCAGCAAGCGCGAGCGGGCGTGGTTGTACATGAGTGTGATGGCACCGATGTGGTTCAGTTATTTGGTCAAAATTTACGGCTGGCGCGTGCTGCTGGCCAAAGAGGGTTTGCTTTATTGGACGCTTGATAAAGTTGGCTTGACTGGGGTTTTGGAGTGGTTTTTGACCTTGCCCGCCGTGGGTGGGGCGACGCTGGCCTCATCGTATTTGGGCATGTTTGTGGTGTTTGTGTATATGTGGCTGCCGTTTATGGTGTTGCCGATTGTCTCGGCCTTGGAGCGCGTGCCGCAAAATTTACGCAACGCTGCTGCCGACTTGGGCGCAACGCCGTGGCGTGCGTTTAAAGATGTCACGCTGCCGCTGGCGGTTCCTGGGGTAGCCGCAGGTTCGATTTTTACGTTTTCCCTGACTTTGGGCGACTACATCATCCCACAAGTGGTCGGCGCACCAGGGTATTTTATTGGCATGATGGTTTATGTGCAGCAAGGCACGGTGGGCAATTTGCCGCTGGCCGCTGCGTTTTCGATTGCACCGATTGTCTTGATTTTGTTGTATTTAAGTTTAGCCAAACGATTGGGGGCTTTTGATGCGCTTTAATCGAATCGTTGTGTTGCGCTTGCTGAGCTACTTTGTGGTTGGGTTTATTTATTTGCCGCTGTTGACCATTGCGTTGTATGCGTTTACGGTCGATGACATTACGTTTGCTTTTCCGTTGACTGGCTTAACGACCAAGTGGTTTGGCGTGGCCTTGAGTCGGCCAGATGTCGGCGCAGCGTTGTGGCTGTCGGTCAAAGTGGCCTTAATCGCCACCAGTTGTGCGCTGGTTTTGGGCACGTTGGCCGCGCTGGCTTTGAGCCGCTTGCAGTGGCGCTTTAAAGACAGCGCGAGTGTGCTGTTTATTTTGCCGATAGCATTACCTGGGATTTTGACGGGCTTGGCTTTGCTCACGACTTTTCGCAGTCTGGGCTGGTCGCTGGGGACATGGACGATTGTGATTGGGCACACCACGTTTTGTATTGTGGTGGTCTACAACAATGTGGTGGCGCGTTTGCGCCGCATGCCGTGGTCGATGGTCGAGGCGTCAATGGATTTGGGCGCGAACCCGTGGCAAACTTTTGTGCACGTCATGTTGCCTAATATGCGCTCGGCTTTGTTGGCGGCGGCTTTGCTGGCTTTTGCGCTGTCGTTTGATGAATTGATTGTGACGCTGTTCACCGCTGGTGCGGACAAAACCCTGCCGATTTGGATGTTCAACGAATTGTTCCGCCCGCGTGAGCGACCCGTGACCAATGTGGTGGCGACTGTTGTGATGATTTTGACCCTGATTCCCGTGTATGTCGCGTATCGCTTGGGTGAACAAGACCGCGATTGACTTTATTTAACTGGAGAACGCTATGTACCCCAACGCACTTTTAATCAACGGCCAACTCGTGCAAGGCCACGGCCGCGCCGAGTCGATTGTCAACCCCGCGACGGGCGAGCAGGTGTGCGAGGTCAACGAAGCCTCGCCAGAGCAGGTTGATGCCGCAGTGGCCGCCGCATCTGAAGCGTTTGACGCTTGGCGCGAAACGTCGCCCAAAGAGCGCGGCGATATTTTGCTCGGCGTGGCCAATTGGATTGAAGCCAATGGCGAGCGACTCGCACAATTGGAATCCATCAATTGCGGCAAGCCGATTAACTGCGCTCGCAACGACGAGATTCCCGCAATTGCCGATGTGTTTCGCTTTTTTGCAGGCGCAGTGCGCCAGCAAACCGGCCCGTTGGCGGGCGAATACTTAAAAGGCTTCACGAGTTTTATTCGCCGCGACCCGATTGGCGTGGTGGCCTCAATTGCGCCGTGGAACTACCCGCTGCTCATGGCCGCGTGGAAACTCGCCCCCGCGATTGCTGCGGGCAACACGATTGTCCTCAAGCCGTCCGAGCAAACCCCGCTCACCGCGCTGGCTTTGGCGCAACATTTGGCCGAGGTTTTGCCTAAAGGCGTGGTCAATGTGGTGACAGGGCGCGGCGAATCGGTCGGCTCGCCGTTGGTCAATCACCCCAATGTGCGCATGATTTCGCTCACGGGCGACATCAGCACGGGGCAAAAAATGCTCGAAGCGGCCACCAAAACCCTCAAACGCACCCACTTGGAGTTGGGCGGCAAAGCCCCTGTGATTGTGTTTGACGACGCCAATCTTGAAGCGGCGATTGAAGGCATTAAAGTATTTGGTTTTTACAACGCGGGGCAAGACTGCACCGCCGCTTGCCGCATTTATGTGCAAAAAAAGGTGTACGACAAGTTCGTCGCAGGCTTGAGCGCGGCGGTCGGCTCGATTCAAACGGGCGCACATTTGAGCAGTGAACAGCTCGAAATGGGCCCGCTCATCTCGCAACGCCAACAAGAGCGCGTGGCGAGTTTTGTCGAACGCGCGGCCATGCAAAAACACATTGAAATCACCACGGGCGGGCATCGACTCGACGGCAACGGCTTTTTTTACGCGCCGACCGTGATTGCCAATACGCGCAACGACGATGAAATCGTGCGCCGCGAAGTGTTTGGCCCTGTGGTGTCGGTGACGGTGTTTGACAACGAAGACGATGTGGTGCGCTTGGCCAACCAGTCCGATTATGGTTTGGCTTCCAGCGTGTGGACGCGCGATACAGGCCGCGCCATGCGCGTGTCGGCCAAATTGCAATACGGCTGCACATGGGTCAACACCCACTTTATGCTGGTGTCCGAAATGCCGCATGGCGGCTTGAAGCATTCGGGCTACGGCAAAGATTTATCCAGCTACGCGTTAGAAGACTACACCTGTCCGCGGCACATCATGCTTAGCCACGACAGCTGAACTTGACCGACGCTTTGCGGGATGGATGTTATTCAAAATCAAAATTAATTGGAGACAACATGCAAGCCCACGAAGTCAAAACCATTTCTGATGTTCACGCGATTATCGCCGAGCGCAACATCACACAAGTCAAAGTCGGCGTTTACGATGTTGACGGCATGATGCGCGGCAAATACATGTCGGTTAATAAATTTTTAGCCTCATTGGAGGGCGGCTTTGGCTTTTGCGATGTCGTGCTCGGCTGGGATGTCGACGATCAAATGTACGACAACACCACGTTGACAGGCTGGCAAAAAGGTTACGCCGACGCAATGGTGCGGATTTTGCCCGACACCTGCCGCGAAATGCCGACTGAGCCTGATATTTTGTTTTGGCAAGCCGAGTTTGCGGGGCATTTGGAGTGTTTGTGCCCGCGCGGCATGCTCAAAAAAGTCTTGGCGCGTTGTCACGCCATGGGTTTTGAGGCTTTTGCTGGGGTGGAGTACGAGTTTTTGGTCACCGATGAGCCGCACGACGCACTCATCGCCAAAGATTACCTCAACATCAAACCGCTCGGCGTCGGCAACGCGGGTTACTCAGTGCTGCGCAACTCGGTCAATACCGATTTTTACAAAGAATTATTAAACGTGTGCGCGGCCATGAACATGCCGCTGGAAGGGCTGCACGAAGAAACGGGGCCAGGTCAATTAGAAGCCGCGCTCACGGTTGACCAAGCCTTGGTTGCCGCCGACAACGCCGCATTGTTCAAAACCTTCAGTAAAGTCGTGGCGCAGCGGCAAAACCGCGTGGCGAGTTTTATGGCCAAATGGCATCGAGACTTTTCGGGGCAAGGCGGCCATATTCACATGTCGCTCAAGCATTTAGACGGCTCGACCGCGTTTTTTGACGAAACCGCCGAGCATCGCATGAGCGCGACCATGCGGCATTTTGTGGGCGGCATGCAAGCCTTAACCCCACAACTCATGGCCTTGGCCGCCCCCACCATCAACAGTTACAGCCGCCTCGTGCCGGGTTATTGGGCGCCGACCACCGCCACGTGGGGCGTGGACAATCGCACCGTGGGTTTTCGGGTCATCCAAGGCAGTGCCAAGTCGCAGCGGGTCGAGTTTCGCGTCGCAGGCGCGGACACCAACCCTTATTTGGCAATGGCCGCCGCGTTGATGGCGGGTTTGTATGGTGTAGAGCACGCGATTGAGCCCTCCGCGCCCATCACGGGCAACGGCTATGCGATTGCCCCGCCTGAGCATCTCAAATTGCCGCGCTCGCTGTGGCAAGCCGCGCAAAATCTACGCGCCAGCACTGCTGCACGTGAATGGCTGGGCGACGATTTTGTGGACCACTATGCAGCCAGCCGCGAGTGGGAAGAGCGCGAGTTTCAGCGGCATGTGACCGACTGGGAGCGTCGGCGGTATTTTGAATTCATTTAAACCCAAAAAGTGAAAACTTACTTTTTTGCAACAACAACTATGAGGAATTTTGATGAACCCAACTACATTTGATGTCATTACCCCCGTCGACGGTAGTGTGCTGCTGACGCAAACCTACAGCACGCCCGCGCAAATGCAGGCCGCGCTGGCCGCTGCCCAAACCGCGCAAAAAGCATGGCGCAACACGCCGCTGGCACAGCGGGTTGCCCTCGTCAGTCGCGCGGTGGATTGGCTGGTGGCGCAAAAAGATGCGATTGCGCTGTCGATTGCCCAGCAAATCGGACGACCGATTGCGCAGTGCGCAGGCGAGGTGCGCGGTTTGGAAGAGCGCTCGCGCTACATGCTCTCAATTGCCGAGCAAGGCATGGCCGACATTCAACCTGAACCGAAAGAGGGCTTTACGCGCTTTTTGCGCCGTGAGCCGTTGGGGACGGTGGTGATTTTGCCGCCGTGGAATTATCCGTTTTTGACCACGGTCAACACCTTGATGCCCGCACTGGCTGCGGGCAATACGGTGATTTTGAAACACTCCTCGCAAACCCCACTGGTGGCGAAATTTTTTGACGACGCGTTTCAAGCGGCAGGTTTGCCCAGCGGGGTTTTTCAGACCTTGTTTCTGGATCACGACGCGACCACGGCGCTGATTCAAGCCTCGCAAGTTGATTTTGTCGCCTTCACAGGCTCGGTGGCGGGCGGCCACAAAGTTGTGCAGGCGGCGGCAGACCGCTTCATCGGTATGGGTTTGGAGTTGGGCGGCAAAGACCCTGCGTATGTGTGCGACGACGCAGACTTGGCCAGCGCGGTTGAAAATTTAGTCGATGGCGCGTTTTTTAACTCAGGCCAATCGTGCTGCGGGATTGAGCGCATTTACGTGCACGCCTCGCTGTATGACGCGTTTGTCGCGCAGTTTGTCGCGCTGACCAAGCAATATAAATTGGGCAACCCGTTGGACGCGAGCACCAATTTAGGCCCCGTCGTTCGCGCCAGTGCGGCTGAATTCATTAAGGGGCAAATCAACGAGGCCGTGGCCGCAGGCGCGGTCGCGCACATTGACTCTGCGCATTTTGGCGTGCCGAACGACGGCGCGTATTTATCGCCACAGGTGCTGACCAACGTCAACCACAGCATGCGTGTGATGCGCGAGGAGAGTTTTGGGCCGGTGATTGGCATCATGTCGGTGGCCTCGGACGACGAGGCGATTGCGCTGATGAACGACAGCGATTATGGCCTAACCGCGTCCATTTGGACGCGTGACATGGCGCGTGCCGAGCGGATTGCCAATCAAGTTGAAACGGGCACGGTGTTTATGAACCGCTGCGACTACCTTGACCCCGCGCTGGCGTGGACGGGCGTGAAAGACACCGGGCGCGGCGTGTCGCTGTCGATTTTGGGCTATGCGCAACTCACGCGCGTCAAATCATTTCATTTGAAAGGTTAATCATGCAATTACGAGGCAATTGGAATTACCCCACATCCATCCGTTTTGGTGCAGGCCGCGTGAGCGAGTTGCCCAGTTTGTGCGCCGAATTGAACATCCAAAAGCCGCTCATCATCACCGATGCTGGGCTGGCTAAGTTACCCGTGATGGAAACGGTGCGGCAAATTTTCAAAGACGCAGGCATGAGCGCTGCGCTGTGGTGCGACTTGTCGCCCAACCCAGTTGGGCGCGACGTTGAGGCGGGCGTGGCGGCGTTTAAAGCGGGCGGGCACGACGGCATTGTCGCGGTGGGCGGGGGCAGTGCGCTGGATGTCGGCAAGGCGGTCGGTTTGATGGTTGGGCAAAATCGCCCGCTGTGGGATTTTGAAGACATTGGCGACAATTATTTGCGCGTCAACGTCGCCGCTATGGCGCCAGTGATTGCCGTGCCGACCACGTCGGGCACGGGTTCTGAAGTCGGCCGCGCTTCGGTGATTATTGAAGAAGCCGCGCATCGCAAAGTGATTATTTTTCACGCCGCCATGTTGCCGCCACGGGTTTTGGCCGACCCCGAACTCACCGCGGGTTTGCCGCCACATTTGACCGCCGCCACAGGCGTGGACGCGCTGGTGCACAACTTGGAGGCGTATTGCTCGCCGTTTTACCATCCTATGGCCGCTGGTGTGGGTTTGGAAGGCATGAAAATGGTCAAAGATTGGCTGCCTGTCGCCTATCATGACGGGGGCAACATCGAGGCGCGGGCGCACATGTTGGTCGCCTCAATCGCGGGCGCGACCGCATTTCAAAAGGGTTTGGGCGGCGTGCACGCGCTGGCGCACCCGATTGGCGCGGTGTACAACACGCATCACGGGCTGGCCAACGCGGTGCTTTTACCCTACGTTTTGCTGCGCAACCGCAGCGGGATTGAGCGGCATTTGACCGATGCAGCGCGGTATTTGGATTTGCCGAATCCGAGTTTTGACAGTTTCATGCAGTGGATTTTGGACTTGCGGAGCGAATTAAAGATACCGCATACCTTGGCTGAAATCGGCGTGAACGCCGAACGCGCCGATGAAATCGGCCAAATGGCCAAGCAAGATGCTTCAGATGGCGGCAACCCGATTGAGTTAACGCCCGCTGATTACGCGCAGATTATGTGCAATGCTGTGGCGGGTGTGCTGTAAGTAGTTGAATCGTTTCGTTTTATGACCTTTTCAGGAGAACAAAATGAGTACCCAGATGGATGATGATGTACGTGCGCTAGAAAAAATGGGCTATAAACAAGAGTTGGAACGGCGCATGGGCGGCTTTTCCAACTTTGCGATTTCCTTTTCGATTATTTGCATTTTGGCGGGCGGGATTGGCGCGTTTCCGATGGCCTTGAGCGCGGGGGGCGGCGCGTCGGTCGGCATCGGCTGGCTGGTTGGCGCGGGCTTTGCGCTGGTGGTGGCCGCGGCGATGGCGCAAATTGCCTCGGCGTATCCGACCGCAGGCGCACTGTACCATTGGGGCTCGATTTTGGGCGGCAAAGGCTGGGGCTGGGCGACCGCGTGGTTCAATTTACTCGGCTTGATTTTTGTCACCGCTTCGGTGAATTTTGGCGTGTATGACTTTTTCTTCAAAACCTTGGTCGCACCGTTGATGGGCATTGATGTGGACGGCTTAGGCAAAACCGAAGCCGTGCTGTTTGTTGCGGCGATTACGGCGATTCAGGCGTTTTTGAACCATCGCGGGATTAAACTCACCAGCATGTTGACGGATTTGTCGGGCTATTTGATTTTTGCCGTCACCGTTTTGATGATTGGCAGTCTGTTGGCCTACAGTCCCGTACCATTGGACTGGTCGCGTTTGACAACCTTCCACAATTACACAGGGACAGAGGGCAGTCTGTGGCCAGATGCGAGCGGCGCGGGCATGGCTTTTTTGCTCGGTTTGTTGTTGACGACTTACACGATTACAGGGTTTGACGCGTCGGCGCACACTTCGGAAGAAACCAAAAACGCACCTGTCAATGTGCCACGCGGGATTTTACGCGCGGTGTTTTGGTCGGTATTGTTTGGTTACATTATGGTGGCGACTTTTGTATTGACCATGAGCAGCGTGGATGATGGCGTCAAGCAAGGGTTTGGCTTTTTAAGTGCGTTGTTTGCCAATTTGCCACCCGCGCTCAATGCGATTTTGAGCATTGGGATTTTTGTGGCGAACTTTTTGTGTGGCTTGGCTTGTTTGACCTCCACTTCGCGCATGATGTACGCCTTTGCGCGGGACGGCGGCTTGCCTGCATCTGATGCGCTCAAAGCGGTGCATCCAACGCACAGCACGCCTGTGGCGGCGATTTGGGTCTCGGCTTTTGCGGTGTTTGCGGCAACTTTGTATGGCGACGCTTACGCGGTGCTGGCCACGGGTGCGGCGGTGTTGTTGTACATCTCGTATGTCTCGCCCGTGGTCGCAGGCTTGTTTGCCGAGGGCAAAACATGGACGCACAAAGGGCCGTTCAATTTGGGCGGCGCGTCTAAGTTGGTTGCGGTGCTGGCGATGATTGGCGGGGTGGTTTTGGCTTTTGTTGGTATACAACCGCCGAATGAAAAGGTTTTGTATTTGGTGCTTGGCTTAGCAGCGTTGCTTCTGATTTTGTGGTTTGCAGGGGTGCGCCAATCGTTCAAAGGGCCGCCAGTGGTCAGTCAAGATTTGAAATAACCCATAAAAACCCTCGCCCAGTGCGGGGGTTTTGTTATGATGCGGCATGGAAAAAATAATCAACTGGCACGAAAACGGCCAAGAGCGCAGTGCGCGTTGGCAGTCTGAATCAGGCGCAAATCCACCCAAGCGTGTGGTGGTGGTCGATGACACTTTGTCGGCGCAAGCCGCACACCGCTATGCCGCCGAAGGTGTGGGCATGTTGTGGCGTGGCGATTTTCAAAATGCACGTTTGCTGCTGCAAGCCTTGGCGCGGCGGCTGGATAAACACCAAAAGCCTGCGCCACCCACCCATTTAACCGAAGCGTTTCACCAGCACCGCGCCGCGCAAATTCAGCGGGCACGCTTGCTGAGCTTGTTGTTGATTGAGTTGGATGGCGACTATGTAGCGCATTTGCGCCGTGCCCCCGATGTGGCCTTGGCTTGCCAACAGATTTGGGGCGTGGGTGGTGCACCGCTGGTGCTGTCGCTGCGTGAGTTGCAAGGATTGATTGGCGCATTTGAGTGGCGCAAAAGAGGTGTGCACATCGACGTTTTGGGCGAGTCGATTTACCCGCACTACGGGGTGTTTTCACCTGTGCGCGGCGAGTATTTGGACTTGGTGGCCCATGCGCCGTTACCGAGTGGGCTTGAATTGGCATTGGATATTGGCGCGGGCACGGGCGTATTGTCGGTGATTTTGGCGCGTCGTGGTGTGCCGCGGCTGTGGGCGATTGAGCAAGATGAACGCGCTTTGGCTTGTGCGCAGGACAATTTGCAACGTTTGGGTTTGACAGGGCAGGTGCAATTGCACAAGGCTGACTTGTTTCCCGCGCAGGCGGCAGGAGCGCAGTTGATTGTCTGCAATCCGCCGTGGTTGCCCGCCAAGGCCAACGCGCCAATTGAACACGCCGTTTACGATCCAAACAGCCGCATGCTCAAAGGTTTTTTGGCTGGCTTAACCACGCATTTGAGCGACGATGGCGAAGGCTGGTTGATTGTGTCTGACTTGGCTGAACGCTTGGGCTTGCGCAGCCGCGATGAGTTACTTAGTTGGATTGCCGCGGCGGGTTTAACAGTGGTTGGACGGCTGGACGCCCGACCCAAACATGCCAAAGCGTTCGATGCAACGGATGTTTTATATGCCGCCCGCAGTCAAGAAGTTACATCGCTTTGGCGGCTTGCCAAACAATCAGCATGAGTACCGCCGTGTTGAGCAAAAGTGCGGTAAAGACTGCTGCGCTGCCGACATCTTTAGCACGCCCCAATAATTCATGATGTTCGGTGCTGATGTGGTCGGCTAAATACTCAATTGCGGTGTTGAATAACTCACCCATAACAATCAGTGCATTGCATACAGTAAACAGCAGCCACAGCGGCCATGCAGGTTGCAAAAATAAACACACAATTTGTGCGATGGCAATTAAAGACACATTGTCGCGAAACGCCGCCTCGGTTTGCCATGCGCTTTTGTAGCCTTTGATAGAGTATGTGAATGCATTAACAATGCGTTTGGGCGATAGCATAAGTGACCTTGTGGTTAAAAACTGCGCCAGTTTAATGTGCTTTGATGAAATTTTGTGAAAATTTCAATTATTTTACTTGTCATGCTTGACAAGGCCTAAAAATCCACTGATAATTGCAATCTCACATGGGGTAGGTGGCCGAGTGGTTAAAGGCGACGGACTGTAAATCCGTTCTCTCAGAGTACGCTGGTTCGAATCCAGCCCTGCCCACCATAGTGTTAACGATTTAAGAAGTGCGGGAGTAGTTTAGTGGTAGAACCCTAGCCTTCCAAGCTAATGATGCGGGTTCGATTCCCGTCTCCCGCTCCATAACAAATGTGTCTTCGTAAGGCCCATGTGGCTCAGTGGTAGAGCACTCCCTTGGTAAGGGAGAGATCGCGGGTCCGATTCCCGCCATGGGCACCAAAAATCACATTCATCCCTATTTAATAGTTTCGCCCATCAAAGGAGTTTTGACATGGCAAAAGGTAAGTTCGAACGGACCAAGCCCCACGTTAACGTCGGCACGATTGGTCACGTTGATCACGGTAAAACCACATTAACTGCAGCAATCACCACTGTTTTGACTAAAAAATTCGGCGGCGAAGCTAAAGGT